>JAQBYG010000005.1 GCA_027620445.1 bacterium
GAAAAAATAAAAATTTCAAATAATGGAAAAATTCTTCAGAAAAATAATAAGGAATGAAAAAATATTGAAAAATACGCTTCGGGGGTCGTTGCACTTTATTTTTCTTCCGTTATCACTACAGAAAATCACCCTCGCACAACACAGTATATCTGGCTCACTCCCGCCGTCGCTCGACCCATATTTGCCTTCGTTTCACAACGGTAAACATCAGATATACTGAAACAATAAGTGAAATTTGTAAAAAACTCTTGTAAAATAAGCCATGATTCGTTTTGAAGACTTCGAGAAAGTAGACATCCGCGTTGGTGAGATATCCAACGTCCAGCAACTCGAAAATGCTAAATACACAACCCACAAGCTCACTATCGACTTCGGCAGAGTAATCGGTAAAAAGCAATCTTGTGCAAGAGTCATAAACTATAGTGACGAAGAGCTTATGGGAAAACGTGTGATTGGTATTCTTAATTTACCGCCCAAACAGATCGGACAAAATATGTCAGAAGTGTTGACATTAGGAGTGCCGGATTCAAATGGAGAGTGTGTGCTTGTCAGTCCTGACAAAGATATTCCGTTAGGCGGCAAGTTGTATTAGTCGGTGAGAGTTTTTTTGCAAACTCTTATTTGGTCTTTTTCTCACCTTGCATATTGAAAGTTACAGAATAATAACGAAAGATCACCTGAAAAAGATACTTGCAATTACGCTCATCCTTTTCATCGCCTTTACCTTATTGCGAAATGTTTACAAACAGAGATGTGATTACCAAGAGCCAGAGGCATACAGTGAATTTATAGAATCTCATGGTGTGAGGATTAACTACGCATTGGTTGGAGATCCTGAGAAACAGAAACTCATTTTTATACATGGCTGGCCAATGCGGTTTCTGAACTATGAACCAATGAGTCTTAATCCTGTTCTAGAAGTGTTAACAAAGCATTTCTATGTGTTTGCCATCACTCCTCCAGGGATGCTTCACTCAGGTCCTCCCTCGATAGATTGGGATCAGTCAAAAACAACTCAAATCATTGCAGAACTTACTGATGAGCTTGACTGGAAAGAATCGATAGTCCTGGGCCAATCTAATGGTGGTGGTATTGCAGCTGCTTATGCTAGTGATTTTCCAGAAAAGGTACAAACACTGGTTTTGGTTGATTCAACAACAACTGAGCGAGCAGATACCAGACTGAATACATATTTTAAGATGCTTGATGTCTTCTCGGTGTATAAAAAGATTTTGTTATCTTCAGTTACCCCATTTGAAGCCAAGAAGTGTCTCGTGTATCAAATACACAACGCGGCAAATCGGTATCTGACAAAGGAAGAAGTGCCAAAGTATCAATTTGTGCTTCGCAAACAGAACCTCGTTTCTGTTGATTACGCCACAATCGAATCTCCAACCATTTTGATTTGGGGAGTCGATGATGAGATCACTCCAATTTCCGCTGCTGATCAAATTTTGAATGTTGTAGATGACGTTGAGTTAGTAATCGTTCCTGGTTCTCACACGGTGTTATACGACGATCCTGGCTTGGTCATTGGAGAACTTCTGAAAGTTCTCGAAAAAAGTGATGGTGGGATGGAAAAGCTATAGTTACAATTCTGTACTATACTACTACCTGTGCCAAAACTACCAAAGATTTTTCTTGCCCTTATAGCTCTTCTCATTCTCGCCGTCGCTGGAGTTTATGGCGGTGCAAAGTATCTCCTTTCCCCTGTAGCAAATACAGGTGAGGATACCAAGTTCGTCGTGGCCAAAGGTCAAGGCATTGTTGCCATCGGGGCAAAATTGGAGGAAGCCAAGCTCATACGCTCCAAACACGCCTTTCGTGCATATGTATTGCTCAACAAGATCGATAAAAAAATCCAAGCTGGCACCTTTACGCTCAGCCCAGCCCAGAGTACCCCAGAGATCGCGCAGGCGCTGACCGAAGGCACCGAAGATGTTTGGA
This sequence comes from bacterium, assembly GCA_027620445.1. Lineage (GTDB taxonomy): Bacteria > Patescibacteriota > Microgenomatia > UBA1400 > PJMF01 > UM-FILTER-42-14. Next base: position 1,948 of record JAQBYG010000005.1, read on the forward strand.
TCACGCTTCTTGAGGGATGGAGAAGAGAAGAAATTGCAGAGTACCTAGAGAAAGCAGAGTTATCAGAGTTTGACTCCGCCGAATTTCTTGAGCTCACGAGTACCTTTGAGGGCTATCTTTTCCCAGATACCTACTTGGTTCCAAGAGAAATCACTACCGCGGCCTTGGTTGATCTCTTTACAACCACCTTTGAAACTAAAGTTGCCACCCTTGGCGATCTCACCCCGAGTGAGGTTGAACGCCTGGTTATTCTTGCATCGCTCGTAGAGCGCGAGGCCAGAGGGAGTGAGCAGATACGACGAGTAGCTGGAATTCTCGAGAATCGACTTGAGCTTGGTATGGCGCTGCAGGTTGATGCAACTCTGCAGTATATTCGCGGTCGAGTTGGTAGTGATTGGTGGGCGCCACCTCTCGTGGCAGACAAAGAGCGGAAGTCTGCGTTTAACACGTATCTCAACGCTGGTTTGCCGCCTCGCCCTATTGCCAACCCAGGTCTGTCAGCACTGCAAGCAGTGCACGCACCTCTGGCCAGCGACGATTATTTTTATCTGCACGCCCCAACTGGGGAGATCTACTATGCCGAAACGTACGAAGAGCACCTCGTGAACATTTCTCGCTACTTGCAGTGAGAACTCGATCGTGTTAAAATCCTGAGTTCAGCTATTAGGAAACAAATTAGTAGGGGTGATTTTCTGAAGACCACAACACATCGTTTTTTGGTCAGTGAGTAATGTGTCACGCAAGCACGACAGCGTCGTGGTTGTGTTTTTGTTGGCCGAACATCACCCAGTACCACCAGAGGTACTAAGGTAAAGGAGCGCTTATGTCACAACTTAATCGGCAAAATTGGGGTCTTGTGCAAACTACTTTACCAGAATTAGATCTGGTAGGTTTGCAGGTAGAGAGTTACCGGATTTTTCTTGAGCAAGGCATCCGCGAAACCATTGCCGAGATTTATGCTGACGAAGGCGTGCAAGATTACACCGGCAAAAACTGGTCGCTGACCTTTGGCGAACACTACTTTGGCAAACAAAAATACTCCATTGCAGAAGCAAAGCAGAAGGGCGTTTCGTACGATATGCCGCTGTACGTTTCAGCACAGTTGACCAACAAGCGCACAGGTGATGTGCAAGCGCAAGACGTTTTCTTGGGTGACATCCCAAAAATGACCAACATTGGTACCTTTATTATTAATGGTATTGAGCGCGCTGTAGTGACACAGTTGGTTCGCTCACCAGGTGTCTTTTTTTCAGGTGAAGCAGATCCTATTACTGGTAGACAGCTGTTTACCGCAGAACTTCGCCCAAAACGAGGTTCTTGGCTCGAGCTGACTGTTGGTAAGAAAAATGTCATCACAGTCAAGATTGATCGCCGACGAAAAATCCCTGTCACTACACTTCTTCGCGCGCTTGGTTATAGTACCGACGAAGAAATTACCGCGATGTTGCGCGATGAAATTACTCAAGATGAGTATGATTTGATTCAAACAACCCTTTCCAAAGATACGACAAAATCACAGGCAGAAGCGCTCATTGAAATCTATGAGAAGATGCGCCCTGGCGAACCAGCCGTTATAGAAACAGCAAAAGAGTATCTCAGCCAGCTCTTTTTTGACCGTCGCCGTTATGATCTTGGCAAAGTTGGTCGCTACAAACTCAATCGACGTTTGTCGCTCAAAACTAATCCAGATACAACTGTTTTGACCCCAGAAGATATCACAGCCGCAGTCAAGTACCTTATGTTGCTACAGAACGAAAAGGGAAAGGTCGATGATATTGATCACTTGAGTAATCGTCGTGTTCGCCAAATTGGCGAGCTCGTCCAAGAGTCAGCGTTCCGTATCGGCTTAATCCGACTCGAGCGCTCTATCCGAGAAAAAATGTCTCTGACAAAAACGGATGAACTGTTGAGTCCAGCCAGTTTAGTCAATGCACGTCCACTGATTGCGACCATCTCAGAGTTCTTCCGACGCAACCGTTTGTCAACTATTCTTGACCAAACCAACCCGCTATCAGAAGTAGACAATCTTCGTCGTTTGTCTGTCATGGGTACCGGTGGTGTGACACGAGAGCGCGCGTCGTTTTCGATGCGTGACATCAATGCTTCTCAATACTCGAGGATTGACCCCGTTCGTTCGCCAGAAGGTCCAAACATCGGTTTAGTCACGTATCTTTCGCTCTACGCACGCGTCAATAGTTTCGGCTTTCTCAAGGCACCATATCAACCAGTCAAAAAAGCTGGCGCAAAAATGAAGGTGTCCGATGAGATCGTGTATCTGTCTGCAGACGAAGAAGAAGATTACAAGATTACCCACCGCAGTATTAATTTGAACAAAGACAATGTCATCGAAGATGAGTGGGTGCCAATTCGCCACATGAACACGTTTATCGAAGGACCGGTTACCGATGTGCAGTACATCGACGTTGTCCCTCGTCAAGTGGTTGGTACTTCCGCTTCACTGATTCCTTTTATCGCCCACGACGAAGCAAACAGAGCACTGATGGGTACCCACATGCAGTGTCAGGCAGTTCCTCTGATCAAGCCTCAGGCACCAATTGTTGGCACAGGCATGGAGACAGCTGTAGCTACCTCGATGCATCGCTCGGTCAAAGCACGACATGCTGGAACCGTTGTGAGTGTCGATGGCACAAAAGTTGAGATCAAGTTATCAAAAGCTGATGCCGCCAAAACTGATGCCTCTCTCAATGATGAAACCACTTTCATCAAAGGTGACGTTGAAACATACAATATAGAAAAGTTTGTTCGCACCTCGCAGAGTACTTGTTACTCCCAAACCCCAATCGTCACCATAGGACAAGCAGTCAAAGCAGGGGACGTCATTATTGACGGACCAGCAGCAGACCACGGTGAGTTGGCTCTCGGTAGTAATGTGGTCATTGCCTACACCTCATTTGACGGTCTTGGCTATGAAGATGCTATTGTTATCTCAGAGCGTCTGGTTCGCGAAGATGTTTTGACCTCGATTCAAATCAACGAGTTCAAAGCAAAAGTAATGGATACTAAGCTCGGACCAGAAGAGTTGACGAGTGATATCCCAAATGTTGCCGAAGTGTTTCTCAGTAACTTGACCGAAGATGGCGTAGTCCGAGTCGGTAGTGTTGTGAGCTCCGGTGATATTTTGGTCGGCAAGATTGCACCAAAGGGAGAAACAGAGTTGACCCCAGAAGAGCGTTTGCTTCGTGCAATTTTTGGAGAAAAATCTCGAGAAGTTCGCGATACTTCGCTTCGCATGCCACATGGTGAGTCCGGCACAGTGATTGATGTACAGGTACTAAACGCAGCAAGTGGAGACGAGCTTGATCCAGGTACCCTGCAAGAAGTGACCGTTCGTGTTGCACAGCTGAGAAAAATTACCGTCGGTGACAAACTCGCAGGACGTCATGGTAACAAGGGTGTTATTTCAAAGATTGTTCCTATGGCAGATATGCCACACCTCGAAGATGGCACGCCAGTCGATGTTATTATTTCCCCACTTTCCGTGCTTGCACGTATGAACTTGGGACAATTACTCGAGGCACATGCAGGTTGGGCAGCCAAGAAACTTGGTTACAAAATCGCAGTTCCAGCCTTTGAGCGCTTTGAGGAAGACAAAATTTGGCAAGAATTGGATCGTGCAGGATTGCCAACAAGTGGAAAAGCACAACTCTATGATGGCCGAACGGGCGAAGCATATGGTGAGCCAAGTACCGTGGGTATCGGCTATATCCTTAAGCTTTCGCACATGGTCGAAGACAAGATGCATGCGCGTTCGACTGGACCATACTCACTCGTGACCCAACAACCTCTGGGCGGAAAAGCACAGATGGGTGGACAGCGTTTGGGAGAAATGGAAGTCTGGGCGCTCGAGGCACATCGCGCAGCTCACACCCTACAAGAAATGTTGACGATCAAATCAGATGATGTCATGGGTCGATCCAAGGCGTTCGAAGCTATCGTCAAGGGCGAAGTGATTCCAGCACCAACAGTGCCAGAGTCGTTCCGAGTTTTGATGCGAGAGCTCAACTCACTTGGTCTTGATGTAGTACCTCATGGTGTCGAAGAAGAGATTATCGAAGAAGTTGTTGCCATTCCAGATGGAGACGAGCCTGACATGGTAGAAGATCCAGATGATGCTGATGAGTCCGATGAGGGCGAAGGTGAAGATGTTTCGAGTGACGATCCAAGCGATGATCCAACTGCGGATACAACCTCAGATGACCTCGCCGATGATGATGCAGATGAAACTGCAGAACCAGTAGAGGATGAACAAAACTAAAGGAGCATATGAAAAACATAATAGATTTTACCGCTCTCGAGATTAGAATTGCTTCACCCGAAGTAATCAAATCCTGGTCCTTTGGCGAAGTTCGCAAGCCAGAGACGATCAACTACCGTTCCCTCAAGGCAGAAAAAGATGGACTCTTTGATGAAAAGATCTTCGGTCCTATGAAGGATTACGAGTGTTACTGTGGAAAGTACAAGCGCATTCGCTATCGCGGCATTGTCTGCGACAAGTGTGGTGTCGAAGTAACACAGTCCAAAGTTCGCAGAGAGCGTATGGGTCACATTAGTTTGGCTGCTCCTGTTTCACACATCTGGTTTTTTAAGGGTGCTCCTTCCAAATTATCACTTTTGCTCGATATTTCTCCCCGAAACATCAACGCACTGGTGTACTTTTCTAAGTACATTGTGCTCGAGGTAGATGCTGACGAAAAAGCAAAAAACCTCGAAAAGATGGATATAGATTTGGTCGCAGCGGTCGATGAGCTCAAAGATGTCGCAAAAACAGAAATGGAAAAAGTTGCGCAGACGCTCAAGGAAAATCTTGCCAGTCTCAAAGAAAAAGTAAGCAACAAAGAAACGCTGCAGCTAAAGGTGACTGAGCTCGAGCTCAAGGCAAAGAACAAGATTGTTTCACTCAAGAAGCAGCTTGATAGCCAATCAGTACAAACCGAAGAGATCTACAAAGCGCTCAAGGCGATGGTAAAGAAGATCAATCTTGGTGTGATTCTTTCCGAAGATGAGTACCTTAAAATCGAAGAGTACGATGTAGCTTCACACTTACGTGTCGGCATGGGTGCAGAGAGTTTGCTCGAACTCGTGCAAGATCTCAAGCTCGATGATCTGATCGAAAAGTTGCGTGTCGAGATGAATGACAGCAAAGGTGCGCGTCGTATCAAAGCGACGAAGCGCTTGCGTGTGATCGAGGGCATGCAGAAGGCACAGATTGATCCAACTTGGATGTTCCTTACTGTGTTGCCAGTTATTCCTCCAGACCTCAGACCAATGGTTCAGCTGAGTGGTGGTCGATTTGCTACCTCAGATTTGAATGACTTATATCGTCGAGTGATCAACCGCAATAACCGTTTGAAACACTTGATTGATCTTGGTGCGCCAGAAATCATTTTGCGCAACGAAAAGCGCATGCTCCAAGAAGCAGTTGATTCACTTATCGATGGTACCCAAGCACGTCAGTCTCGACGCAGAGCTACCCGCAGACCGTTGAAGTCTCTCAGTGAAATGCTGCGTGGCAAGCAGGGTCGATTTCGACAAAATCTGTTGGGTAAGCGCGTTGACTACTCTGGTCGTTCGGTCATCGTTGTTGGTCCAGAGCTCAAGCTCAATGAGTGCGGTATTCCAAAGGATATGGCGCTTGAGATATTCAAGCCATATGTTTTGCGCGAGTTGATCGTGCAAGGTGTTGCACCAAACGTGAAGAGTGCGCGACAGCTGATAGAGCGTCGTGAGCCAATGGTGTATGACATTCTCGAACAAGTCACGACTAACCATCCTGTTATCTTGAACCGTGCACCGACCTTACACAAGCTTGGTATGCAGTCGTTCTTCCCCATTTTGATTGAGGGAAATGCGATTCGTCTTCACCCTTGTGTTTGTTCTGGTTACAACGCTGACTTTGATGGTGACCAAATGGCTGTTCACGTACCGTTGACAGTTGAGGCACAGGCAGAGGCAGGCGGTCAGATGCTCGCAACACATAACTTACTGAAGCCAGCCAATGGTGAGCCAATCACCGTGCCAAATAAAGAGATGGCAATGGGTATCTACTACCTCACCATTGTGAATGAAGATAGACCAGCGTCGAAACAGATTTATGCAAGTACGCAAGAAGCACTCTTTGCATACCAGATTGGGCACATCACTCGTCGTCAACTCATCACTGTTCGCCTCGAGATCGCAGGCAAGACAGAGCGAGTAGAGACGACCGTAGGACGCTTGCTTTTTAATGCAGTTTTGCCTGACTCATTTGAGTTTATCAATGAGCCGGTGAACGCACAACGCATTAAGCAAATTGTGACTCGTGCTATTCAGATCCACGACAGCGAAGCTGTTTCCGCACTGATCGATGACATCAAAGATCTTGGGTTCAAAGCAGCGACCGACTCGGGACTTTCAGTCTCGGTTACGGACTGTGCCATGATTCCAGAAAAAGATGGCATCATTGAGGAAGCAAACAAGCAGGTTGAGACGATTCAAGAGGAGTACCTCGAGGGAAGTATCTCAGCAGACGAACGCAAACGTTTGGCGTTTGATGTTTGGATCAAGACAACCGATACCGTTGCTGAACAAACTTGGAACTCCTATTCCGAGAAGAATGCAGTCAAGGTCATGATCAACTCTGGAGGCACCCGTGCTTCCAAGGATCAGGTTAAGCAGCTTGCCGCAATGCGTGGTTTGGTTGTTGACCCACTTGGAAACATCGTGGAAATGCCGACGAAGTCTAACTTCCGAGAAGGCCTCTCCATTTTTGAGTACGTGACTTCCGCTCGTGGTTCGAGAAAAGGTTTGACTGACTCTGCCATCAAAACCGCAGATGCAGGTTACCTCACTCGACGCTTGTGTGATGTTGCACATGACGTGATCATCAGGTTAGAGGATTGTGGAGCAACCGAGGGAATTGAAATTGCACAGGCAGATCGCCCAGAAATCTTTGCGACAAGAATCATGGGTCGCGTAGCGGCTCAGGATATCAAGGCAGGCAAAAAGACTTTGGTAAAACAAGGCGAGATTATCACGCCCGCTGTTTCTAAAGAGATTGCCGAGGCCAATGTCGGCACAGTATTTGTTCGCTCCCCACTAGCTTGTCAAGCAATTAAGGGTATGTGTTCACAGTGTTATGGTTGGGATTTCTCCACCCATGACATGGTGCAACTTGGTGTCCCAGTCGGCATCGTTGCCGCACAATCTATTGGTGAGCCAGGTACGCAGCTAACCATGCGCGTGAAGCACTCGGGCGGTATTCTCGGTCTTGACGTGACGCAAGGTTTGCCACGTGTTGAGGAGTTACTCGAAGCCCGAACACCAAAGAATCAGGCTTTGATTGCTGAGGTTGCAGGTAAGGTGAAGATCAAAACCAAGGATGACGAGACAATCATTACGATTGGCACGACAGACAAGGTCGAGTACACCATTTCATCGCGCACACCACTGATTGTTGAGGACGGAGATTTGGTACACATTGGTCAACAGCTCACGGCAGGCTCTATCAACATGCGAGAGATGTTGCAGTTGCAGGGTCTTTTGCCAGTTCAGCAGCACCTCGTGCGAGAAGTACAGCGTGTCTATGAGTCACAAGGCATTCCAATTCATGACAAGCATTTTGAAGTGATTGTCCGCAAGATGAGTGACAAATTGCAGATTGAATCGTCTGGAGACACCTCGTTCTTAGCTGGTGAAATTGCGCAACGCAGCCGCTTTAGTCAGATCAATGAAGAGACGATCGCTGCAGGTGGTGAACCGGCAACTGCCAAGGTGTTATTCCTCGGCATCACTCGCTCGTCACTGTACACTGATTCGTGGTTGTCAGCCGCATCGTTCCAGCACACAAAACATATTTTGACTGATGCTGCAAGTATTGGCGCCATTGATGAGTTGCAGGGCCTCAAAGAGAACGTGATTATTGGTCGTTTGATCCCGACAAGTGAGGAGAGAGCCAGAATTATCTGATTTACCTCTGCACTCAGGCGGGGAATATGATAAAATCATGAATCTGTAAAGAGAGAAATCTATGCCAACAATTAATCAATTAGTTCGAAAAGGCCGCAGAAGCAAGCGAGCTACGATCAAAGCAACAGCACTACGTCGTAGTTTTAACTCGAACACTGGTCGTCCTGTCAAGACAAACAACCCACAAAAACGTGGTGTCTGTACTGTCGTCAAGACAATGACGCCAAAGAAACCAAACTCTGCTTTGCGTAAAGTTGCTCGTGTTCGTCTTTCCAATAAAATGGAAGTCACCGCCTACATCATGGGCGAAGGACACTCCTTAGCAGAACACAGCATTGTGTTGGTACGTGGTGGTAGAGTAAAAGATTTGCCTGGTGTGAAGTATCACATTGTGCGTGGCAAGTTCGATGCTACCGGCGTAGAAGGTCGTAAGACCAGTCGTAGTAAGTACGGTGTGAAGCGCAGTTAATCTGCTCTAAATAATATGCGATCAAAACAAGCTCCATCCAGAACAGTTCTTCCAGACGGCAAGTACGACTCAGCAGTCGTTGCACGTCTGATTAATTATGTCATGAAAGATGGCAAACAGAGTGTTGCCAAGAAGCAAGTATATGGTGCTCTCGAACTTGCGGCGACAAAGACTAAACTGAAACCACTCGAGTTACTAGATTCAGTTTTATCTGCAGTCAGTCCACAGATGGAAGTTCGTTCTCGTCGTGTCGGTGGTGCTGCATATCAGGTTCCGATGCCGGTTCGACCAAAAAGAAGCGAAGCCCTCGCGCTTCGTTGGTTGGTGCAGGAATCAAACAAACGACCAAGTAAACAATTTCACTCCTTTAGTGAGAAGCTAGCAGCCGAGATGCTCGACGCAATCGAGAACACCGGCGGAGCTATCAATCGCAAACAAACTGCACATCGTATGGCAGAGGCCAATAAAGCATTTGCTCACTTCCGTTGGTAAAGGTAGTATATGGCCACTCTTACCCCAACGTCTCAAAAGGTTCCGCTGAGCCGCATTCGCAATATCGGCATCATCGCCCATATCGATGCAGGCAAGACTACAACTACCGAGCGTATTCTCTTCTTTACTGGCAAAACCTACAAAATCGGTGAGGTGCATGAGGGTGCTGCGACGATGGACTGGATGGCACAAGAACAAGAGCGTGGTATTACCATTGTGTCTGCTGCAACTACGACTTTCTGGACACCGTACCTCGATGCTCATCTGGACAAATTGCCATACCGACTCAACATTATCGACACTCCAGGTCATGTAGACTTTACCGCCGAAGTAGAACGCAGTTTGCGCGTACTTGATGGTGGTGTAACCGTGCTCGACGCGAGTGAAGGCGTGCAATCACAATCAGAAACTGTTTGGAGACAAGCAGACAAATACAATGTTCCTCGAATCTGTTTCATCAACAAAATGGATAAACTTGGCGCAGATTTCTTGGCAACGATTGAAGACATCAGGGTAAAATTTGGTGTCAAACCCGCAGTCATGGTCATCCCAATGGGCGCAGAAAATGATTTTAAAGGTGTTATCCAGTTGCTCGAGCGCAAAGCGCTGTTTTGGAACGACTCTGCCACAGCCACTGAGCCAGAAATTGCAGAAGTTCCAGAAGAATATAAGGCTCAAGTAGAACAAAAGCGTCTTGAGTTAGTTGAAGCCATTGCCGAGACCGATGACGCACTGCTCGAAAAGTTTTTTGCAGAAGAAGAAATTTCCGTTAACGAGCTCAAAGCAGCCCTGCGCAGAGCAGTCATTGCCTATAAACTCGTGCCCGTTTTTGCAGGCTCTTCCCTCAAGAACACTGGTGTACAACCGGTACTTGATGCGGTTGTTGAGTACTTGCCATCACCAACCGACATTGATCACATCACTGGAATCGATCCTAAAACAGATGCAGAGCTAGTGCGCAAATTGGTGCCAGAAGAAAAACTGAGTCTCCTTGCTTTCAAGATCCAGACTGACCCACACGTTGGGAAATTAACGTACTGCCGAGTGTATTCTGGGGTACTGAACTCTGGTACGTATATTTACAACTCTACCAGAAGAAAGAAAGAGCGTATTGGACGCCTCCTCCTGATGCACGCCAATCAGCGCGAAGAAATCACTGAAGCAAAAGCAGGGGAAATTGTTGCAATTGTTGGTCTCAAAGATACTAAGACTGGTGATACTCTCTGTGACGAGGCTAACCCAATTATTCTTGAGGGTATTACCTTCTCAGATCCGGTTATCTCACTTGCGATTGAACCAAGAACAAAATCAGATCAAGAGAAAATGGGTATGGCTTTGGCAAAATTGGGAGAAGAAGATCCTACTTTCAAGATTAGTTCCAACTCAGACACAGGTCAGACCATCATTGGTGGTATGGGAGAGCTGCACTTGGAGATCATTGTTGATCGTATGAAACGAGAGTTTGGTGTCGATGCGAATGTTGGAAAGCCACAGGTTGCATACAAAGAAACAATTACGAAAGTGGCAGAAGCAGAAGGCAAGTACATCAAACAATCTGGTGGTAGAGGACAGTATGGACACGTACTGCTCAGACTTGAGCCAAAAGATCGAGGCACCGGTTACGAATTCAAGAATGAAATCACAGGCGGTGTTGTCCCACGAGAATATATTGAACCAACCAATAAGGGTATCCAAGAATCACTCGAAAGGGGCTTTCTCGCTGGTTACCCGATGACTGACATCGCTGTTGCGCTGCATGACGGTTCGTACCACGATGTTGACTCGAGTGAACTTTCATTCAAGATGGCAGGCTCTCTCGGTATGCGCGAAGGTGTAAAGACTGCTGGTATGGTGCTGCTCGAGCCCATTATGAAGCTCGAAGTTTCTACACCAGATGATTTTATGGGAGATGTCATTGGCGATTTAGGTTCACGTAGAGCGCAAATTCAAGGCACCGCAACTCGGGGAGCAACCACAATCATCACAGCACTCGCGCCATTGGCAGAGATGCAGGGCTATGTTACAATTCTCAGAAGTATGACTCAAGGAAGAGCGTCTTCAGTGATGCTTCCAAGTCATTATGAAATTGTTCCGCAGTCGATCACGGAAAAAATTATCGCAGAACGTCAAAAGTAATAAGTAGTAGTTTGAAGTAATAAAAAAAACGGAGGCACAATGGCAGACGCAAATAAATTTGTCCGCAATAAGCAACATGTAAACATCGGGACCATTGGTCACGTTGACCATGGTAAAACAACTCTTTCGGCAGCAATTACCACCACGCTCGCTGCACTTTATCCTTCCGCTTTGAACAAGGCAATGGGGTATGGTGATATCGATAATGCTCCAGAAGAAGCTGCTCGTGGTGTTACCATCAATATCTCTCACATTGAGTACGAAACAGAAAAGCGTCACTACGCACACATTGATGCTCCAGGTCATGCTGACTATATCAAGAACATGATCACTGGCGCAGCGCAGATGGATGGTGCAATTCTTGTTGTCGCCGCTACCGATGGTCCAATGCCACAGACACGAGAGCACATTCTCTTGGCCAAGCAGGTCAACGTTCCTCAGATCGTTGTTGCACTCAATAAAGTTGACATGGTCGATGATGCTGAGTTGCTCGATCTGGTCGAGATGGAAGTTCGCGAATTGCTTACCAAGTATGGATATGATGGTGACAAGACTCCTATTGTCCGAGTCAGTGCACTCAAAGCCCTCGAGGGTGATAAAGATGCACAAGCTCAGGTCATGGAGCTTATGGCCACGGTTGACTCATACATCCCAGATCCAGTTCGAGAGTTGGATAAGCCATTTGCAATGCCAATCGAAGATGTTTTCTCGATCAAAGGTCGAGGAACAGTAGTGACCGGTAGAATCGCTTCGGGCGTGGTCAAAGTCGGCGAGGAAATCGAAATTGTTGGTATTCGTGACGCACAAAAGACGACTGTCACTGGTGTTGAGATGTTCCGCAAGTTGCTTGATCAAGGCGAAGCAGGCGACAACGTCGGTATTCTCTTGCGCGGTGTCGGCAAAGACGATGTCGAGCGTGGACAAGTCCTGGCCAAGCCTGGAACTGCAAAACCATACACCGACTTCGAGGCTGAGGTATACATTCTCACCAAAGAAGAAGGTGGCAGACACAAGCCATTCTTCACTGGTTACCGTCCACAGTTCTACATCAGAACAACAGACGTTACGGGTGAGATAACTCTGCCGGAAGGTGTTGAGATGGTCATTCCTGGTGATAACGCCAAGATGACAGTAATTGTGCCAGTAGCCCTACACGAAGGATTGCGTTTCGCAATTCGTGAAGGCGGACACACGATTGGTGCAGGAGCAATAACCAAAATCCTGAAGTAAGGTATAGCAAAAATTAAGAGTAGCGCTCGAGGAAACCTCGGGCGCTTCTTTTTTTTGACAGATGCGTAAATAAACAATCTCGAGTGACGGGGTTTACTTCTCGAGAAAAAGTTTGTATAATCGCACCCTACGATTTGGTCAAGAAAGATACATGGCAAAACAAGTAAAAACAGACGCAGCAACCAACAAGATTCGAGTACGTCTCAAATCGTATGACCATCGTGTCATTGATGAGGCAAGCAAGAAAATTCTTGAGACAACACTCTCAACTGGAGCACAGGTTGTTGGTCCCGTCCCATTACCGACTCACATCAGAGCCTTTACTGTTTTGACCTCGCCACACGCAGACAAGAACGCCCAAGAGCACTACGAGATCAGAACACACAAACGTATGCTCGATATCGTAAACCCAACAAGCAAAACAATCGACTCGTTAATGCATTTAGAGCTGCCAGCAGGAGTATCAATACAGATAAAGATGTAAGCTGAATGCTCCAAGAGAATAGAGAAACATATACGTATGCAAGATATCTTTGTGACAAAAATTGGCATGACACAAGCCTGGAACACCGCCGGGAAGCGTATTGCTGTGACTCGTTGCAAAGCAGCCGATAATTTAATCGTCGCTTCAAAAGCATCAGACGCTGAAAATACCACCTCCCTTATCGTGGGATATGGCAAAAAAAACCTCAAAAACATGAAGAAACCAGTCCGCTCTCAGCTTGCTCAGAGCGGTTTTACTATTGGTGCACAACTATTGCGCGGCACCAAGTTTACAGCCACAGATGAAGCCACTGCAGCACCAAGTGTTGGCAGTAGCATCTCTGCTCTCGATGTGCTCACAGTAGGGGATGTCGTCAAGGTGCAGGGCACATCAAAAGGAAGAGGTTTCGCTGGTGGTGTCAAACGATATGGTTTTAAAGGTGGACCTAAGACGCATGGTCAATCAGATCGTACTCGTGCAATTGGTTCTATCGGTGCAGGTACTACTCCCGGTAGAGTGTACAAAGGCAAACGAATGCCTGGACACTTCGGTGTGGACGTCATCACCGTTTCTGGACTGGTTGTGGTGCACGTTGACCCAGCTGGAAAAGAGATTTGGATTAGTGGTCCAGTGCCAGGTTCTATCAGCTCATCACTGCGAATTCGCAAACAAGGTGAACACCAAGCGGTTTCACTCAACTTTGCTGCATCTGGTGTAGCAGAGCCGGTTGTGGAGAAGACAGACGAACCAAAAGAAGCAGTGACAGAGGCAGCAGCGTAACATGAAAAAAGCAATCAATACAAAACTAGTCGCCCAAGCTGTTTCAGTCGTGCTCTCGAACAAGCGACAGGGTACGAGTAAAACCAAAACACGTGCTGAAGTATCACGTACTAAGAAAAAATTGTACAAGCAAAAAGGTACGGGTGGAGCTCGTCATGGCGCACGATCTGCTCCAATTTTTGTGGGTGGTGGAGTTGCGCACGGACCAAGAGGTAACGCCAATTGGAGTCGCGCTTTGCCACCGGCAATGAAGCGACAAGCGCTCTCTGAGGCTTTGAGTATGCAAGCGGCGGTTACTTCTATAATTTCTGGCCTCTCAACTCTTACTGGTAAAACAAAAGGTGCAGTAGAGTTGCTCAAAAAAGCAGCTCCCGATGCTACCAAGATTTGCATTGTTCTTGATAAATCAGACGCAAATGTGCTTCGTTCCCTCAGAAACATTGCAAGAGTAACACCAGTACTTGCAGCCCAATTGAACGTACTACACGTAGTTCAAGCTGATGCAATTTTGTTTACCAAAGAATCAAAAGCGATGGTTGATGCGCGAATTGGTGGCGAACCAAGTGTTGTAGTTGTAGAAAAGCCAGTTGTCGAGTCAGCTGCGAAGAAACCAGCAGCTAAAAAAACTGTTACCAAAAAAGCAGTTGCCAAAAAAACCACTGTAAAGCCAGCAGTGACGAAAGCAAAAAAGGCATAAATGCAAACATTCTCGATAAAAAAACCAATCATCACTGAGAAAACCTATCAATTGGCAGCAACCGGAAACGCCTATACCTTTGCAGTCGCTACCAGTGCTACCAAAAATCAAATTAAAGAAGCAGTTGAGAAGGCATTTTCAGTCACTGTTTTGGCTGTCCGCACGCTTATGTACAACTCACACAGTAAACGTGTCGGCACAAAGCGTCTTTTGTCTCAAAAGAAAAAGGTGAAGCGAGCAGTAGTCACGCTCAAGGCTGGTGATAGTATCGATTTATTTAATGTAGGAGCAGCAGAAAAAACTGCATAAACTATGTTACGACAACGCAAACCAACCAGCGACGGCAGAAGAAATCAAGTAGTGATCGATCGTTCCGAACTACACAAAGGTTCTCCCGAGAAATCACTGCTCGTTCCAGGTCACAAAAAGAGACAGGGTCGAGGTTTCCGTGGCCATGTCACGGTTCGTCATCGCGGTGGTGGTGTTAAGAAACGTTTGCGGGTTATCGATTGGAAGCGTAGCAAACGCAACATCTCAGGTGTAGTGCAGCGAATCGAGTACGATCCAATGCGCAGTGCTCACATAGCTTTGATTCAATACCCAGATGGAGAAAAAACCTATCAACTTTCTCCAGAAGGTCTCCAAGTAGGTGACGCCATTATGGCCGGGCCAACTGCAGAAATTAGACCAGGAAATGCTTTGCCTCTAGCAAATATTCCCGTGGGTGTATTTATTCACAACATTGAAATGACACCAGGTAAAGGCGCTCAAATCGTTCGTGGAGCAGGTACTGGCGCACTGATTCAATCCAAAGAAGAGAAGTTCGCAGTTGTGTTGCTTCCCTCAAAAGAACTTCGTTTGCTAAAACTTGATTGTATCGCTACAATCGGCCAGGTTGGTAATCAAGAGTGGAAGGGTCGCAAGCTCGGCAAAGCTGGCACAAAGCGCTTGCTTGGTATTCGTCCAACGGTTCGTGGTACTGCACAACATCCAAACAGTCATCCACATGGTGGTGGTGAAGGTCGCAGTGGCGTTGGTATGAAGTATCCAAAGACGCCATGGGGCAAACATGCATTTGGTAAGAAAACTCGCAGTAAGCGAAAAACAAGTAAAAAATATATTGTACGAGATAGACGGAGCAAAAAATAATCATGTCAAGATCAAGTAAAAAAGGACCATATGTCGATCCAAAACTGCTCATCAAAGTGATGAAGCAGAAGCAGATGGGCGATAAGACAGCTATCAAGACCTGGAGTAGGCACTCGGTTATCAGTCCTGATTTTGTTGGTCACACTTTTCTGATTCATCAGGGCAAGGCTTTTGTTGAGGTTTTTATTAGCGAGGCTATGGTCGGTCACAAGTTGGGTGAGTTTGCCCCAACCAGAACATTCCGCGGTCACGGCAGAATCGTAAAACGAGTACTTACCAAGACATAAACTGCATATGATCATTAGAGTAGTTCAAAAAAATACCAGACAAACACCGAGAAAAATTCGCTTCGTTGCCGATGCGGTACGCAGTCTGTCTGTCGAGGCAGCTCTCAAGCAGCTCGCGGTTGTCGAAAGACGATCAGCTTTAGTGATGCTCAAAGTCTTTCGTCAGGCGCTTGCAAATGCACAACATAATCACAATCTTTCGATTGATCAACTAAAAATTAAGTCAATTCAAGTAAATGAGGGTGCTCGCTACAAACGATTCCGTGCGGTTAGTCGAGGTCGCGCACACAGCATTGTTAAATTGGCCAGCCACGTCATTTTGGAGCTCGAAGAAGTAGAGAAAAAGGCTGAAGAGCCAAAAAAAGAGATTGAAGTAAAGTCTGAAGCAAAAGTTGAACCAAAATCTGAACCAAAAAAAGTGATAGCAAAAAAAACAGTAGCAAGTACAAAAAAGCCAAGTAAAAAGTAAGAGAGTGTAGTACAATACCCCTCTGGTAAAAATATGGGACAAAAAGTTCATCCAACTGGCTTTCGCACTGGCAACACTTTCGGTTGGAAGTCGCGCTGGTTTGCTGAACCCGCGCAATACAGCGATACTGTTATCGAAGATTATCGATTGCGCACACACCTCAAAAAGAAGTTATTGAGTGCTGGAGTTGTGCAGGTTGATATCGAACGATCTTTAACTATCATCAAAATTGTGTTGTACGTATCTCGTCCTGGCGTTGTGATTGGTCGCGGTGGTGTAAACCTCGAGGAAGTAAAGAAAGATGTCGAGCGCTTACTCAATGTCTCAAAACTCAAGAAGGACCGTGTCAAAATTGATTTGCGTGTCGAAGAAGTAAATAAACCAGATTTAAGTGCAAAGCTAGTTGTTGAGCGAATCCAAAATCAACTCCTGAAGCGATTCCCTCATCGCAGAGCTGTTATGCAAGCGATTGAGCGCGTGATGCAGGCGGGAGCACTCGGAGTAAAAATCGAGTTGTCAGGAAGAATTGGTGGCGCAGAAATTGGACGCAACGAGAAGTACTCACAAGGAAGCGTGCCAACACAAACACTACGTGCAAATATAGATTATTACCAAGAAGCCGCGCCAACTCGTTCAGGATTTGTCGGCATCAAGGTTTGGATCTATAGAGGAGAGGTAGTATAGCTATGTTGCAACCGCGAAAAGAAAAATTCCGCAAGCAATTTAGAGGCAAACGCCGTGGTATAGCTACCCGAGGTGTTGATGTTGCGTTTGGTGAGTTTGGTTTGCAGGCTGCTTCGTCTGGTTGGGTGTCGGGACGACAAATCGAAGCCGCCCGTAAGAAGATTACGTTTATGACCAAACGGGCTGGTAAGTACTGGGTTCGTGTCTTCCCACACAAGCCAATTACTAAGAAGCCAGTTGGGGTAAAAATGGGTTCGGGTAAAGGTGCAGTCGAAGAACACGTAGCGGTAGTAAAATCTGGCTCGGTTCTTTTCGAGTTGTCCGGTGTAACAGAAGAAATTGCAAGAGATGCATTTCGCAAAGCAGGACATAAATTATCGGTCAAAACAGCTTTTTTGAAAAAATGACATGAAACAAAACGATATACACAAACTACACGAACTAGAAGCGAGTGAGCTCATACAGAAACTTGATGAGTTGAGAACCTCTTTTGTTTCGCTGCGAATGCAGAAGTTTTCGCACAAGCTCGCAAACATTGCCCAAGTTTCTCACTTGGCCAAAGACATTGCTCGCGTACAGACCGTGTTAAAAGAAAAGATGAAGGCAACAGCATGAAACAGCTTCAAGGCATAATTACTACACTCAAGACACCAAACACGGCACAAGTTACCGTAACCAGACAGTGGCAGCACCCCATGTACGGCAAGTCAGTTAAACGCACAAAGCGATATGCCTGTCACTACACAGACCTTAAGTTGCAAGAAGGTGACGAGGTAGTGATCGAGTCATGCAGACCAATGAGTAAAACAAAACGATTTAAAGTAGCAGCAAAAGTAGTGAAAGCAGAATGATTCAATTGCGAACCGTATTAGCTGTGAGTGACAACAGTGGGCCAAAACGCCTGCGCGTTATTCAAGTGCATGGCGGATCACAACGACGTTTCGGTTATATTGGCGATATTGTGGCCGCGTCAGTGATTGCTGCTGATCCACAATCGAACATTAAAAAAGGTGAAAAAGTGAAAGCCGTGATCGTTCGCACTAGAAAAGAGTTTCGCAGAGCCAATGGCACCTACGTACGATTTGACGACAATGCTGCCGTGATTATAGAGTCTATGAAGAGTCCTAATCCCATTGGTACTCGTGTATTTGGACCAGTGGCTCGCGAGGTAAAGAATAGAGGCTTTGCAAAAATTGCAAGCTTGGCACCAGAGGTACTATAACTATGAAAGTATTTGTAGGCGACAAAGTACTGGTGACATCGGGTAGAGATAAGGGAATGACCGGAGAGATCACTAAGGTTTTTCCAAAAGAAAATAAGGTCGTCGTCGCTGGTGCAAATATGTACTCGCGCCATGTCAAACCAAGAGACGGCCAAGCAGGAGAGATCCGCAAGGTAGAGCGACCACTTGATATGGGAAAGATAGCGGTCCTCAACGAAAAAGGAAAACAAGACAGAATAGGATTTGAGATCAAAGGTGGGACTAAGACAAGAATTTTTAAGAAATCCGGAGCTCTAGCACCAGTGGTGAAAGCTGCAAAAAAGAAATAATGACACAACTACAACAACACTACAAAGACACCGTCGTACCAGCACTCAAAAAAGAGATGGGTGTGCAGAGTGAGTTCGCCGTGCCAAGACTACTCAAGATAGTAGTAAATATGGGCGTGAGTAATCCGCAAGATCCTCGAGCTCGAAAACCAGTTCTAGAGAATATTGCACAACAGTTCATGGCCATCACGGGTCAAAAACCGAATATTACACTTGCTAAAAAATCTATCGCAACCTTTAAGTTGCGCCAGGGTGACCCACTTGGAGTGAGTGTTACACTGCGCGACAACCGCATGTGGCAGTTCTTTGACAAATTACTCGCTGTTGCATTACCTAGAGTGAAAGATTTTCAAGGAGTGCCAAGTACGAGCTTCGATGGTAATGGCAATTATAGTTTGGGCATACAAGAGCAAATCATTTTTCCAGAAGTAAATTTTGATACAGTCGAGAGCATCAGAAGTTTTCAGGCAGTGTTTGTTACAACAGCAAACAACAATGCTGATGCCCTGCGATTGTTTACACTACTAGGTATGCCCTTCGTGAAAAAGGAAGATACATCAGGAAAGTAATAGAGTATGGCAAAGAAATCTAAAATCGCTAAATCATTACGGCTGTTGCAAAAGCGACGAGAGCTCATTCTCTCTGGAGAGAAAAAATATAATCGAGTCTCGACTCGAGGAGTAAATCGATGTAAAATAACCGGCCGACCCAAGGCATATATGCGGTTCTTTGGTTTAAGTAGACTAACATTCAGAGAACTAGCACTCAAAGGTGAGCTACCTGGTGTTGTAAAGGCAAGTAAGTAACATGACAGATCCAATCGCAGACTTTCTCATCCGAATCAAGAACGCACTACGTGCGCATCACACTATAGTGGAGTTGCCGTACTCAAAGATGCGTCACTCCCTTGGCGAAATCTTGGTTCAAGAGGGGTACATTACCAAAATTGAGCAGGTAACTACTGGTAAGTTTCCATCTTTGAAAGTCGAGCTGAAGTACAACAATCGTGTCTCAGTTGTAAACGATGTTAAGCGCATTTCGAAGCCAGGTCGCAGAGTGTATGCGCCAGCAAACAAAATTCCCCGAGCACTCGGAGGTTATGGCATTACGATTTTATCAACGAACGAAGGATTATTATCAGATAAAGAAGCGCGCAAGCGTAAGCTTGGCGGAGAACTGCTTTGTCAGGTTTGGTAAGATATGTCAAAAATTGGACGCACACCCATCAGCATTCCTTCTGGCGTTACGCTCACTCAGAACAATCGTGAAGTGGTTGTTACAGGCCCAAAGGGAGAGCTTACTGTTACGCTGCTTTCTGGTATTACTTTTACCCAAACAGAATCTGAAATCTCTGTTACTCGAGCAAACGACACGAGACAGAGCAAAGCAAACCATGGTTTAATCCGCAGTTTGTTGCAGAATGCAATTATTGGAGTGAGTACAGGCTATACCAAGACCTTAAAGCTTGTCGGCACAGGTTATAGAGCGCAGTCCAAAGGTGCTGGTGTTTCACTCGCCTTGGGATACTCTCACCCCATAGTTCAGGAGGCTATCCAGGGTATTACCCTTGCTGTTCCAGACACAGAAACAATTATTATCACCGGAATTGACAAGCAACGTGTTGGTCAAATCGCAGCTGAGATTCGCGCAATGCGACCACCAGAGCCTTACAAGGGCAAGGGCGTGCGATATGAGGGCGAAGTAGTCAAACGTAAACAAGGTAAGGCAGCCGCAGCATAAAGTTGCAGAATACAACCATGTCACAAGCATTTCACCATCTTACTACAGACCAAATTCGACAACGCAGAGTGCGTGCGAAGTTGTTTGGCACCGCTAAGCGACCAAGAATTTCCGTACTGCGTTCAAATAAGAAATTTCAAGTTCAGGTGATTGACGATGGAGCAGGGAAAACGCTGTTTGGTATGCACTCCAAATCACAACAAAAAGTTGGTGATGGTTTGACCAAGACACAAGTTTCCAACGCATTGGCCAAAGCAGTTGCAGCAGAGTTGCAGAAGAGAAAGATTGCAGCAGCAATCTTTGACCGTGGGCAGTATCCATACTTGGGTAGAATTCGTGAGTTTGTACAGACAGTACGTGCAGAAGGCATTACAATATAGGATTCTTATGGCAGAACAGCACAACCAAGTATCAGAGTACGACGAGAAGGTTATCCAAATCTCCCGTGTTTCAAAAAAAACAAAGGGCGGCAGTAAGGTAGGTTTCTCAGTACTCATGGTAGTTGGTGACAGAAAAGGTAAGGTTGGTGTTGGACTTGGCAAAGCAAAAGACGTGTCTTCTGCAATTCAAAAAGGCATCAAAAAAGCCAAGAAGCGCATGATTGTTGTACCAATCGATGGCACAACAATTCCATTTCGCATTGTCATGAAAAAAGGTGCGGGGCAAGTTCTTCTCAAACCAGCACCAAAAGGATCTGGAGTCATTGCTGGTGGTCCAGTTCGTGCTGTGGTCGAAGCAGCTGGCATCCGAGATATTTCGAGTAAAATATTGGGTGCTCAAAACCAGGCGTCAAATGTGTACGCGACTTTTGCAGCTTTGACGAGCATTTCGGAAATCGTGCAACTCAAAAATATCTCATTGAAGTCAATTGCTCAGGTAGAGACAGAAGAGGCACAAAAGGTGAAGGAAGAGCAAAAGCGATTGAGTGAAGTCAAAAAAGAAGCAGCTGAGCCAAAAAAAGAGGTCAAGCCAGAGGCATCTAAAAAACCGGTAAAAAAAGTGATTGCAAAAAGCCCAGCTAAAAAAGCAAGCAAGAAGAAATAAGTATGTCAAGTTTACTCTCCAAGTTACCCCCAAGCTCTATCAAACAACGCAAGCGAGTCGGTCGCGGTTATGGCTCAGGTGTCGGTGGTCACACTTCTACCAGAGGGCAAAAGGGACAGAAATCACGAGCTGGTGGAAAGACTGCATTATGGTTCGAGGGTGGACAGTTGCCACTCATCAAGCGCATGCCAATGCTGCGAGGCAAAGGTCGTTTCGTCTCTTTCGGCAAGCGAGTTGAGCTTTCATTGAAAAAACTGAATCTTGTCTCTGCCACAAAAGTCACGCTCGAGACACTGAAGTTAGAAAAACTCGTGAGCTCTCGTGCACAAGCAGTCAAAATTATTGGTACAGGCGAAATCACAAAGAAGTTGCAAGTGATTGATATTGTCGTCACTCCAGGAGCACAAAAGAAAATTGAAGCAGCAGGCGGTAGTATTACACAGACTACATAACCATAACTGTGCAGAGAATACTCACCTTCTTCCAAAAAATCTGGTCCGCTCCACAACTGAGAAAAAAACTCCTCTTCACCGCTGGAGTCTTCCTAGTTTTTCGTATATTGGCTCACATCCCGCTCCCAGGAGTCGACATTGTTCGACTTGGGCAGTTGTTTGATGGCAGTCAGTTTCTGAGCCTACTCAATGTTTTTTCAGGCGGTACCCTTGCACGTTTTTCGATTGCTGCCGTCGGCATCAACCCGTACATCACTGCTTCCATTGTGATGCAGTTGGCAGGTATGGTTGTGCCACAACTCAAAGCAATGCAAAAGGATGGCGAGAGTGGCAGAGAGAAAGTCAATCAATACACTCGCTTACTTTCAGTGCCTCTCGGTATTGTGCAGAGTATTTCTGTCCTTGCGCTGCTGCGTTCGCAAGATTTGTTGCTCGCGTCTGATCCTATTATTTTGGGCGTGCTCATTCTTTCTTTGGTCACAGGCGCACTTATTGTTATGTGGCTTGGTGAGCTCATCACACTGTATGGCATTGGCAATGGTATCTCGATGATCTTGTTTGCTGGCATCATCAGTGAGTTGCCAACCGCAGTTGCCCAGATTTGGTCGCTCACTACAGCCGATCAATTGATGACAGTTGGGATTTTTCTTGCCCTGTTCCTGTTTGTGATTGCCCTAATTGTGTACATGAACGAAGCAGTTCGTAAAATCCAGATCCAGTATGCTAAGAGAACGCGTGGTAGCAAAGTGTATGGTGGCCAGAGTACCCACCTGCCTATCAAGGTAAATGTAACTGGCGTGTTGCCGATTATTTTTGCGGTATCACTCATGCTCGTTCCTTCGTTTTTGGCGGGCATTCTTACTTCGTCTGGCAACGATACCTGGATTGCATTTGGACAGAACCTCAACATCTGGTTTGCACCAACGTCATACATTTACATGGCCGTTTATTTCACCGTTGTTTTGATTTTCTCTTTTTTCTCGGCACTGGTGTTTTTTAACGCCGAAGATATTTCATCAGAGCTCAAGAAAAGCGGAGCATTTTTGCCTGGTATTCGACCGGGTGCGCCGACCAAAAAATACCTCGAGTTTGTCGTGTCGAGGATCACTTTTGCCGGAGCGCTCTTTCTTGGTTTTATCGCGGTTCTTCCTTCACTTGCACAGCTTTTGACAAATATTCAATCATTGGCTATTGGTGGTACTGGTGTGCTGATTGTCGTTTCGGTCATTTTGGAGACGACAAAGCAGGCCGAAAGTATGGTAGTCGAGCAGAACTACGATCAGTACACGTAAGCAGTAATAGCATATAAAGGATGACTATGAAAATAGTTCTAATTGGTATTCAAGGTGCTGGTAAATCTACACAGGGGAACATGCTTTCTGAAAAGTACAACGTTCCCTACCTCTCTTCTGGGCACATCTTCCGAGAAATGGCGAAAGAGAAAACGAAGCTCGGTCGATGGCTCAAAGAGTTATTAAATTCTGGTGCATTGGTACCCGACGATACAACACTCGAAGTGGTTTTAACCTACCTAAAAAAGCCTGAGTACCAAAATGGTTTTGTGCTCGATGGTTTTCCTCGCACCGTTGCGCAGGCGGAGGCATTTAACGGTTCGATTGATCATGTTGTCTATATCAATGTTTCAGACAAAGAGGCGCTCTGGAGAATTTCTGGCAGAGTAGCCGAGCGTGAGGATGAGACACTGGCTGCAATCAGGCAACGGATTTCCCTCTTCCACGGCGTCACAACTCCCGTAATCGAGTATTACCGAGAAAAAGGTAAGTTGAGAGAAGTTGATGGTGAAGTTTCGATAGAGGAAGTATCAGATTTAATAATAAAAGAGATTGAAGCTTAATTCGTCAGCACCAAAGCAACAAGATAAAGTTACTGCTATGCGGCGCGGTGGTCGCATCTTGGCTCAGATTCGTGATGAGCTTGCACGTCGAACAACACCAGAGACAACTTTTGAAGAAATAGAAGCCTGGGCTCAGGCTCTGTTGCGAGAGCACAAGGCGAAGCCTAGTTTTTCTACCGTCCCTGGGTACCACTGGGCTACTTGTGTCATGTTAAATGATGCACTCTGCCATGGCATACCACAGCGTGGTGTCGTGCGAGATGGTGATTTGGTGACGATCGACATTGGTTTGCTCTGTGACGGGTATCATCTCGATACGACCACCAGTTTCGCTGTTGGCAGCGTCAGCAGTAAGTTGAGAGATTTTTTGGCAATTGGAAAAAAGAGCCTGAGTTCAGCCATAGCTAAAGTACGTCCGGGAGAGTCGGTATACGGCCTTAGTAAGGCAATGGAGAAAGTGCTTGACGCCCATGGTTTCGGCGCCGTACATCAGCTCACAGGACATGGAATCGGCAAACAGCTGCATATGGAACCGAGTATTCCTGTGTTAGCAAACAAGGCTGATAAGAGGGTAATGCTGACTGCTGGGCAGACGCTTGCAATCGAAGTGATGTATACAGCCGGCAGTCCCAACTTGGTGGTAGATGGCGACAAATGGACGTATCGCACGGAGGATGGGTCACTTTCTGGCATGTTTGAGGAGACGGTCTTGGTAACAGATTCTGGATATGAGGTTCTGACAAAAAGCCTATAATTTGATATAATTACGAGTTCTATGGGAAAAGTTCAAGATCACAAACGAGCGGCAAAAGGCAGGCGCCAAGTTGACCCAACTCAGCAAAAAGCTGCCGCGATAGATCGATTTGAGGTCGAGGGTGAGGTTTCTCAGTGTTTGCCTAACACGATGTTTTATGTAAATGTCACACAATCGCAGTATCCCCAAATGGTTGGCAGACAACTCCTCGGCACCTTGGTTGGCAAGATGCGTTTGTTCCGAATTCGGGTTTTGCCCGGTGATGCAGTGAAAGGTTACGTATCAAAATATGACCTCAAAAAGATGAAAATAACCTTTAGATCAACACAAAATGATACGCAGTCAATTTAAGTCTTTTCAAATTAAGACACACCTGGTATAGTTCACCTCTCTTGAGGAAGAATAATGAAAGTACGTACATCACTAAAAACAATTTGCATAGGTTGCAAGTTTATTCGACGCAAGGGGGTCCTGCGCGTTGTTTGCAAGACAAATGCAAAGCATAAGCAGAGACAAGGCTAAGATATGATTCGTATTGTCGGTATCGACCTTCCAGAACACAAAAAAATTCGCTATGCACTGCGTAGTATTTTTGGTGTGGGCGATGCTCGATCCAAGAATATTCTTACCGAAGCACATGTCGATGAGCACAAACGAACGAGAGATCTCACCACAGATGAGGTAAACCGAATTCAAAGAGCTTTGGACAGGTTCCAAACAGAAGGAAACTTGCGCAGAGAGATCAATGACAACATCGATCGTCTCAAGAGAACCCGCGCGTACCGAGGCCTACGACACATTGCTCATTTACCAGTACGAGGACAGCGAACTCGTACCAATTCACGAAGCGCTCGTGGTGGTGGTAAGAGAAAAACAGTCGGTTCGCTCAGTAAAGAAATGGCAGCAAAGCTAGAAGAACCAGCGAAAAAGTAACGTATGGCAAATATAACAAAAGCACCAGTCAAAAATAAAAAAGCACGATTAGTTTCGAGTGGTCGCATGTATGTGACCGCAACTTTTAACACGACACTCGTTAGTATCACCGATGAGCAAGGCAATGTGCTTTGTTGGTCGTCTGCCGGAGAAGCTGGTTTTACCGGTTCTCGTAAATCGACGCCATATGCTGCCACAATCACTCTGGAAAACGCAGTCAATAAAGCTCGCGTTTTTGGTATGCAAAACATGGACCTCTTTATTAAGGGTCCAGGTCCAGGCAGAGATGTCGCACTTCGAGTTCTTAAAGCACAGGGAATTCGCGTTAGTTTGATTGCTGATATGACACCTTCGCCACACAACGGTACTCGACCACGGAAAGCTAAGCACAACAAATAATATGTCAAGATATACCGCTTCTAGAAACAAGCTCGCTCGTCAAATTGGTGAGGATTTATCTCTCAAGACCAATGCTCTCAAGGTTGGGAAGAGAGTTAATATTCGACCAGGTCAACATGGGGCAAAACGACGCCGCAAACTTTCTGATTTTGGTACTCAGCTGAGAGAAAAACAAAAGATTCGATATATCTACGGTATTACCGAAAAGCAGCTCAGAAAACTATATGAGCAAGCTGCCAGTAGTCAGCTCGCAACGGGATCTACGCTTATTTCGTTACTAGAGCGCAGACTCGATAATGTTGTTTTTCGTCTTGGTTGGGCTCCGACTAGAGCAGCTGCTCGACAGTTGGTGAGTCACCATCATGTTTTGCTCAACGGCAAACATCATAATGTCTCTTCATATCTGGTACAAACCAATGATACTTTTGTCTTGGGTACCACCGCGAGCAAAATTCCAGCTATCAAAGATATGCTGGAGTCAGACGCTGTCCAGCCAGAGTGGTTAGAGAAAAAACAAGTTGCCGCAAAGGTGACACGTCTGCCAGTACGTAGTGATGTCGTTGAGCCAGTAGCAGAACAGTTGGTAGTGGAGTACTACAGTAGATAATAAAAGTATTAACCCAAAGAAACGGATTCTCTCGAAGCGAGAGGAGAAGAAACAAAAAGGAGAACTATGTTACAAGATCTTACACAATACCCGGTGATGAACCCAACCTTCGAGATGAGCGAAGTTGCCCAAAGCGAGACAGTCTCTGTCATTACCATCGATCCTCTCGAGCAGGGCTATGGTCACACCCTCGGTAATGCATTGCGACGAGTTCTCTTATCATCTTTGCCAGGTGCAGCGATCACTCAAATGCGCGTGAAAGGTGTTGATCATCAATTCAGTGCTATCCCAGGTGTCACAGAAGATGTGTTGGAGATTGGCCTGAACCTTAAGCTCGTTCGCGTAGTTGCAGATAATGCTGGTACTGGTGTGCTTAGAATTGTTGCCAAAGGACCAAAGGTCATAACGGCGAAAGACATTGAGTGCGAAGCTGGTTTTTCTATTGCGAATGGCGATCAACACATCATGACCATTGCAAAATCTGGCTCGGTTGATATTGAGATGGTTGCGAGCACCGGTACTGGATACCAAGTCTCGGACGAAACACAGAGTACTGGTGTTGGTGATGTTATGCTTGATGCGCTTTTTTCACCTGTGATCAGTGTTTCTTATAAAGTGGAGTCAACCCGTGTTGGACGCAGAACTGATTTTGATAAATTGATCTTGAGTGTTACCACCGATGGATCGATTGCACCAATAGTTGCAGTCAAACAAGCGGCTCATATTCTCTCACGTCAGTTTGCCCAGATCACCAACCCAACAGCGCAAGCGGTTGTAGAGCCAGAGTCTGCGCTCAGTCCAGAAGAAGCCGAAGTGCTCCGTCTGACGGTTGAGGAACTAGACTTGCCAACTCGAATCGCTAATGCGCTTCGCAAGGGCGGATTTGCCACAGTTGGAGACTTGGTTGGGGCGCCTAAGAGTGTTATAGCCAAGGTCAAAAACCTCGGTGAAAAGAGTGTTGTTGTTGTAGATGGTGCGTTAATAAAGAAGGGCGTCAGTTTAGGCGAATAATCAATGAGACACAGAGTAGCAAAGCGCAAGTTCAATCGTGACACAAAACACAGGGGTGCTCTCCTGAAGAATTTGTTGCGTCAGTTGTTCTTGCATGGTGCAATTACCACCACTCAGGCGAAGGCAAAAGAGCTCAAACGCCAGGTAGATTCTATCGTGGTACAAGCAAAAACAGATTCAGTTGCGAGCAGACGAGAGATACACAAAACATTTGGCAAACACGATGTTACAAATACGCTGGTCGACGCAATAGGTCCAACCTTTGCGAAGCGAGACTCAGGGTTTACCACTATCGAGCCGGTCGGCATTCGACGTGGAGACGCAACGCCATTGTTTAAAGTAAGCTTGATGGAACAACGAGAGCGATTGCACACGTTTAAACCAGCTACCCCAAAGAAAATTGCTCCTGCAAAGAAGAAAACTGAGGCGCCAAAAGCAAAAGCAAAACCAAAAACAGCAAAGAAATTAGCAAAGAAGTAGTATGCAACAAACAACTCTTATCAAACCAGCAGATGTTACCAGGTCGTGGCACATTATCGATGTTTCAAAAACAGTGCTCGGTCGCTCAGCTACCCAAATTGCTAAGTTGCTTGTGGGCAAGCACAAGCTTGGATACACCCCAAATGTTGATAATGGTGATTATGTTGTCGTGATCAATGCTTCAGAAGTGGTCGTCACGCGAAACAAACCACAGCAAAAGATGTACCACACACACTCAAACTATCCAGGCGGACTTCGTAGCATCAAGTTTGCTGACCTACAGAAGAAATTTCCTGAGCGAATTATAGAAAAAGCAGTCTTCAACATGTTGCCAAAGAATAAACTCAGAAGTATGAGAATGAATCGACTCAAGGTGTTTGCGGGCGCAGAGCACACTCACGAGAGTCAATTGGGAACAAAGGAGTAAGTCATGGCGTTACGTTTAGCAAAGAAAAAAGGTCAGGCACAGCGAGTTGTAAAACGAATTACTCCGGTTGCAGTCAAAAAAGCTGGAGTCAGCAATGAAAAGGTTGTCATACCAGCTCCAAGTGGTACGTACGTAGAGGGCATCGGCCGAAGAAAAGTTGCCACTGCTCGAGTACGACTCTTTTCTCAGGCAGGCAACTTTACTGTAAACGGCATGTTGGCGAATGAGTACTTTGGCTCGATTCCACAGGCAGCTAAGTTATTTACCCTGCCACTAACAGTTACGGAAACAGCTTTGGAATCAATTGCAGTTTCCGCGAAAGTTTCTGGATCCGGTATCAAGGCGCAGCTTGACGCAGTTGTTCATGGTTTGGCTCGAGCACTTGACGCACACAATCCAGAATTACACACTTTGTTAAAACAAGCAGGCTTACTCACCCGAGATGATCGTATGAAAGAGACGAGAAAAATTGGAATGGGTGGTAAAGCACGACGTTCTCGCCAATCACCTCGACGTTAACTGCTGGCGCTGGTGTATTTTTTCAGACTGAATTTCCAAAATTGCAGACTTGCAGCTAGCAAGGTCATCGTGACGATAAAAACTATTGGTAAGCTCACAGAGGGCGTTAAGTTCTGTAGTACTTGAGCCGGTATCGTCAACATCAACCCAATTGGTAAGAGAAAGAATAGTACGAGTCGCACTGATTCGTGGTAAATGGTGATAGGAAATCTGCCAAGCGCAGAGAGGTCCCGATAGAGCCAAACCAGTCCATCAATCTCAACCATCGAAATGGCCATTGCAACGATGATGATATGCAGTGCCAAAGCTATGATTACTGCATTCAAAAAGAGTAAGCCAAAAAGTAGTAGCGAGCTCGTCGTGAGAGTGACGGAGAGTGTAGAGAGCAAGTAAGCACTGCCCAGAGTTGTGGGAATAAGAAAGAGTAGATCATTGATATCTGGCTTGTCGGTCAGAATTCTAAAGAGTGGGTTGAGGGGTTTGATCAGCAGAAAATCGAGTTCTCCAGAACGCACTTGATTACCAAAGACATACACATTCCGAAAGAGCGTTTGAGCGACAGAGTCAATCAGCTGGTAGGTCAGAAAAAAAACAATCATCTCATCACTTGAGTAACCGGCGACACTAGAGACACTTTCTTTTATGAGAAATAAAAACAGTAAACTAATGAGAAATCGAAATGCTTTGCCTAACAAGAAGAACAGATTGGTACCTCGATTTACAAACGCGATCTGCAAGGCATTAGTTGCAGTTAATCGCCAGACCCTGAGATAGCTGTTAATTTTCATTGTCCTTGAGCTGCGTAATTTTTGAGACCTTTATCCCAAAGGAATTTATTGAGCAGAAAGAAAAAGACGATCCAAAAACAGATAATTATTGAGTGTTGCAAAATGCTCTCTGGAGAAACTTTTCCGAGGAACAATTGACTCTGCATAAACGTAAGGTATGGAAATGGTGTCAGAAACAGCACAGTTTGCAACCACTCTGGCAGAATGTTGAGCGGAAATAATTTTCCAGCCGAAAAGTCGATAAAAATAAAGAATAAAAATTTCGGTCCCCACGTTTCTGGACTCCAGAAACCCAGCGTGCCAAAGAGTAGTGAGAATAAAAAATTGAGGATAGTGCCGCCAAATGCCCAAACGAGAAACATCCCGAAGACCGCAAGTTGTGGGAACATTATTTGTGGTTGAAACAGCGCGATGAGGATGCCACTCTCGATGAGAGTAAACAGTACGTTGCGTGCTTTATCTGCAATTTCTTCGATCGCAAAGTATGAACCCAGCGACATAGGTTTTAGCAGGAGGGTACTTATTTCTCCCGAGTAAATTCTGCCTGCTAGACCATGTAGTGCGGTTGCAAGGATGAGGCCTTGCAACAGGGCTGCGACAAAAATATAGCTAATCATTTCTGCGCGAGTGTACCCAAAGAGTTCTGTTTGATTGACAAACAACACGCTCCAAACAGAGAGAGCCATTAGACTGCTCAAGAATTGGCGAAATCGCCACATCAAGAGATTCGTTCTGTACACGAGTCCATTTTGCCAACTCAGTGATAAGAGTTTTAGGTGAGAGTTCACGCTGCTTTTGCTTGAGTGCCAAATACCTCGCGAATGATCGCTTCGAGTGGTGCTTCTTCGATATTGAGATCTTGGACCGGGAGTGATTCCAGTAATCGCGCAGCAATTTTTGTTGCTTCCTTCCGGGGAACGAGCAGTGTAGCAGAAGTCTTGTTCCACTC
This sequence comes from bacterium, assembly GCA_027620445.1. Classification (GTDB taxonomy): domain Bacteria; phylum Patescibacteriota; class Microgenomatia; order UBA1400; family PJMF01; genus UM-FILTER-42-14. The sequence continues at coordinate 32,299 of JAQBYG010000005.1, forward strand.
CTTCATCGACCCAAATGTCGTAAGCGATTTTTTGGGAACAGATTCACTAAACACAAGTGAAAGTGTTTTGTTTCGTGCATATTTATCGATAATATTTTGCAGAGAGCCATCGTAGATTTTTTTGCCACGATCGATCATGATGACTCGCTTGCAGAGCTCCTTCACATCGTCCATGTAGTGACTAGTCAAAATAACCGTGGCGCCAAACTCGCGGTTATATTCTGCAATAAAGTCTCTGAGAGTCTTTTGCATGATGACGTCGAGTCCGATAGTGGGTTCGTCCAAGAAAAGAACCTTAGGATTATGCAAAAGAGCCGCGATGAGTTCGCACTTCATTCTTTGTCCCAGCGAGAGTTTTCTGACCTGAATGTGAATGCAGTCGGCCACATCGAGTAACTCTACTAGTTTATCGAGTGTTTTGCGAAACTGTGTCTCAGGAATGTCGTAAATAGCTTGGTTGAGTAAAAACGTTTCCATAGCAGGCAAGTCCCACCAGAGCTGATTTTTTTGTCCAAGCACCAGAGAGAACTGTTTTTGGAACGCACTTTTTCGGTCCCAGGGATTAAAGCCTAGTACTGAGATGTCTCCACTGGTGGGATACAGCAGGCCAGAAAGCATTTTGAGCGTCGTTGTTTTGCCAGCGCCATTTTGGCCGATAAATCCGACGACTTCACCCTGCTCAATCATGAATGAAACACCATCAACGGCAGCGACCGTTTCGTACTCACGATGCCAGAGAGATCGAAATGAGGCAAGCAGTCCGGGTTGTTTTTTATAGACCGTGAAGTGTTTTTTTAGATTTGCAACAGTGATGACTGGTTGAGACATACGATCCTTATTATACCTGGCCTAGTTGCCAACACTACTATACCTTTTGAGCGCGAAGTAAAAAAATGTGTGCGCCAGAATGAGAGACAGCAAACTGCTGACAAACAGCCACACGACCCACTTCGGTTCTGCTCTCTGGAGTAGAATTTCGCTTGGCACACTTGCGACGAGTGAAAAGGGCAGAATGATGGTAAAAAGAATAGAGGTAGCACCAGCAAAAACACCTCTTGGCACTTGCATGACACGCCTGAGTCCAGGGACTACCTCATTAATATTATCAAGCTTTTCAATCCAGAATGCCGTGGTTGAGCATATAAACCAGATGGCATATATCAATAACGCTGCCGCCAAAAGCGCAAGTAGAAATAATGCTACTTCAATAATAGAGGGCGAGGCACCGACTCTTTGCACAGAAATGACAATGACGACGCAACCAATTAGAAAGCGAAACACATTGTTGTAATTATTTGTTCCCATAGTGAGTAAAAAAATAGTGTTGATAGGCTTTGTCAGAAGAGTTGTAAGGGAGCCGGTAAAGATATGTTGTGTGTACTCGTGCATATTACGATGGAAGAAAGTCCAAGTTAGTGCATCAAGAACGGTAAACACACCGAGTAGTAGATACATTTCATCTGTGCTCCAGCCTGCAATAGTATTGGAAACACGCAAAATGAGTGAGAAAAAGAAAAAATTAAATCCTGTCCAAAGAATTGAGACTACAGCCCAAAAAATAAAATCACCTCGATACTCAATCATTCGCATCATTTCGAGTTTACGAAAATGCCAAAATATGTTCCAGTATTTCTTATAAGTGGACATCATCCTCCTGCCGAACTGTACTTTTGTATACCCTTGTTCCACAGTAACTTGCTGCACAAAATCAAGAACATGATGGTTCCAAGCAGCAAGCCCCAATCTTCAAAAGTAGGAAGTACCCCCTTTTGTACCAGTTGAATTGGAACTGCAAAGAGAAACTTCAGCGGCTGCGCATTAGTTGCTTGCAGCAGCCACTCAGGCATAAGCGGCAGAGGAATGAGCGTACCACTAAAGATAGCAACAATAAACCACTTTACATGGAGGAGTCCATTTGCTTCTTCAAACCAAAAAGATAATAAGGAGATGCAGAGAGAGAATAACATCTGCATGCAGTATGCAAAAAACATTAAGAGTATGAATGCAGCTAGATGTACTATAGTGAGATCTGGAAGTACAATCAGGCCTTGCTGCCAGAGCACTGTTCCAAGAATAATCAAAAGTGGACTGAGCATTAGTATATAGAGCAGCTTGCCGGCCAAATCATTGAGGACAATATCTTGAATATAGTTGTATGGTTTTATTAGAAAAAAATCAATTTTTCCCATGCGAATTTCTTTTGGCCGATACTCTTCAAAATGCGTGCTGGTAAACCCCTGGATGACAATCACTAGGAAGTAAAAGACCGTAAGATCAGAAAAGAGAATAGCCTGATTTTCTGAAACAGAGAGTACCGATTTCCAGATAAAGAGCAAAATGATAAACGGAAAGACATCAAGTAAAATCCAAAGCACCATTTCTGTTCGCCACTGGAGCGCTTTAATGAATTTAAAACGGATGACTTTTGAGTAAAATCGGATCTGGAGAGAAACTTTTTTCATATGCGCTCTTGAGCTCTGAACCAAAAGCACCCTTTCGAAAAAGGGTGCTTTCTATTATCAAACTAAACCAAAGCCTACCAAACTGCTTTTTTGAGCGGTTTGCCTACTTTGAGGTTTACCACGCGGTGCGACTTAATCGTCTGACGTTTGGCTTCGTTGCCGAACGGGACAACTTGTTTGTCGTTGACCGTGCTGACATACAGCGTGCCAAAACCTGAGATGACTACCTTTTCACCCTTTTTAAGAGCACGGGTAACTTCATCAAACAGTGCTTCGATAGCATCTGATGATGCCTTCTTGGTAAGATGTGCTTTTTTGGCAACAACCGCGATGAGCTGTGATTTTGTCATGGGCTATTTCCTTTCATGTCAGCACAATATTACTTTTTTACTCTCAGCAAACCAAGTGTACTGGAAGGAAGTTTCAAGTCAAGTAGATAAACGATTTGCTAGATGTATCGATATAGTTTGAGAAATGCCAGGCTAGCTCCGAGCATATCAAAACCGACATCGCGCGCAGTCCCGAATCTGCCTGCGACAAAATTCTGGTGTACCTCGTCAGAAACTGCATAGAGCAGGACGAGAAAAAAAGGGAGCAACCAAACTCGTTTTTCTGTTACCGTCGCATCGCTCGTTATCAGTTGTGATCGATAGAGTAAAAAGTAGAGTATGGCGTACACCGTGATGTGAGCAATTTTTTTGAAGATAAAATCATAGGTTTCTACATAGAATCCAGGCAAAATAGATTGAGCAGAGAGATAAAAGATGAGACTCGCCCAAAGCACGACTGGCAGATAGGCGTTCGCAACAGAATGATAGCTAACTGAGTGTTTTCCCTCGGGCATAGAGACTGCTTATGATGACAAGTAGACCTCCCAGTATACCATTGGCGGGAGTCTGTTTCCTGCTAGCTGGTGGTATTTGCTCGCTTTTGGTTTGTGCGGTGACAGTGTTTTCAGACTCGTAAAATGCAACTGTCTTTCTTATTGAGTACGGGTATGACTCACGCTTCGCTGTACTTCCAAGCACAGAGCCCTTGTCTGTTGTAGTGTTTTGATTATTAGTTTCCGGGGGTTTCTGAGTAAGAGGAGCTGGAGAGGGAGAAGGATTTGGAGATGCTACCGGTGAGGTCCAGGTCGTTCCGATGAGATTCAGACTACTGCCAGTAGTACACTCGCTGTAACTAGCTTCGTCAACGAGCACACCCAACTCGGTTGTAATCTTGATGCTGTCTCCGGTGTTGTTGAGCATGCTGCTACTCCAACTAAATACCGTGTGCTCATTTGCCGGCAGTTTCCCGGAAAGTCGCCGAGTGTTTCCGGTACTATCTGTTGCAATCCAGTTGAAAATTTCAAGCAGTTCGCCACCATTGAATAGCTTTATCCACTCAGGCTGACCTGAGACTGGGCAGGCCATTATTTCTGAGAGAGAGACGGGTGGTTTTGGTGCATTTGTAGCTGGTGTAGCTGAGGGGGTGGGAGAGGGAGTTGGGCTTGGCGCCACAGATGGTGAGGGAGTTGGTGATGGCGAGGGGGTTGGACTTGGTGTTGCACTACTAGTGGCAACACGACCCGCACTTGGAGTCCCCTCATAGACTTCATTTGACAGCAAATTCAAATGCCAAGAGAGTCCCTTGTTCCCCGTGGGGTATGACAGCGTTGCCGAGGTAGTTGCGGCTGGGTCTCTGAGCACAACTGTGTCTCCGGTGTTATTCAATTTGCTACCGCTTACTGTAATCACAGATACTTCGTATGGCTTGAGCACAAAATCAACAAAAGTGTGAAGAATGCTCGACGAACTGAGTGTGTCTGTAAGTGTCCAGTTTGCTAGGTATGCCGAAGCCGATGCGTTGTTGTACAACTCGACCCATTCATTATCTCCTGTATCAGGAGCGGGATACACTTCTGTGATAACTACTTTTTGGGCGTGTGCTTGATCTGGAAAACACAGGAGTGTTGTAAGGAGTAGGGCTGCAATGTGAATTCTTTTCACCGCTAAAGTTTAAGCGAAGAAGATGACAAGAACCGTAGTGTGGGTTAGTAGTTGACGTGTAAGTAGTACGTGCTAATTCCATCGCTTTGCTCAACTCGAACGTAGCGCAAGTTGCCACCGCCACAAGCTATGCTGCCTCGATAGAGTTTGCCAGGTTGGACCGCACGCACACGAGTGTCGCCAGAAGTACTCAGCATGTCGATTCCAGTGTGTGGAGAACCACCATAGGCACGACGGACGCGTGCATAATATGTCATGCCATAGCCCTGAGTGATCCGAGCAGCATCATGCAGCGGCCAGTCCCAGTTTCCTCCAAAACCAAAAGGGGAGTCTGGTTCATTGTTCCAAACAGGCGAAATTGATTTGAGATACGACGCGGGATCGCGATTGACGCCATCCTTGGCAACCTCAAAGTGCAAGTGGGTGCCAGTAGAACACACACTTGAGCCAGTAATAATGTTGGCAATCGTGTCTCCTGTATTTACCCCTCCAACTTCCGACTCGCTTCCTTTGCCGGCAATAATGGATTGTATAGCCGAAAGCTCTGCAAGTGTTTTTGCGAGCTCTGATTGATACAAGGATTCATTATTCTTGGTTTCTTTGAGGAGGAATTGTTGCTCATTTCTTTGCTTTGCCAGGACGTTTTGCTCTCGCTCCAGACGCTCCTGCACTTTTTCAATCTGCTCTTGCTTTTCTTCCTTGGTAGATTTTTGTTGATCAAAGGCTAATCGCTGTTCTTCCGCTCTTTGCATTGCAACAGCGGTTTGCATTCGCGCTTCCTTGAGATACTGCAATTGCGAAAAGAATGTGTTTGCCGATTTTGATTGTAAAAAGAGTAGATTAGAGTTGACGCGTGTTTGCCTGTACTCCGTTTGAATACGTTCGACGAGTAGTGTGGTCAAGCGATCAAGTGATAAATTGAGTCCGCCAATGCGCTGACTCAGATCGCTGATCTGAGCTTCAAGCAAAGAAAGCTCTGCCTCAGTTTTTTGAATCTGTACTTCTTGGATTTCGACTTTGCCATTAATAATGCTAATGGTATTAGTCAGGGTGACCCGCTGCTGTTTTGTCTCTTCGAGTTTTTGTTCTAAACAACTCTGCTTGTTCTTGAGACAATCGACATCACTAGTGCTGTTACAAACAGTGGTGCACTCGATTGCATGAACAGAAGTGAGTCCCAAAGAAAGCCAGAGCAACCAGGTTAGAACGAACAATTTCATAAAAGAGTACTTACGCACGTTGCGCAAATCTGTTGGTGGCGACAAAACTGGCGAAGCCACCGAGAATTGCGCCAATTAGTACACCAGCACCGAGTTGCAACAGCAGGAATGTCAGCGGAATCGGAAAGGTAATGATACCGGAGAAAAAAGTGCTGAGTGTTGGTGTCAGGTACAACAAGATAGCAGTGATGGCGACCCAACCGATGAGGGCACCGAGAACTCCGTAGAGAATGCCTTCGACCACAAATGGTCTGTTGATATACCAGTTTGAGGCGCCGATCAGTCGCATGATAGTTACTGAGTATTTTTTATTGGCAGCTTTGAGCGTAATGATAATGGTGATAGTGAGGAACGAAGCGAAGCTGAGGATGCCAACGTCAACGATTCCAGCGATTCGAAGCGCTTTTGTCCATGCACTGAGTTGTTCTACGATGTCTTGTTGAAAAATAACATCATCGACAGGGCCTTCTTTTTTGAGTGCTTCGGCAAGCTGGCTGAGTGTATCGACATTATTGGCTGAAACCTCGATGCTAGCTGGGAGGATATCTGCCGTGACAAGTTCGAGTAGCAGCGGGGAGTCGTCATACTCTTTTGCGTAATCTTTGAGTGCTTGTTCTTGGGTAATGAGGCGGACGTCTGTCACCCCTGCAGTGTTGGCGAGAGATTTAGCAAGCGCCTCCATCTCTTGTTTTTCGGTATCGAGCTTAAAAAAAGCAATTACTTGTGGTGAGGACTCGAAGTGAGAAAGAACGAGGTGGGCGCCAGAAAGAACAAATGAGAGGCGATAGCCTACAAAAAATGTGACTGCTACCATGAGTAGCGCCGCGAGCGACTGGTATGGTGTCCGGCGCATGGTGGTGAGGGCGTTTGCGAATGCTTGCATGGTTATTTTACTGTTTCCTCGGTAGCAGCTACTTTTTTCTTGCTATTCTTTTTTTCTTTTTCTTGCTTTGGTTTTTCGCTTCCTGACTTACTCTCAGCCTTCTCATTCTTGACAGTGTCCACGACTGGTTTTGTAAATAACCTACCTAACCAGCTTTCTTGCTTTGGTTTTGAGTTCTCTTTCTCTGGCTTCTTTTCTTCTTTTGGTTTGACTGACCGCACTTTTGCTTTTGAATCATGAACAAGTGTGCCCGAATCGAGATTGAGAATTCTGGTCTTGTCAGATTTTGTAAGGTCGAGATTGTGTGTGGCAAACAAAATTGTTGTACCAAGTTGATTAATTTTTTTGAGGAGCTCTACGATGGCTGTTGTATTATCGGAGTCGAGGTTGCCAGTCGGCTCATCGGCGAAGATGAGGTCTGGACCAAGTGCGAGCGCGCGAGCAATGCCGACGCGCTGCGACTCCCCGCCGGAGAGTTGTGAAGGGAAGAGGTAGGGCTTTTCTACCAAGCCAATCAGTTTGAGCAAGTCTGTCACTCGGCTTTCAATCTCAGCTTGCGGTTGGCCTGCAATCTCGAGCGGCAGTGCAATATTTTCCCAAACGTTTAGTTCTGGCAAGAGCTTGTAGTCTTGAAAGACGACTCCGACCTTGCGCCTGAGCTCGGTGACTTTTTTCTGCGGCATGTTTGACAATTCCTCATCAAACAACGAGATTTGCCCAGAGGTTGGGGTGTACTCGCGAATAATCAGGCGCATGAGGGTCGTTTTACCGCTGCCAGAAGGTCCAGTTATGAACACAAACTCGCCACTATCTACCGCAAAGGAAACCTGTTTGAGACCGAAGTTATTTGGAGAAAACTCTTTCGAGACGTCTTGAAATCGAATCATAAGCAGTGTCTAGTGTAAAGAACTGCACGATACTTCGCAACCACAGTCTGTTAGTTTTCTGTGGGAGCTTTACCGTCTACATCGATGACTTCGACTCGACCAACATCCATCAGCCAACCAGCTCTCTGTGCCTTAAAGGTTTCACCCCAAACTTTGACTTCCATGCCAGTTAGTTTATCGAGATCAGTGACTGAAGAAGTGAGATATACAGTTTGTGAATCACCACCCGGACGGAGCAGTTTGTGCGATCCTTCTCCATTAATACCGCCTGCTTCGAGATAGCCAGTAGCTGGGTCGTTGAAAGCATCAGTGTCAGGACTGCCGAAGACATCTCCATTTTTGACATTGTCACCAGCGACTTGCGACATAACTGCTGCAGATTCAGTTGGGGCAGTTGTGCTAGAACCAGCAAATAGGCGGAAGCTCCCGTAGCCTGTTGCAATGCCAGCCACAATGGCTGCAATGCTAAACCCAAGTGCAACATTTCTTTTCTTCATGGATGATTTCTCTTCTATTTGTTTATGACTAGTACCAGACTCAAGAGCTCGATTATTGCTTGCGGGTGGGAGTTCGTCAACCGCAGTTTCAATCGGTTCTATGATGGGGGTTTGTGGTGTGGTCAGATCAAGTTTATGCATGTTTTTTTTGCAGATTTTTAGTATAGCAGATCACTTTATGTCTCAGCTAGAGCCTTAATTCTGCTTCGATAAACTCATCGAGATCACCGTCGAGTATCGCCTGAACATCCGTGCGTACAACTTCTGTTCGCACATCTTTGATTTGTTTGTAGGGGTGCAAAACATAATTGCGGATTTGATTGCCCCAACTTGCATGGGAGTGAGCGCCTTTTTCCTTTGCAATCGAGGCCTCTCGCTCTGTTTCTTCACGGAAAGCAAGCTCGGCGCGCAGTTTTTGTAGCGCTCTTTCTTTATTTTGTACTTGCGAGCGTTCTTCTCGACAGCGAACTACAATGCCAGTTGGTTTGTGGGTGAGCTCGACCGCTGTGTTCACTTTATTAACGTTTTGGCCACCCGCACCCCCGGCGCGAGAAAACTGCCACTCGAGATCTTTGTCATCGATCAAGACAGATTTTTCACTTTCGGGTATGAGAGGGAGGACGGAGGTGAGAGCAAAGGAAGTTTGTCGTAATCCGTCGGCATTAAACGGACTCTGTCTGACAAGTCGATGTGTGCCGCGCTCGTGTTTCAGATAACCATACACAAACGGACCGCGGACTTCGTACTCTGCGCTCTTGATCCCAGCTTCTTCGCCGCGTGATTCGCTGAGGAGCTCGCATTTCCAGCCTTTTCGCTCAAAGTAGCGAAGGTACATGCGGCTGAGCATATCTGCCCAGTCCATCGCTTCGGTACCGCCCTGTCCAGAATGAACGGACAAGATCGCGCCAAAACTATCATACGGACCGCTGAGATACTGCTGCAGAGTGACTTTGCGAACAAGCTTGTCAAGATTTGCTTGACTCTCTGCCAGTTGTTTCTGCAGCTCTATCGCATCAGCGCTATCTTCTGTTGTGCTTTCTAGCAGTGTTTGGATCAGTTCTAGATCTTCCACCCCTGTTTTAAGTGCGGTTGCGGTATTGAGCTGTTCTTGCGCATACGAGAGTTCCCCCATGATGTCTTGGGCATCAGCTTTTTGCCAAAAATCTGATTCGAGCGTTTTTGCTTCGAGTGCTTGGTGATCTGCTGCGAGCGCAGAAATATCAAGATTGCTCAAGAGAGCGTGCGCTTTTTCTAGATCTATCATGCGATCATTCTATCACGTACTCGAGAAAAGATTTGGTGAGCTGATGATTTTTTGCCCCTGTTGCCGAGATGGTTGTCAGCGTCGTCTCAGCGGTGCCGGGCTGTTTTTGCAGCATGATTTTTGAAAAGTTTGCAGGGTGTGAGAGCGTTATAGCAATTCTGGTTGTGTTGTTAGGTAGAGTAGTGACAAGAAAACCGATTTGTTCAAACACCTGACCAGAGCTGCTCGTGATACTTTCACTGTCAAAGGTGGTGATTTGCTCACCGTTCACAACTATTTGCTCGATTGTTTGACCTGGGCTATAGAGCAGACGTTGGTAGTTCACATACCCATCTTGGGAGCTATCGTTGTGCAGAGTGATGCCAAGCTCAGTTAGCGTGTCGGAAACAGTCATCACGTACTCTCGCCTCACCTGCGCATTTACTTTGTTGATGCCAACGTTCGACTCGAGTGGGTAGTAAAAGTGTGTGTCTGGTTCTAGGATCGGCGGACCAAGTCTGCCTGAGAGGTTGAGCGATTGTGCAAGCGATTGCAATTCCTGCCTTGGGAAGTAGGCCAATATATTTCCTTGCAGCACATGCTGACGAAGTTGTTCCAAGAGTTGCTTTTTTTCCTCTAGACTCAGTTTGACTACTGCAAGTTTGAGTTGGGTAATGGCCTGCGAAAGAGTATCTTTTTTGGCAGTGCTCCCAGCGAAGAATGAGTCTCTATCAGCGCGAAGGACCTGGCTGACATTTGCTTCGCTCAGGACTTTGTCCTGATCTATGAGTTGAATCGGCCCGCTGATAGCAAGAATTGACTTGACGAGTGGTAAGTTGATCGCCACAACCCCATCTATGTGACTCCGATTGGCCAGAGCAAAGAATCGCAGGGCATCTTGCGAGCTGAGTGCAAAGTCTGCGTGCCAGTTGGCATCTGGCAGACGCCAGCCTTTGCCGCCGCTGAGAAATTCCTCTACACCACTGGGTGGTTCAAAGTATTCTTTCACCTGACCGTCCGCGTCGTAGATGTCTTCCACCACGATTTCTCCCAAGTTGCCAGAATTGAAGTGCAGCAACACGTACGAACCCATGAAACCTCCGGTAGCGCGCAACTCATCGGAGTTTTGTAGCAGGATAAGGAGGGTTTTTTCTCCCTCTGCAAAGTGCTTGAGAATTGGCAGTGTATCGGCAAGAACAGTAGAAATACTTGTAAGCTGATCTCCTCTAGGTCCCAGCTTCGACGCAAATACTTGAGCATGAGATGCGAGTGCTTCCAGGTTTGCTACAAATGGTCCGATGTTCGGCGGTTCACCATTGCCAACGTTTGTTTGCACCATCTCAAGCGCGAGCAGCGTGTCGTTTGCTGCCAGTAGTGTGTGCAAGCCACTCGACCAGGTTTTATTCATTATCCGCGCAATCGGCAGAGCCCTGTTGGCTGAGTTGCGAGATTGTTCGTACTTGCCGCTTTTGAATTGTTGATATGCCACAACACTGGTGATAGCACCAAAAGCAAGTATGAGGCAGAACAGCCCGATGCAGATACAAAGTAACCAAAATGTGCTACGAGCTGACGTATTTACTCCACCTTTGTTGACACAATTGAGTCGCCGACGGTTATGTTTTCAACAACTTCCATACCTTGGGAGACGCGGCCAAAAATGGCGTGTTTGCCATCGAGCCAATCGGTCGCTTCATAGGTGATGAAAAACTGACTTCCGCCAGTATTTGCTCCGGAATTTGCCATTGAAACAACACCTGGTCCGCTGTGCGTTAGGCCGGGTCCAAACTCATCAGCAATCGTATAGCCAGGTCCACCGGTTCCCCACATTGCTTGTTTGCTTGGATCTTTGGTGAGTGGGTCACCGACTTGCGCCATGAAGTCAGCGATAACTCGATGAAATACGATGCCATTGTAAAAACCACTGTTTACGAGTGAAAGAAAGTTGGCTGTAGTGAGCGGCGCTTCTTCTCTGTAGAGCTCGATTACGACATCTCCTTTGGTAGTTGTGAGGGTGACGGTCTTGCCGGTAATCTCGCCGAAATCGGTGAGCGTTTTTTCTGTTTTGCTGTTAGGTGACATAGCTTCCTTTTGAGTATTGGTACTAGTGTTGTTCGACTTGAGCTGAATTGGTTCGCTTGGCGCCGGTGGCGTGCAGCCAGAAAAAAGCACTGCGGCAGTGAGTACAATGAGAAGGGGTATGGTTCGCATTCGCCCAGTATACGAAATCTTGCGCGTGAGACAAGGTGCGATTTTGGTCCAGAGGTGCGTATAATGGTGGCATGTCAGGCATCTTACCAGAAGTAGTAATTCTCCACGGTTGGTCTCGGGATGAGTTTCCGAGCGTGAAGTGGCAACCGGTTGTTTTTCGACTGCAACAGGCGGGAGTCAAGGTATCAGCATTGCGGTTGCCGGGTTTTGAGCTGCCACTTGAGAAACCATGGGGGGTTGATGAGTACATCGCTTGGCTTGCCGAGCAGCTGTCCGAAAAGCAGGATTTTGTCTTAGTAGGTCACTCATTTGGCGGCCATCTCGCAGCGACCTACGCCGCTCGTTTTCCTAAGAAAGTGAGCCGATTGGTTTTGATAGCATCTGCTGGTTTTCGCTCTCGCACTCTTTTTGCTCGATTAAAGCGAACTGGCTTTTATCATCTCGCAAAGTTGGGCAAGCAACTTTCAGACTCCAACACACTTCGGACGATGTTGCATCGATTGGCACGAGAGCGAGATTACCTGGAAGCAAATGCCGTGATGAGAGAAACAATGCGGCTCGTGATCGCGCACGAGATTGACGCTGATTTGCCGAACATTACTGTTCCTACCACAATTATTTGGGGAGCAAATGACAAGGTTACGCCTCTGGAGTTTGCAGAGCGATTACAAGCTGGGATTCCAAGTGCGAAGCTTGAGGTGATAGCCGGCGCGCGTCATGGAGTGCCATTTACAGATTCTGAAGTCGTAGTAAAGAAGATCTTAGAGGTAGTGCATGTTTAGTGTTCTCTTTACGATCTACTTAGGCTGGATGATCGGTTTTCTTGCGGCCGTTGTGTGGTGGGTAGGATTACTGCAACAAAAGGAGTACCGACTCGACCGAGTGAAGGCACATTTTCACTCCCTGACTGGACGTCAAATTCTACTACACATTTTGCCTTCGGTCGGATTACTGCATCCAAAGACTTTTAAGCGGCCTGTGAGAACTCTTCGCGTAAAGCTACTATTTGCAAGTGCTCTGCTCATTTTATTCTTGATTGCCTATCTGCTCCTGCCTTGGGTTGGTGCTGTGCCCTCACTGTTTATTGCTCGTTTAGTTTTGCTTCCTGTTTTGTTGTATGTATTTGCTCCGGTCGTCTTGTTGTCGCTCACCACCCTGATGAATGTAGCTGTTTGGGGAATCACGACATACTATTTGCACCGGGTGGAAAAGCTGATACTGGCAAGGAAGCCATTTGTGATTGGGATAACCGGTAGTTTTGGCAAAACAACGACCAAGCAACTGCTCGCTCATGTGTTGGCGCAGCGCGGGAGTGTTTGCACAACTCCAGGATCGGTCAACACTGCTTTGGGAGTATCGCGCAACCTACTAAACAACTTGGGGAGGGCAGAAACATTGGTGCTGGAGTACGCAGCATACTGCCCGGGAGAGATTGCTCGCTTGGCAGCGGCCATACCTCCCGATATGGTGATTTTGACGGGACTCGGGAAGCAGCACATTGAGCTTTTTGGTTCGCAGCAGAACATTGCTTTGGCAAAAGCAGAGTTGCTTGAAGCACTACCGGAAGGATCGAGGGTGTTTTGCGCAAATGAGTCTGCGCTTGCAATCGTTTCGGCTGCAAAGAATCGAGCTACTTTACTGGTGGAAGAAACCTGGCTCAGCACCAAGCCAAAAGCGACGACCACAATTATCGGCGAGCAATTTACAAATACCCTCAAGGTTGTTTCTGTCGTGGCTAAGCATCTTGGTGTATCTCAAAAACAAATTACGAGTAGTTTGGAATCTTTTGTGCCTACCGAAAAATGGATTCGAAGGCGCACTTTGCGATCTGGCGCAGTGGTCATAGATGACTCTGGGACCAGTAACCCAGATGGCTTCTCTGCGGCTGTTAAAATACTTGCGCAAGAAAAAGCGCAGAGAAAAATTTTGCTGACCGCGGGAATCGTTGATCTGGGAAAAGAATCAATTAGCATCCATCGTATGCTTGCGACACAAGCTACAGATTGTGTAAGCGAAGTTTGGTACCTTGGTGAGGTAGGAAGGGAAGTATTTGCAACAGTTTTTGCCAAGAACTTGTTTGCCGGTGAAACCGAAATTTCACAGCGACTGCAGACGCTTGATGAAAAGACAGCAATCCTAATTGAGGGTCGCATTCCTCGCTGGTTGGAAGCAGCACTATGAAAAAAAATCAGCCGGTGTTTGGTAGTCTTGGTTCAAATTACTCTCTCGGGTTTGCCCTGAGACTGCTGTGGTGGTACTTCCTGCCGCCTGCCCGTTCGCAGGTTCAAACGACTTTGGCTCAGCAACTCCTCGATCGTTTTCCAGAGTTTTCTGAGCCGTATTTTTTTGCGACAGGCAGAGATGCGATTCAGTTTGCACTGCAGCACTTACCGAGCGCAGCAGGTTCCAAAATTCTTACCCAAGCGTTTAGTTGCGCTGCGATAGAGGAGGCGATCCTGGGCGCAAAAATGAAACCGGTGTTTGTTGATCTTGGCGAACGGTCGACCAACCTAGATGCAGCGACACTGCAAGTCGCTTATGAAAAAAATCCCACAGCCAGAATTGTATTGGTGCAGCATGTACTCGGTTGTCCCGCAGATATCGCCTCTATCCGAGCTTGGTGTGACGAACACAATCTTCTGTTGATTGAAGACTTGGCGCAATCGTTTGGTGGTCTCACTACTACCGGAGAATCCCTTGGCAGCTTCGGTCACGTCATTGTCACCTCATTTGGGCGAGATAAGATTCTCGACGCAGTTGCAGGAGGTTGCTGCTTGTTCCGTCGAGGAGTGCTGCAGACTGAACCAGAGCGACCAGAACTGCAAGAGCGAAGTACTTTTCAGCACGCCATCTATCCGCTTTTGACTGTGTTGATTCGAAACACCTTTTCCTCGGGGTTCGGCAAAGTACTGCAGCGCTTTGCACAGAATGCCGGCATTATTCGCACCCCTGTGCTTCGAACAACCCCGGTTTTGGGAAAGCTTTCGGTCGGTCAGGCTGCAGCTGTTCTGGAGCACCTGAAGCATTTGCCGCAACAACTTGAACACCGCTCAACAATCACAGCCATCTATGCGCGCTTGCTCAAAGAGCACTTGCTTTTCCCAGCTGCTCGAATGAGTGGGTGGTCAGCCTTGCGCGTCCCACTGGCAGTTTCGGATCCGGATGGATTGGCGACAAAACTAAAGCAACATCATTTTTACCTGACCGATCGTTGGTATCGAGCGGCTGTTGATAGTGGTTCCATAGCTTGGAACTCTACCTATCATCCAGGTTTATGTCCGCGCGCAGAGACAGCTGCTCGTTCAGTTTTTACCCTACCAACCCATATGCGGGTAAGTGCTGCAAGCGCCGTTAGATTGGCAGTGTTACTTCGGCAAGTACTTGCACAGCAAGCAGCTTTTTCTGTACAGGAAATTACTGATAAAACTACTTGGGAGGCTTGGATAGCTGATCGACCCGAAGCTAACTTTTTACAATCATGGAACTGGGGCGTTTTTCAGCAGCAGCTCGGGAATAAGATCATTCGGCTGGGATTGTATAACGACGGACAGTTGATCGGTGTTGCGCAAGGTGTTTTTGAGCGAGCCCGTCGCGGCTCGTACTGTAGTTTTCCTGGTGGTCCGCTGCTTGATTGGGATGATGTACAGGCAGTTGCGGCGCTATTTTCAGAGTTGCAAAAAATTGTTCGAGCGGCTGGCTGTTCTTTTATTCGTTTTCGTCCTCAGTTGCTCGATGATGTTGTGGCGAGAGCTGTCGTCAAACAACTCGGCACACTGCATGCAGCGATGCACGTGACAGCTGATCGAACAGTCGATATTGATATAACTCAGAGCGATGAGCAGCTACTGGCAAACATGAGAAAAAACACTCGCTCAGCAATTCGAAAGGCAGAAAAAGAGGGAATTACAACAACAGTCTCTGACAATCCTGAAGACATCAAAGATTTTTATGAGCAGCAGCGGCTGGTAGCTCAACGCCACAAATTTGTACCATTCAGCTACCTCTTCTTGTTTGAGCAGTTTCAGACATTTGCAAAAGAACAGCAAGCCTTACTGATATCAGCTTACCGAGGGAGTGATCTACTCGCCACGGCTTTTGTCTTGATGTATCACAAGCAGGCTGTGTATCACTATGGCATTTCTACCGCAGAGAACGCTACGCTGCCGGGTGCATATGCAGTGCAGTGGCGGGTAATGATCGAGGCTAAGCGAGCTGGTTGTGAGAGTTACAATTTATGGGGAGTTGCTCCTCCAGGGATGGAGTCACACCGATTTGCTGGAGTCTCAGTTTTCAAGCGTGGCTTTGGTGGTAGGGAAGTCCAGTATCTCGAAGCCCAAGATATTCCACTCAAACCAACTTACTGGCTCACAAGGACTTTTGAACTACTGCGCAAGAGGTACCGACACCTCTGATTATTTTCGACTGACGTCATACGTAAGCAAGTGTTCAAGAAAAATTGCTGGCGGATCTTCTAGGATAAATTGTTGAAACTCTTGGTAAATTTGCTTGCGCTCTGCTTGTTCAAAGGTTTGTCTTCCTTTTTCGAGCAGGTTGTCAATACGGGTGTTTTTGTAGTGAGTGAAGTTAGTAGTTTGGTCGGAGTGCCAAAGGTGGTATTGGTCAGGATCAGCAGGAGATTCTTGTCCGATAAGGAGCAACTGAAAATCATTCGTGTCAGGAAAGTTAGAAATTTTCAGTGTCACTTTGACGCGCATGTTGGGACATACATCTTTGTTTTCAATTGCTTTTGCAGTGAGACACTGTTCTTCGGCGTAGGTGCCAAACTCTTCCCACTCTTTTTTGACGCTCTCAGCTCGCTGTGAAAAAGTAGGTGTAGTCGTAAGGGTGAAGAGAAGCGGGAGTTGTGGTGGGTCATCAAACAATCGCTCGAGACCACGCTCCCAGTCTTTTTCATACGTTTTACCGCCAGGTAAATATGCCCAAGAATTTTTACTGATCGGACCAATTGCTCTGGTTTCATCGGTTGGCTTAGACGTGATGTACGAAAGCGCCTGGCGAGTATTCTTTGACATGAGTGGGTCTTGTAGGTTGAAAAAGATCGCCACATATCGATCGTCATCAAATCGTTTCGTTACAGTCGTTGTTGGCCAATCGTACATTTCGTGCTGCTTTACCAGATCGAGCAGCAGGTCGATCTTGCCCTGTTTAAATGCTATCTGCGCATCGTCTTCAGTTTGGTAAAAACGATAAATATAGCGCTCTTGTTCACTGTCCACTACAAGCTCTTTCAGTTGGTTATTTCGAGTGCTGTAGTCACTAATGTAGTGATCCCCAATCCCTACAGGGAGTGGCCTGCTACGGGAAAAAGGTACTTTCTGTTCTGACATTTTCAACAATGGCTTTGCCACCAGACTAGGAAAAGGTGAAAACTCTGCAGGCAACTGAAAAATAAGATCATGGGCGGTGGTGGCGACAGTTGTATCCTTGAGACTAAACTGCATTTCTTCTGGCAGGACCTTGTTGCCGTCACTCCACACGAGGTTTTCTTTCAGTACAAAGCGATACGTCTTACCGCCTTGTTCTACGGCCCAGCGTTGTGCCAAAACAGGGACGACATCGCCATCTTCTGTCACCGCAGTCAAGCCCACGCTGAGTTGATCTGTGATAATTTCTGGTAGCGAGAAAATGCTGTACTGTCCGATGATGCCAATATAAAAGCGTTCTCGTTTTTCTAGGCGAGTTGCGATGATTGGAACAACAAATGAAAAGAATCCAATGGCGACTGCGAGCGAAGCAATCACCATCAATCCATGCTTACGAATGTAAGCAGTAAAATACCAATATGCTTTGCGCATAATATTTTAGCGAGTGGAGACAACTCCGAGAGCTGCCACGATAAACAAAACCACTCCCGCAATTGTGAGATAAAAGAGAACTTTTTCCAAGCCCCTACGCGTGTGGTATGTTTCGCCTCCACCGCCCCAAGTAGCTCCTAAACCCGAGCCCTGCGACTGCAACAGAATCGCTGCAATCAGAAAAACCGAGACAACAATTTGTAGTGCGAGCCAAAATTCATTCATCTTGTTCTCCTAGTATAGCGCACAATCTTTAGGTAGCGATAGCTTGCGCTCTCACTTCACGAATGACCGAGACCGTGACAGTACCTGGGTAGGTCATGCTCGTCTTGATCTCGTCGCGGATCTTTGAGCTCAGCACGGTGACGTCATCGTCTTTGGATTGTTCTGGCATCAGGATTACGCGAACCTCTCGGCCTGCTTGAATGGCAAATGCTTGTTTTACCTGAGGATACTTTGTTGCTATCTCTTCAAGTTGTTGTAAGCGCTTGACATATGCGTCGTAGTTTTCGTAGCGAGCACCAGGTCGAGCGCCAGAAATTGCGTCGGCGATATAGACGAGTACTTGCTCTGGTCCAGAAAATGGCTCATCTTCGTGGTGTTGTGCAATACAATCAATGACTGCCTGCGGTAACTTAAATTGCTGGGCAATTTTGACGCCGAGCTCGACATGACTCCCCTCAGCTTCTTCAGAGACTTTACCGATGTCGTGCAGTAGACAGCCAAGTTTGACAGTGTTCACATCAAGTCCCAGCTCGCTGGCAAGCTTGATACCAATCTTTGTCTCTTCAAGCGTATGCGCGATCATATTTTGTCCGTAAGAAAATCGGAACTTAAATTTACCGATCATGCGCATGAGATCGACTGGGAAGTTGTAGACACCAAGATCGTGACAAAGTTTTTTGCCTGCTTCAAACGTGACTTTGTCGATCTCTTGTCGGACTTTTGTGACCACCTCTTCTATGCGGGTGGGTTGGATTCGACCATCTTTGATTAATCGTTCCAGCGAAATACGAGCAATCTCTCGACGGACGGGATCAAAGCACGAGAGACGAACTTCGGTTGGAGAAGTGTCGAGGTCGACATCGACGCCAGTTTCGTGCTCAAAGGCATTGATGTTGCGACCAGATTTTCCAATGATTTTTCCCTTAACTTCTTCAGATGGAAGTTGCACAACAGAGATGGTGTACTCTGGAACATAGTCGGTTGCACCATGCTTCATGGCGTCGATCAAAATTTCCTGAACTTTTTCGCCAGCTTCTTCCTTTGCCTCTTCCTCTTTTTGACGAACGAAACGAGCCTTTTCTTTGCTCAGTTGCTCATCGAGATCAGCAAAAAGTGATTTGCGAGCTTCTTCTCTTGTTAACTCTGCGACTGACTCGAGTTTCTTGGTAAGTTTGTCGCGCTCAAGCTTGAGATCTTCGGCTGCTTTTTCTAATTCCTTGCGACTTTTGTCCAAATCTTGCTCGCGCTTATCCATGCTCGACAGGCGTTCATCAATTCGATCGAGTTTCTGGTTGAGCAGTCGCTGTTGTTCCTCAAGATTGCGGGCGTTTTCTTGTGTTTCTCGTTCTGCTTTGCTACGGATAGCAAGTGCCTCTGCCTTGGCTTCAACAATAATTTCTCGCGCTTTCTCTTGTGTATCGCGATCAATCTGAACTGGCTGTGGTTGTTTCTGCTGTGGCTGTGCTATGGGGATGACTGGGGGAGGGGTGACCGATTTCCTTTCTTGTTTCTGGGCACCCTGTTTACCCGGTTGAGCGGGAAATTTCTGCTTCTGCTTTGTTTGTGGCCCAAAGAGGGACGAGAGATTACTAAATAATGACATAAGACTCCTTGTCTGTGTTTCTATAACAAACCCTATGAGGAAAAAATAAAAGAGTAGGAATCAATGCGCAACAAAACTCTACGTTATATCGTATGCGCGGGTTGAGTAAGAACAAAATATTGATTCATAAGGACAATTTTACTTTTATTTTCTCTACGTTCTCGTAGGATTTCTCCTGCAATTGTACTGCCAATGTGACTCAGAGTCAATCGGACTGCTTAATCTTTTGCCAGATCTCTTTCTGTATTTTCTTGAGTAAATCTGGGTGTTCTGCCAAGTATGCTTTGGTCGCTTCGCGGCCTTGCGCCAGCACCTCACCACCATACTTGAAAAAGCTCCCGCTCTTTTCGATAATGCCTTCTTGGGCACCGATATCTACCGTATCTCCAGTCATCGAAATACCATTCTCGTCCATGTCGAACTCAGCGACTTGAAAGGGTGGAGCAACTTTGTTTTTCTTGACCCGAACGCGGTGACGACTACCGACGACTTTTTCGCCTTCTTGGATGTTACCTATTTTGCGAATATCAAGTCTCTGGGTGGCATAAAACTTGAGCGCATTGCCACCGGTTGTTGTCTCGGGACTGCCAAACATAACGCCAATTTTCATACGAATCTGATTGGTAAACATCACAAGCGTATTGGTTCGACTAATCGCAGCCGTCAACTTTCTCATCGCTTGCGACATCAATCGAGCTTGGACACCCATCTGGGCATCGCCCATCTCTCCCTCAATTTCTGATTTTGGTACCAACGCAGCGACTGAGTCGATAACGACAATGTCAACACCACCTGAGCGAATCAGCGTCTCAGCAATTTCGAGTGCTTGCTCGCCGTAAT
>JAQBYG010000029.1 GCA_027620445.1 bacterium
CTCACCCAAAGCTTTAATGAAAAACTTGTCGTCTTCCCGTCTAACCTCGTAGCTGGTCTGTTTGGCTTCAAGCAGCAACCAGGACTCCAAACACCTCAATCTGGGCAGCACCTCGAAGTGAGCTCAGATGAGATGAAAGACGTCAAAGTAAACGTCTAATTTCACTTCTCACCAGGCTCGGCGAGGGTTTACAATAAGCTAAATCTTATGACGCATATTCAGCTCATTCAACGAAACAAACTGAAGTCTTCATTCATTATGATGATGTTTATTGCGTTCATTGTGGGCGCTAGTTACTTGATTGCGGCTGGCCTGCAGTACGATCTCAGCATGGTTGGTGTTGCCCTCATTTTCTCAGGGCTCGTTTCGTTTTCTTCCTACTGGTGGTCAGACAAGCTGATACTCAGTATTTCTAAGGCTCGACCAGCAAGAAGAGAAGAGTTTTTTGATTACTACACCGTGACGGAAAATATTGTATCGGGACAACGCATGCCGATGCCCAAGCTGTACGTGATAGATGATACTGCGATGAACGCTTTTGCCACGGGCAGAGATCCCGAGCATGCCGTGGTGTGCGCTACCACCGGACTACTCAGCAGACTCACTCGAAGCGAAGTAGAGGGAGTCGTTGCCCACGAACTCTCACATGTGCAGAACTACGACATTCGCCTCATGTCCATCGTCACCGTTCTTGTCGGCATGATTGCCCTCTTATCTGACTGGGCGCTGAGGATGACCTTTTGGGGGAACTCAGGGCGCTCACGGGATAATGATCGTGACAGTGGACAGCTGCAGGCGATTCTTGCAGTTGCCGGCATTGCGCTGGCCCTGCTTTCACCACTCATTGCACAAATCATACAACTCTCTATATCGAGAAAACGAGAGTTTCTGGCTGATGCATCTGCTGTCGGCATGACACGAAATCCTCGAGGTCTCGCAGCTGCACTAAAGAAAATTAGCTCAGATCTCGAACCACTTGAAGTTGCCAATAAAGCAACCGCCCATCTCTACTTTTCTAACCCACTCAAAAATACGCACAGCGCGGTCGGGTGGTTCGCAAAACTCTTTAGCACACACCCGCCAGTAGCAGAGCGCATAGCTGCGTTGGAGAAACTGGCATGAGCAACCAAGTCCTACACTTAGCAAAACTCGCAGCATTACCTATTTCCGATGCAGAAATAGAGAAGTATGAAAAGCAGTTGAAAACTATTTTTGAGTATATGGATCAGATTAAACAACTGGATCTTACCGCTGTCTCAGAGACCTTTCGCACCACTGAAGAAGAGAATGTTTTGAGAGATGATGTCGTAACTGCGTCACTTTCACAAACAGAAGCGCTCAAAAACTCGTCGGCCACACTTGATGGATTCTTTGTGGTGCCAGCCATTATGAAAGACGAAAATGCTCCTTGATAAAAGTATTGCCGAACTAGCTGGGCTCCTGCGCAAGCGTGAGATCACGATAGAGCAACTGGTACTCGAGTCCATTGAGCGATGTGAGCAAGGCGTAAGCTTGAACTGCTTTATTTCGCTTCGAGATAAACAGGCACTGCTCAAGGAAGCAAGAGAAAAGGATGCAGCGCTCAGTGACGACAAACATCTGTTATACGGCATGCCATTCTCGGTTAAAGACAGTTACGTCACCCAAGACTTGCCAACTACGTCAGGCAGCCGAGTACTTAAAAACTTTATTTCTCCATATACCGCCACAGTCGTGCAAAAGTTGCTGGACACCGGCGCGATTTTGATTGGAAAAAATAATCAAGACAGCTGGGGACACGGTGGCTCAAATGAGAATACCGACTTTGGTCCGGTAAAAAATCCCTGGAACCCTGCGTATATCTCGGGAGGTTCATCTGGAGGCAGTGCGGTCGCAGTTGCAGCTCGAATGGTGACGTTTTCTATCGGCGAGGACACTGGTGGCTCGATCCGCAATCCAGCGAGCATGTGTGGCATCTCTGGTCTAAAAGTTACCTACGGTAGAGTTTCGCGCTATGGCACGATCGCGTACGCATCGTCGCTCGACACGGTGGGGCCGCTTGCCAAATCCGCCGAAGATCTTGCGATAGTGCTACAAACGATAGCTGGGTCAGATCCCAAAGATGGCTCAAGCTCTCACAGACCGGTTGATACGTACACAGAAGGTCTTACTGATGGTGTTGTTGGTAAAAAAATAGGCTTGCCGAAGCAGTTCTTTGCAGAAAACTACAATCCAGAAGTTCGCAGTACCATTCTGGCGGCAGTAGAGCAAATGAAAGAGCTTGGTCTTACAACCGTAGAACTTGACATGCCAATGCTCAATTATGCGATCCCCATTTACTATATGCTCGCCTCGAGTGAAACGAGCTCTAACCTCGCGCGCTACGATGGAGTCCGCTACGGCACGGGTAGAGAGAACTTTTTACCTGAGTCAGCTCGACGCATCATGCTTGGTACCTATGCCCTGTCCGCAGGGTATGCAGAAAAGTTGTACAAGAACGCTCAGCGTGCGCGCACCTTACTCATAGATAACTATGCCGATGCATTCAAACAATGTGATTTTATTGCAGCACCCACCACACCGAGTCCGGCACAGAAGTTTGGTGAGCTTTTGGACAACCCGATGGAAAACATGCTAGCAGATCTTTTTACAGCGACCATTAATATTGTCGGCGTTCCGAGCCTTGCAGTTCCTGCCGGATTCACCGCGGATAAGCTACCGATTGGTTTGCAAATAATTGGCGACAAGTTTCAAGAGCGGGCGATTCTTACCCTTGCTCGCGCGTATCAAGACGCAACGACCTGGCACAAAGAAGTACCTGAGATACACCTATGACAAACCAAACCTATCAGCTTGTGTGTGGCATGGAAGTACATGCAGAGCTCAAAACAGCTTCAAAAATGTTCTGTGGCTGCAAAAACGATCCGTTTCATGCTGAGCAGCCAAATACGTACACTTGTCCTGTCTGCCTGGGTTTGCCAGGGGCACTGCCGGTCGCAAATAAGCGCGCAATCGAGTGGACAATCAAACTCGGCCTAGCGCTTGGTTGTAAAATCAACCTCTTTTCGAAATTTGATCGCAAACATTACTTTTACCCAGACCTACCAAAAGGCTATCAGATCAGCCAGTACGATCTCCCTTTTTGCTACGACGGTACGATTGAAACTGAACACGGAACCGTGCGCATTCACCGCATCCACCTGGAAGAAGATACGGGCAAACTACTCCACAAAACTGTGGCAGGCAAACAGCTTAGTTTGATCGATTTCAACCGCTCCAGCGTACCACTAGTCGAGATCGTAACCGAGCCGGATATAACGTCTGCAGCGCACGCAGCGGCCTATGGCAAACAGTTGCGATCAATCATGAAGTATCTCGATATTGCCAACTGTGATATGGAGCAGGGTGGGATGCGCTTGGAAGCAAACGTTTCACTTCGCCCTGCTAATGAGACGGCACTGCCAAACTACAAGACTGAGATCAAGAACATTAACTCATTTCGCTTTCTTGAGCAGGCTATCGATTTTGAAGTACAACGTCAAACAGCCTTGCTAGAAAAAGGCGAGCGCATTCCGCAAGAAACTCGAGGGTGGAATGCGGTGAAACAAGAAACGTATCCGCAACGCAGCAAGGAAGACGCAGAGGATTATCGCTACTTCCCAGATCCCGATATTCCGCCAATTCGATTTACTACAGAACAAATTGAGGCGCTCAGAGCTGAGCTGCCTGAGTTACCAGATGCCGTTTCACGAAGGTGGGAGGCAGAGTACCATGTTTCACGCTCACTAGCCGCACAAGTACTAGAAAATCAGGCCGCAGCAGAGTTGTATGAAACATTGTTTTCACGCGCCAAACAGCAGGGTGTTTCAGCAGAGGCATTGCTCAAAAACATTCAAAGTAAAAAAGTTCCGGCACCAGAAAGTGTTGGAGCAGAAAAGTCCTTGGCTGCTTTTGAAGCACTACAAAAAACAGAAAGTATCGATACAACAGAGCTAACAACAATAATTCACAAGGTATTGGCAGAAAATCCAGATATTTCCGCCAAGTACTTTCATGGACAAAAGCAAATAATTGGCTTCGCAATGGGACAAGTAATGCGCCAGTTGCCGCAGAAATCGGACCCTTCTCAGGTCAGAACTGCGCTGTTGAGGGAGCTCGAAAGCAGCACCTAACATGAAGAAACAGTTTGTACATCTACACGTCCACTCTGAGTACTCCATGCTCGATGGACTGAGCAAAATTGAGCCACTTTTGAAACAAGTGCTCGCTCACGGCCAAACTGCAGTCGCACTGACTGACCACGGCAACGTCCACGGTGCGGTGCATTTCTACAATGCTTGTAAAAAGGCAGGCGTGAAACCTATTGTTGGGCTTGAAGCCTACTACGCCAAAGAGTCGCGTGAAAACAAACAAACAAAAATGGGTTCTGACCAATTTCACCTCACACTACTTGCGCAAAATTTCACAGGATATCAAAACTTGCTCAAGCTTGTTTCACTCGCAAACTTTGAGGGTTTTTCGTACAAACCACGCATCGATTTCGAGTTACTGCAACAATACTCAGAAGGGCTAGTCTGCACCAGCGGCTGTATGAGTAGCATGTTCAACCGACTAATCAGAGATGGCAATCACGAACTAGCAGAAAAAGAGCTGAAAAAATTTGCCGAGCTGTTTCCCGATCGATTTTATATTGAAGTGCAGCGTCATCCTGCAATCCCAGGCCAAGAAGAACTTCTAGCTGAACAAGTCAAGCTTGCACGCAAGCTGCGTTTGCCGCTCGTCGCAACCAACGACGTTCATTATGTCCACGCCCACGAAGCGGAGGCACAGGATGCGCTCCTTTGTGTACAGACCCGCAAGTTGATATCCGACAAAAAGCGGATGACGATGCTCGATTCGCCTGATTTTTACTTACGCTCAACCGAGGAGATGGTGGAGTTGTTTCACGACTATCCCGAAGCGATTGAGAACACCGTGAAAATTGCAGACTCATGCGATCTCACCATTCCTACCGGTCAACTCATCTTTCCAGCCTTTCCGCTGCCAGAAAACGAAACCACCAACTCGTATCTGAGAAAGCTGACTGAAATCGGTATCAAAAAAAGATACGCAATCATCACAAAAGAAGTCACTGACCGTATGGAGTACGAGCTCGAGGTTATCATCGACAAAGGCTACGCCACCTACTTTCTCATCACTCAAGACTTCGTCAACTGGGCAAGATCACAAGGGATTGGTGTCGGTCCTGGCCGTGGTTCTGCTGCTGCCTCAATTGTTTCGTACGCACTTGGTATCACTTCGCTCGATCCACTTGAACATGGTTTACCATTTGAGCGCTTTTTGAACCCACAAAGACCAACACCTCCAGATATTGACATGGACTTTGCCGACGATCGCAGAGATGAGGTGATCAATTATGTGGCAAAAAAATTTGGCGACGATCACGTCGGACACGTGATTACATTTGGCAGAATGGAAGCCCGTGTCGCGATTCGAGATATCGGGCGCGTACTGGGAATGCCGTACGAAGAGCCGGATCGTATTGCAAAGCTCATCCCGAATGTTCCCGGCAAAAAGACTCCACTCAAGTCTGCCGTGGAATCTGTACCAGAACTCGCTGAGTACTACAAACAGCCAAAGTATCGCAAACTGATTGACCTTGCTCAAACCGTCGAGGGATCGATTCGCCACTCATCCGTCCACGCTGCTGCAATTATTATCTCGGATAAAGAACTGCCGTTCTACACCGCTATCCAAAAAGACTCCAAAACCGGCAAAACTATCACACAGTACGACATGTACGCTTTGGACTGCAATATTTCTGACGATGCTATCGGCCTGCTCAAATTTGACTTTTTGGGGCTGCGCAACCTCTCCATTTTGCAAACCGCCATCAACCTGATTGCAAAACACAAAGGGAAAAAAATTGAGATTGAAAAAATCCCCCTCACTGATGCCAAAACCTTTGCCTTACTTTCGAGCGGCGAAACGATGGGGGTTTTTCAGCTCGAGTCAGCGGGCATGAGGCGAGTTGCCCGCACACTGCAACCAACCCAGTTCTCTGACATCATGGCCATGGTCGCACTGTATCGTCCGGGACCTATGGAGCTGATCCCACAATTTATCGAGGGCAAACACAACCCAAAAAGCATCACGTATCCACATGAGTCTCTCAAGCCAGTGCTCGAAGAAACCTATGGTGTCATGGTGTATCAGGAACAAATTTTGCAGATTGCCAACGTGATGGCCGGTTTTTCTCTTGGTGAGGCTGACATTCTGCGCCGTGCAATTGGTAAAAAAAATAAAAAACTCCTCGACGAAAACAAACGACGCTTCGCAACGGAATCAATCAAAAACGGCTACACCAAACAGGTGGCAGAAAAAGTCTGGGGTTTTATCGAAGCGTTTGCAAACTATGGTTTTAACAAACCACATGCTGCCAGTTACGCCATGATCGCGTACCAAACCGCGTACCTCAAAACACATTATCCTGCTGAGTATATGTGCGCACTCATGAGTGTTGAGTCCGCCTCACATTCTGCTAATCGAGATGAAAAAGTGGCCTTCGCGATCGAAACGACCAAAAAAATGAATATTCATATCTTACCACCCGAAATCAATAAATCAGACGCAGACTTCACACTAGAAGAAGATGCGGCCTCACTCGATGGGCTCAGCATTCGCTTTGGCCTAACTGCGATCAAACACGTGGGGTCAGCAGCGATCGAGAATATTCTGGCTTCCAGAGCAAAAGCGGGAGAGTTTCACTCGCTCACGCAGTTTGTAAATGTGACCGATGGCAGAAAAGTAAATAAGACAACGTTGGAAGTACTAATCAAAGTCGGTGCATTTGATGCATTTGGGACGCGATCGAGCATGCTCGAGAGCTTAGAATCTATCCGTCAAACAGCAAATCAATTAACGTCCGAGGATGAACAACAAGACACGCTCTTTGCAAATGTATCGCATAGCTCACAAGCAATTACTGATACCTTCCCGGTACTCGAAGAGTATCCGAAAGCCGAGTTACTTTCATTTGAGAAAGAGCTGTTGGGTTTATATTTGACAGAGCATCCACTCGCAAATGCGCTGACCGAAGTAGCAAAACGAGCCAATAAAACGATAGCCGAGCTCGACCTCAGCGTACACACCGGCAGCACGTTTCTGTTTGGCGGTGTTATCAGCGGTATTCGGCAAGTCACTACTAAGCGGTCGGGAAGAGAGATGGCATTTGCCACTTTTCAGGACCAAACCGGTACTATCCCAGTCGTTTTCTTCCCGAAGATTTACCAGGAGTTTAGTGAGTTACTCGTGAACGACTCCGCCGTTCTACTGAAGGGAAAAGTTGATAACCGAGATGACGAGATGCAGCTGATGGTCGAAAAACTGGTTCCTCCCGACAATATTCCAGAACCAAAAGCAGACATCGCCGACCACGAGATTTTCATCCCAAGAAAAACAGAGCAGGCAACGCTAGAAAAACTCGGAGCGCTGCTCAAAGCACACAGTGGCTCAGAATCGGTAGTCGTCTTAATTCCAAATGGAAAAGAGCCACAGCGAATGTTGCTCCCATATGGAGTAACTTGGTCTGACGAGATCGACGCAGAGATCTCAAAGTTACTCCAATAATTTTTCAGTTTGCTTCTATGAGTCCTGCTCGTTATAATAACGCCCCGTGATAAACAGCGGGCTTTTTTCTTCCAACGAAACCAAAAAAACTACGAAGTACATCTTTGTGTCGGGTGGTGTTTTGTCGGGCCTTGGCAAGGGAATTACAGCCGCCTCACTTGGGTATCTACTGAAAAATCGTGGTTACAGTGTCACCAACATTAAGTGCGAGAACTATCTCAATATTGACTCAGGCAACATCAATCCGATAGAGCATGGCGATGTGTTTTTGTGTGAAGACGGTCTAGAAGCTGACCTCGATCTCGGCTCGTACGAGCGCTTTCTTTCGGAAGAAGTTGGACACAAAAATTTCACGACCATTGGTCAGGTGTACTCCGCTGTGATCGAAAAAACAAAAAATCTGCAGTTTGACGGCGCGACCGTGGATGCGATTCCCTACGTCCCAGAAGAAGTCATTAAGCGAATCATGACAGCCGCAGAGAAGCACGACATTATCTTGGTGGAACTGGGTGGCACTGCGGGCGAGTACCAGAACGTCATTTACTACGAGACGTACCGTATCATGAAACTGCGCTTCCCCAACGACACCTTGCATATTCACGTCACCTACTTTCCCAACCCATCGCATATCAACGAACTTAAATCTAAACCAACCCAACTCTCAGTTCGTAAGTTGAACGAAATGGGCATCCAGCCAGACATCGTGGTCGGTCGAGCCGAGTTGATGATCGACGACAAACGCAAGGAAAAAGTAGCCTACTACTGCAATTTGAGTAAAGAAGATGTTATCTCAAACCCAGACTGCGACACCATCTACGACATCCCCCTTGTTTTTGCCGAGCAAAAATTTGACGAGATTGTTTTGAATAAACTAAAACTACCGGTCAAACGAGGTAATCTCAAAGAGTGGCGCGAGCTCGTCAAGAAAATTAAATCAGTAAAAGCAAAAGAGGTGCGTGTTGCAATTATTGCTAAATACCTCGCGACTGGCGATTATGAGCTCCAAGACTCGTACGTCTCGCTGATTGAGTCGCTACGCTTTTCTGCCTGGCACAACGACCTAGAACTCAAGCTTGATCTTATCAGCGCCGAAGCAGTCGAGAAAAAAGACAAAACTGCTCTCAATTTGTTGAGGCAAGCCCAAGGCATTATTGTGCCTATTGGCTGGGGCGAACGGGGAGTAGAGGGAAAAATTGCTGCCATCAAGTTTGCAAGAGAAAACAAAGTACCATACCTCGGCCTGTGCTACGGCATGCAACTTGCTTGCGTCGAGTTTGCACGCAATGTGCTTGGACTCGCAGACGCACACACGAGCGAAGTCAACCCTGATACAAAAAACCCCATCATTCATGACATACCGTTTGAAGAAAAATATCAAAAAATTAAAGGTGATGGAGCTAGCATGCGACTCGGCGCCTACGACTGCGTGCTCAAAAAAGGTACGCTCGCATACAATATCTACGACAAGTACGATGCGTTTGTTGACAAAAAAAAGGGACTCATCTCTGAGAGACATCGTCACCGCTTTGAGTTCAACAACGAGTATCGCCAAGCACTCGAGGCAGAGGGCTTTGTAATCTCGGGTACCTCTCCAGATGACTTCTTCGTCGAGATGATCGAGCTCTCACCCAAACTCCACCCCTTTTTCATCGCCACTCAAGCGCATCCAGAGTATAAATCGCGACCTCTACAGCCGCACCCGCTCTTTATCGAGTTTCTTCGAGTCTCGGCTGCTCAGAGAGCGAAAAAATAATCGATTGCGTCTCAAGCACTTATCGAGTACAATACCGTTCTCGACATCAGGAGAAGTATCATGGCACAATTTTTTATTCATAACGACATCACAGTAAATGTAGGCGACACCGCCCGCGTTCACGAAGAAATTAGCGAAGGTGACAAAAAGCGCACCCAGATCTTTGAAGGCATTATCATCGCCATCAGAAATCGTGGCACTGGTCAGTCATTCATCATCCGCAAAATTGGAGCAAACAGCATTGGCGTCGAAAAGATTTTCCCTATCAATGTCCCAACACTCAAAAAAATTGAGATCAAATCTCGCGGCAGCGTCCGACGCAGTAAGCTATACTACCTGCGTGAACGCATCGGAAAAGCCGCCACTCGTATTAGGGAAAAGAGTACTTTCACCAAAGCAGCGTAAGCTTGCAACAAATCGTGTTGGTGCTGACGGAGAAAAACGCGCAGCTAGCTTTTTAACAGATAAAGGGTATCAGATCATTGCGACCAACATAGCTCTCGGTCGATACGAGATCGACATCATTGCACTCGATCCTAGCACCAATGAAATCGTTTTTTGTGAAGTCAAGACAAGAAAGAGCGAGTACTTCGGTAACCCCAGCGTCGCAGTCACTCCAAAGAAACTAAGCGCCATACGCACAGTGGCACGCGCCTACCTCCAACAATACCCAGGGTATCTCCAGTACCGATACGATATAATAAGCGTGTTGCCTGATACAATAGACCAGTTCGAAAATGTCACCTGGAGTGGCAGATAACTGGCCCCATCGTCCAGCGGTTAGGACACCAGGTTTTCATCCTGGTAACCGGGGTTCGATTCCCCGTGGGGTCACCATTTTGGAAATGGCAAGGGAATTAGGGGCAGCGCTGG
>JAQBYG010000030.1 GCA_027620445.1 bacterium
CCCCTCCCACTCCCGCTTGAGCATTCCATTATTATAGCAGGAGTGGGGGGGGTGAGAGAACGGGGGATTATTGCAGCGCCTTGGCATTTTCTGCAGAAATGACGCTTTGACCAGTCTGTCGCTCAATCTCTGTTCTGGCAACTTTTGCAACGGTGCCGCCTTCATGAGCAACTCTGCGATTTTGTCTAAGTCCTTGCGGAACTTTCTTTTTTGAAATTTCGGTTGTAGAAGCCTCGGCGAGCATATTGAGCACAAGTTCTAGGGTAGACATGTTGTCTCGCAGGTTTTCTGTTTTTAGTCCTTTTAGTTTCTTATAGTCTTTGATTGTACGATTTGCCCATGCCTTGGTGATTTCATCTGATAAAATCGCAAATTCTTTGCCCACTTTCATGCCTCGCTCTTGCCATTCGTCTGTTAGCTCTTTTCGTACTTTGATGCTTTGTAGTCGCTGGTTTATCCAATTTTTGGAGTAGCCTTTTTGCAAATACGTCTTCATGGCACGATCTATGGATTGCTCCGGATCTGCTGTTTCTTCAAGGCGTTCGTAACCTACTTGGGCAAGCCAGAGTTTGAATGGTTCTGCTTTTGGCGAGGGGATTGATTGAATGAGGCGAAGTATTGTTTCGGTATTAGCCACATCTGTGGTGCGTTTTTTTCCGTCAGTTGAAGTGAGCTTCAACTGTCCGATTTTATCGGACACTTCAGAGCCTTCCTTTTGCAATTTACTTTTTAGATCATTCCAATACTTTCTTGGCCTTGCGTTTTCGCTGAGTATTGCTACGACATCGATAACCGAGAAATACCACTCTTCTTTTTCAGCATCCCAGTGTCGTCTGACTTTTTTTTGATTAAACAGAGCGATATTTTGATCTTTGGTCATATACCACATAGTAGCATTAGATTCTTACAAGAACTGTAGGGTGGGATTTTTTGACCGAATGAACATCCTAATCATCCTACAATGAAAGCTGGTTGCATGGCATAAGAATAGCAAATTTTTTCAACCGTACGATTTTTTGTACACACAATGTATTGACATCCCTCTCTCATTCTGTAAGATATACGCATGAGAACACAGAAAACACCTGCTGCAAAAAGCACTCATATCAATATTCGGATAGCACCGGCCCAGCGAGACCTGATTGACCAGGCGGCACGAGTACGAGGCAAAACACGCTCAGAATTTATTCTGGATGTGGCGGCTCGAGCAGCTGAGAGCGCCCTGCTCGATCAGCAGTTATTTTTGTTAGACGACACAAATTGGGAGGCGTTTACCGCAATTCTTGATGCTCCTGTCCGTCAACCAAAAACCTTACAGACATTGCTAGCTACTCCAGCTCCATGGGATTGAGACCAACCGCACTCACCAAATCACATGATTTGTCAGATTTTTCCTCTAGTGAGGCAGAGCTGGACGATTGGTTGAGGCGTAGAGCACTACAAAATCAACTTTCTGGCGCCTCTCGCACCTATGTTGTAGTAGTTAAAAATAAAGTAGTTGCCTACTATGCCTTGGCAAGCGGTTCTGTTTTGCCACAAGAAGCCCCGGGTCGGATTCGACGAAATATGCCCGATCCGATTCCAGTGGTAATTTTAGGCAGATTGGCTGTTACAGAGGCATGGCAAGGCAAAGGACTTGGCAAGGCTTTGCTGCGTGATGCCATTCTGCGAACACTGCAGGTAGCAGAAGAGATCGGTATTCGAGCAATGTTAGTTCATGCCTTACACGAGCAAGCTGCCGCTTTTTATCAGCATCTTGGCTTTCTACCATCACCGATGAGTAAAACAATTCTGGTTCTCTCCCTCAAAGATGCTCGAGCAACCTTTAGCCACCTCCCCATTGATACACTCTGAATTACATGGTATACCACTGATATAGTTATGATAGATGCTGCAAAACTAACGCAACTGACCGACCTGATCGCCCAAGCCAACTCCATTTTTGTTATTTTCCCCAGCACAGCCACACCCGACAATCGAGCAGCAGCAGAAGCCCTAACGTCGAGCCTGATGCAAGCGGGCAAAGAGGTTCGCCTTTTGTCTCCTCGCATGCCAAACCACTCTCGGTATCCCGAGTCACAAGAGATTGCCGTTACCGAGCTGGGTAACCAGAACCTCGTGCTCAGCTTTGAGTACCAACCAGAGCAGGTGGACAATGTAAATTACCACATTGGCGAAGAAACGGGTCGTTTCTACTTGACCATCAAGCCGCAGAAAGGCCAAAAACCGCTCGATCCAGCCTCGGTTGAGTTTTCCTACACGGGAGCAGAGGCTGATCTTATTTTCACCATTGGGGTGAAGGAACTCGAAGAACTCGAGCAGCTCTACATGAGCTACGAAGAAGTCTACAAAAGTGTACCGGTGGTTTCGATCACCACCTTTGAGCCCGCTTTTGCTACGTTAGCCATCAACACGGGGAGTGCTGCGAGTGTGAGTCAAGAAGTGGCGCGACTAATTGCCGACCTCGGGTTTTTGCTCTCGAGCGATGCTGCTACCCAGCTGCTATATGGCATAGAGATGGCGACACAAGGATTAGCATCGCGCAGTGTTTCTGCCGAGACATTTGATACGGTTGGGCAATTGCTGCGGCAAGGCGCACGACGGATTGGCTATGAGCAGATCACAACTGAGGTAGTTCCGCAAATCAAAAAAGACAAACCAGCCAAGAAAAACCTGGTGACCAACTCGACCGAGTCACTTGCTAAGAGCATGTCGATTGCGCGGGGTTAATTTTATTTTTGTAACACATTGTGTTACAATCACGTTGTGGTTGTTCTAATACAAAAACTTGTTTGGAACGAGTGGAACATTGCGCATATAGCAAGACACGGCGTTCTGCAAACGGAGGTCGAGACATCGCTGCAAGATGAGCATGTTGTATTCATGCAAGGATATTCGCAAAGAGTAATTGTTTTGGGTCGAGTGGGTAATAGATTGTTGACCACCGTTTTACAAGCACAAAAAAATCAATACGAATTTTATGTTGTAACAGCGCGAGACATGCCGAAAAAAGAGCGAGCAATATATAGACAAGAGAAAATAAGAAAGGAGTCAAAGTGATCAAAAAAACTATACCAACCTTCAAGAACCTAAAAGAAGAAGCCTCGTTTTGGGATGCGAATGACATAGGTGATTTCATGGGGGAGTTAGAAATTACACCTGGATCTTATCAGCCGACCAATGAGAAAAAAACAACTATGACAATTCGACTTACGCCGAGCCTCAAGAGAAAGTTAGACAAAATCTCTCAGGGGTATGATATTTCGACCAGTTCGCTGGTTCGCATGTGGGTGGTAGATAAAGTACGGCGGTTTGCTAGCTAATTTCTTCTTTGTGGACAACTCTCCCAGCCAGCTGGTGGCTAACTAATATCCTTGTTGTGTTCTACACGATTCCCAGTCAGAGGGAGGATAGCTTGCTGGTTGAGCAACTGCCGACTTTTCCATCTCAGCTCTGAGACGCCTCCACAACTTCCAAGCGTACTTTGCTTGGTGAGTTTGACCTGGGTTCCAAATTTGTCCGTATGAATTTTCTCCGCGAATGGCAAAGACTTCTGCAAACTCATTTTCATTCTCGGGGTATTTTTGCATGCCAGTCCACAAGATCAAGCGACACGCCGCATCTGCTGCAGCAGGAATATTGGTTGGGGTGCTGAAATCCAAATTTTTATCTAGTGTTGTAAGGTTTTGTTTGTACTCAGCGGTGAAGTAGGTTGGTTCATGATTTGCGCATGAAGGGGCACCTGAGTTATAAGGTGTCCACCACGTTCCCCAAGGACCTGGAGGAAATTGCCACACACCTTTTCCTCCAGCAGAGCTCACTGTGTCATTGCGAAACTCAGAGCTCTCGGAGTGAGCTACGGCCAATACAAGAAGCGGATCACAGCCATGGCGACTCGCTGCTTTATTAATACTACTCCAGATTTCCTCTGACGGTGGTCGGAAGCGCACCGTGCTGCCATTCCAGTACTCAATTTCGAAATCAATGTCTTTGCCAAAGTTGGCGATGCTGCCAACGTCGGAGTTGCTTGTCTCGTTGCAATTTACCTCACGAATGGTATTGGGAAATAACTCACCACAACTTGTATTTTCGTTTGGTAGGGTAAATTTTATGCCAAATATTTTTTCATATTGAGCTAAGCCCGGTGGATTGGCATTTTCTTTGAAAAAATCACTCCAGAGTCGCAAATCGTCAGATCCATTCAAACCGCCGCATGAGGTGTTGAGCATGATGTCGTATCCATCTCCTGCGACAGGACAACCAAAACTTTCATTGACGTACTCATGTTCTGCTCCATCTGGTCCCCCAGGCATGTTTGAGTTGAGCGAAATCTTTGTACAGTATGAGCTTCGTCCCGAAGCTGTAACGCCAACAGGAATAATGCTGCTACCCAGCTTTAGACGCTCAGTAGCTTGTTTGCCCGTCTTGTCTATCCAGATATTCTTCTTAGATAAACACCCAAAATCCCAATTTGGTATGTAGTAGTACCCTGCCTTTACTTGTAACTTGACAACATAGTTGATCCAGTCAATATCCTGAGAATTTAACATTAGCTTTGATCCAAGCGTGTTCCATGTTTCTTCCAACTCAACTTTGTCAGCAGGAGTATTTGCAGGCAGATACCAAATCTCTCCTGGTCCAGCGCCCATGCTATGCCCATGACCACTGCATCGAGGTATCGATCCATTTTTATTGTAGCCTTGTCCAGGATTCATAGTCACCACACTTCCCGTTGTTATGAGTGTTGCACCGTCTAGAATTCTCAGGGAATACTCTAGTGTGTGTTTTGAACTAGAGTCAAGAAAGTATGCAGCGTTGCCTTTGTCAATCAGCTCACATGAATCCCAGACCCAAGTGGCTTTGCAAATTTTAAACTTCTCTGTGGAGGCGTTTGTGATTGCCAACTCTTTCATACTGCAATACGTGAGAGATTGTTGCGGCTCTTTTTGTTGAATGCTCGCACAACGATCAAGCAAAAATTCTTCAGTTGTTTTGCAAGCAGCCAGATATGTTTGTACCGAGCTAGCTTCTTTGGCGAGCGTGCGCTGCACAGCTCGCAGGTAGTAACCGAGTCTGGCTCCGAGGAATTGGATAGGCTTGAGAATGCCCATTTCGATAACAGCGTTGATGTCTCTATAGCAACCAGAGTTATCACTAACAGGGTTGCAGCCAGGAGGATAAAAAATGCTGAAACCTGCAGTATTGTCAGTGAGCTTGGTAGTTCCTCCAAACAGCTCGAAACGCTCATTGTTATTTTTGTCGGATTCAAGTTCAGCAATTTGGACTTTGGTCAAAAAACTGTTGGCCAAGACATTTTCAACTTCGGCTAGTTCGTAGCCAACTGGGTAGACCAAGTAACTTTTGAGCGAAGTATTTCCAGTCAGGCCATTCTCAACCGTTTTTTCATTTATAGTAAAAGTGCTCAGGAACGTTTGTACTGCTTTATCAGGACTTGTGCCGCCGAGACTAAGAAATAATTGTGAAATTATCCGTGCCCCCAACTCATCGGAGAAAACCGCAGCGGGTGCTTGCCCACCGATGGCAGCAGGTTCATCGATGCTGTATGAATCATCAATCTCATCTTCCCCAACGCACTTGAGCTGATCACTATCTATGAGCTCTTGGGCATTGATAATATCTGTCAGTGCTTTCACTAGCTGGTCCTTGCAGGCAATGCTGCCAGTCCCAAAGGGAGGTTCGCCGTCGAGACAATAAATAGCATTGTCAGGATTCTGGGCACTGACTTTTGCAACATTTTCTGACAGGTTTGTTTTGAGCTCTATCTCTCTTTCACCTGCTTTTTGCTGTTGATCGGTTGTGAGCAGTGAGTCGCGAGCCAACATTGCGCCATCAGAAAAAAACGGATAGGCTTTTGAGTTCGAGCCAGTGATGGTATTTGCAGTAGGTTTGTTGGTGATAACATCGGGGATTTTGAAAGCTACCACGAGGACTTCGTCACGGGGATTTGTGTTATGTGCAAAGAAGCTAAACAGCCTATTTGGATCTTTCTTTATCTCTTTCAAACTCAGTACTAAGAATGCCAGACGGAAGCCACGCTCAGTAGTCAATGGTACTTGTTGAAAGTCAGCAAACAGCTGCTGTTTCTTTGTTTCAGAGCTTTTTTCTAGTTCTTTGCAAATTGTCGCACTGTTGTCTCGATTGCCACCAACAGAACGATACTCCGTCAACAGCGACCTGATAGTATGACTGGTTTGAGCAATTGGAAATGTGTACAGTGCGCAAGAATTGGGATCTCTCAGTTTGGAACACATTTCATCCAGCGCCAAGATGTTTTTGATTCCTTCACCACAACGCTGAGACTTTGTTAAAAGTGATTCGATTGGAGCGGAGCTGAGCTCTGCTTGCGAGTATGTATTGCTTGCCGATTCTTGATACGACCAGTATTCTTCGAGATCACTTTTTATATGAAATTTGCGTTCGCTGTCGCGAAAGAGTGGTGTTGACGCTAGAGAGTAGTCGAGCGTCAAGATTGGACTAAGTTCCAACTCTTTGCTTCCTCCCTGCGCAACAAAGTATTTGACTAAATCTTGTGGGCCTACAGACCCAGTAATGCCTTGCTCTGGAATAGCACAGTAGGCTTGATAGCCTTGTTCCACAAGATCATTGCGGATCTGGGCGTAATTTCTTCTTCCCGGTTCGGGATAGAGGCCAGCTATTGGGGCAAGGTGGAAAAGATTCTGATCTAAATCTCCAACAATTTTGTAGTCATTGTTTCCAGGTATTCCTGCAGAACTACCTCCACACCCTTGTCCGCCTGGGGGAGTAATTGCGGGTAGTGTAGGTTGTTTACCAGTTGGAGCTGTTGCACCACAGGCTGTGTAATAATTCGCAAAGTTTGCTTTTGGGTTCTGGCCAGCGTCCACGATGCCAAAGTTGTCTACCATGCCATCACTCCAGGCAAACCAAAATGTTGGGTCTCCAAGTCCAGCTGCAAAAACTCTGTCAAGATAACCGGTAATTTGCGCGTCAATTGTGGTGTTTATGCCAATTTCGGTTATCCAGAGTGGCTTTCCCTTTGAAACAGCTTTGTACTGAGACATCAAAAAAGCCATATCACCAGTCATCGGACCCGGGAAACCGTCAACAGATTTTGCATACGGATGCACTCCAATTGCAGAGATACCTACGAGTGTCTCGTTTGAGACAGCGCTCAGAGTCTGGTTAAGGTATCCAGCATGACCAGATGCTAAGCCACCCAAGACAACCTTCTTTCCACTTAGTTTTGGTACGACTGCATCTAATATTTCCGCAAACTCTTGGGGGGACATGCCACCACCTTGCGCAATATCTGGTTCATTCCAGATTTCATAAGCATCAACCTGTCCACCAATTTGTTGGTTGATGTACTCGGCTCGATCTGCAAATTTTTCCTTTTTAGCGGCAGCATCGGGATAAGTGAGATAATCAAGAATGACGAGCGTCTTAATTCCGGCTGATTTATATTTTTTGAGTACATCTCCATATATTTTCGTTGAGGCTGCTGCGGGTTCATCTGTCGTGCAGTCTTTGTACTCTAACCTAACCCAACTACCGGCTGGTAGAGCGCTAGGACTGGGATAGCCAGCAGGGTTTGCTGGGTCAATATTGATGCCGCATGCAACCGCGTGTGCCGAAGGGGCAAAAATCAATGAAAGAGACAATAATAGGGTGGCGATGAGCAATCTTTTCACCTAGTTAGTATAACCGAAAGCAACTTGACGGAGTAGGCTAGTCGCCACCACCTTCTACAAACGGTGCTTCCTACGGCGGTTCATTTGAGCGCGGAATTCTAAATTCTTTGACCTTTTCGACACCGGTAAAGTTGGCGATGAGATTGAGAATAATGAAGCCACTCAGAGCTACCACAATACCAATCACCGCATAGGTCATGGTTTGCTTGGCTTGACCAGTGTGTTTGGTATCGCCTCCAGAGGTCAGCCAGCGGAACGAACCGACCAAAAACATCACAAAGGCGGCCAGGCCGATGAGAGGAATAATCACCAGAAAGACATTGGCGAACAAACACTCAAGGCCTTGGATTGTGGCGACATCATCACTTCTTCCTACCTCACTACCAACGCACTTACCTCCCCATGCCGCCGTTTGCGCAAAGACGGGTTGGGCGCTCATGGCAAGTAGCGCGAGCGTCGCTGTCAGATTTTTGCTTATTTTGGTGAGAACGATTCGAGTTTGCATCTGCAACTAGTATAGCAGCTTGCTAGCTAATCAATCGCATATTAGCAAACAAGTCGTCGTATGACTCAAAGCCAAGAAACCTCAGGACAACGAGGAACACGGCCCACGATGCAGCGACGATAACCAAGCCAATGACAGCTGCCACGATTTTACCTCGAGCTTCGTCAGTTTTTCCTTTATCTCCCCCAGAGGTGAGCCACTGAAATGCAGCGGTAATGAGTTGGAGAAAGACCAGGAGGGCAGAGATAAGAATAACGAGTGTCAGGACTGAGGAAATCAAAGAACCAAGAGAACTGGCGTATCCATTAAACAGAATAACATCTCCAGAGGGAGATGCGCTGCTAACTGCTGATTGTGTTGCGGCACTTGTGGAGAGATAGATGGAGTCGCCATCTCGCACAACACCCAGGGAACTACCACTTGCGAGTGCGACACTAGGTGTTATTACCATCACCAGAGCAAACAACGCCGCTGCCAGCTTTTGATGTAATTTGATCATGATAGGTATTATACAACACTATAAGCCTATAAGTACAATACCCCCGCCGAGAGGCGGGGTTAATCGATTCCAGATTCTAAACTGATCAGCTGATGCTTTGAATATTTTCGAACAATTTCGTGTAACTTTCGAAGCCAAGAAACTTCAATACAATCAAGAATACAGCCCATGCTGCTGCCAGAATGATTAGACCAATGACAGCTGAGGTAATTTTATTTCTAGCTTCTTCGGTCTTTCCTTTGTCGCCACCAGAGCTAATCCACTGAATACCTCCCCAGATAAGATACATAAGGATCAAAAGCGCGGCAATCAGCATGACAAACGTCAAAACCGAAGAAATGAGTGATCCGACACTACTTGCATAGCCGGTTTTGAGCTGTACGTCTGTGCCAATGTTCGTAGTGCTTCCACTTCCACTACCTCTTGTCCCTGTTCCGGTCCCCACATTGCTTTGAGCAAGCACGCTAGAAACACCACTGAAAAGGGAGATGTAAGTGGCGGTACCCGCGGCTCCTACTTTGGTTGCAATTTTTGAAAAAGTGTTGGTCATGTTTTCCTTTTTATTACTCTGTAAGTACCACTTGCCAGATTATTATAGCACTCCTATTTTTTTGCACGCAATCACCAGTTTATTTGATAAAGTTTAATACTTCAATACCAAGAAATACCTGTAGGATGCTGAATACTGCGACAATGGAGGCCAGGACGATAATACCAATAACGGCCGTGGTGATACGATTGCGCGCTGTTTCAATTTTGCCTTTATCTCCACCAGAAGAGATCCAACC
>JAQBYG010000031.1 GCA_027620445.1 bacterium
CAGTATCCTGACGAAGTTTCTGTCTACACTATTGGCAGTGAGAAGGATTGGGTTTCTCGCGAGTTGTGTGGTGGCCCACACGTGACGCATACGGCAGAAATTGGAAAACTGCAGTTTATGAAGCAACAGGCTGTTGCCGCGGGTGTTCGCAGAATCTATTTGCAAGTCGAGTCGCACTAGTCTTCTGGTCGGATTTTTGCTTTAATGGAGGTGCGCACTTTTTAGGTGTGGCAGTTTATGCAGTTGCCAAACATTTTTTCTGCCAGCAAACAATCAGAGCCAGTCTTCATGTTATGTGTGGTGATCACCGACGCCAGCACACAAGCGCTGCTTCTCAGGATGCAAGGCTCGCACACAACAGTCGCATCTCACTCGAAGCGCTATCACTACCTCGATCTCAATAGCTTAGTCGTCAAGACAGACGAGGCGTTGCAAGAGCTTGGCCCCGATTCGGAAAAGATAAACACAGTGGTTTTTGCGCTCGAAACTACTTGGGTGCAGGATGGGTCGGTTGTACCAGACAAACAAAAGATGCTCGACTCACTAGTGAAGGATTTGTCACTCAAGCCAGTTGGTTTTATCGAGCAATCCGAAGCACTGACACATGCGTTAGTAGCTCAGCAACAATCTGGTGGTGTGATCGCATTGCTTTTCTCTCAAACGACCATTCGCGCGACTTTGATTACACAAGGAAAAGCACTTGCTGAGCAGAACATTGGCAAATCAGGTGATACTGTGGCCGATGTCACAGAAGCGCTCGCCAGATTGCACCAGCAAGCTGGGGTGTTGCCCACCAAACTGCTGTGTCTGTCGGCGCTCCTTACCGATGAAGAAATTGAAGTGATTCAGCAGGAGCTTTTGACGGCAGAGTGGCAAGGCAGCGAGTTTTTTTTGCAGCAACCGAGTATCGAGTTCCTCCAAGAAGAAGTATTGCTGCTGCTGTTAGCGCAACAAGCAGGGGTGGCCGCCCATGGTGCAACTGAATCGACTCAGACAGAACCAGAGCCAAAAGAAGTGGTGCGTGGTGATAACTTTGAGCCAGCAACCGCCAAATCATTTGGTATTCCTATTCCCGTTGAGAGGGCTGTCGAGCCAGATTTTGGATTTGTAGAAGAAGCCCATGTCGTGACGGAGGTTCCCAGTACAAAACTACACCACAATTCACCTCATAAACCACACAAATTTATTGGCATTGGTGTGGGATTGGGTGGTGTTGTGCTTCTCGTTCTGGCTTTTCTTGGTGTCTACTTTTGGAGTACGGCTGTTATTAGCTTGACACCAGTGACCAAGACTATTTCCAAAGAAGTCGAGCTGAACTTGGATGCATCGATAGCAGCTTCAGATCCCGAAACTAACACAATTGCTGCCATAGCGCATGAAGCTGAATTTAGCGCGACCAAAACGACCGATTCGAGCGGTATTGCCCTTGTTGGTGAAAAAGCCAAGGGAAACATTACAATTTTCAACAAAACACTGCAAGAGAAAACCTTTACTGCAGGTACCACGCTGACTGCTCAAGAATTGACGTTTACGCTTGATGAATCTCTGACAGTTCCAGCAGCAACCGTCACGACCAAGGAGGGTGGTGAAGTCAAGGATTACGGAAAAAAATCAGTAGCCGTGAGTGCCGCCGCCATCGGCGCAGAGAGTAATTTGGCCAAGGGGACAGAGCTGATTGTTGCGTCGTTTGCAAGTGAAACATACTCGGCGACGATTGACGAAGGTTTGTCTGGTGGAGCGAGTCGCGAGGTTAGAGTGGTTTCTACCACAGATCTTGAGCTGCTTGTGAGTGAGGCAAAAAAAGATATTTTAGACCAAGCGAAAGAAGCATTTGCGAAAGAATCTGGTTCTGGCACCTATGTACTGCCTCCTCAGCAGGTTGAGATACTTACTTCGACCGCAGATGAGAAGGAAGGCACGGAAGCCAGTTCGGTGACAGCAACGGTGACCGCTGTGGTCAAAACGCTGAAGTATAAAACAGAGGACTTACTTCCGCTTGTTGAGACTGTGCTTAAGTCAGAAATTCCAGAAGGTTTCGTGCTGAAGGATCGTGAGCCAGAGGTGTTATCGGCGCCGAGCGAACAGAAAGACTTATCAAAGAAGATTACACTGAGCGTCAATATTTCAGCACAGGTAGTTGCTGAGCTCGACACAGATGAGCTGCGCTCAAAAATTCTGGGAGAACAAGTCGGGGCTGCAAAAAATATCTTGACTGCAAACTCAAAAGTGCAGGCAACAACGGTGCAGTTGCAGCCCGCAATTCTTACCACCATCTGGGGGCGAGTACCCAAACAAGAAAATCGGGTAACACTGCAAATTGTGGGAGAGACCAGTGAGTAAACAGAAAAAAACAACCGCCCCAGTCAATCAGGCTGAGTTGATCTCACTCTACCGGAAGGCATTGCTCGGTGGCATGACGCTCGCAGCCCTTGAGTCAAAGATCGAGCGACACCTCGAGCGTTTATCAGCCGCGGATGAGATCGAGACAGAAGTCAGTGATCAAGAAATTACCACCATAAAAAAGCGGATCCCCTTGCCGGTGAGAGTTGGCGCAGCGCTTGTGCCTATTGTGTTACTGTTTGTTGGACTCTTTTTGGTGGGGAGTGCTGTGTTTCCGATTCTTGGTAGTTACGTGAATGCCATCCCACAGCTGCAAGCGGCAGAGTTGACCTCACCAGTGCCGCAAGAGCAAGTGATGGAGTTGACTCCGGTCGTTGTCTCAGAAATGGCTGAAGTTGTGCCAAAAGAACGCGGCTTTGCGTTTCAGCCGGAAATAATCGATACAGAACTTGATTACACCAATTTGCTGAACTGGTTTTCACAAGATACTTTGCCACAATTGGCGGACACAGAATCAGACTCTGAAATTGTTGAGTACACGGTAGATATTCCCAAAATTGACGTGCAGAATGCTCGTGTAAAGGTCGGAGGTACTAATCTCAACGAAGGACTCATTGCTTATCCCGGTACTGCGCTGCCAGGTGAGTTCGGTTCGCCCGTCATTTTTGGTCACTCGGTCTTGCGCCAGTTTTATAACCCAAGTGAAAAAAATCCTCGAAGGTACAACTCAATATTTAGTTACATCATGACGCTGTCGAAGGGTGATGAGATTTTTATAACAACTCCGGATGGAGTTCGCTATACCTACATCGTGCAAGAAAAAACAGAGGTCAAACCATCCGATGTGCAGATTCTCACCCAGAAGTACGATACGAAGAGCCTCAAGCTGGTGACCTGCACACCAGAAGGAACGTACCTGAGGCGGGGTGTGATTACTGCGCAGTTGGTATCTCAATCGTAAGGAATACCATGACAAAAACACTCGGCATTGATTTTGGCACCAAGCGTATAGGCCTCGCGCTTTCGTTTGCTTCGTTGGCTGAGCCGTTGGCGATCGTAGAGAATGATGCTCAGGTATTTGCCGAGATTCAAAAGATCATTGACGAAGAGAAGGTCGGACAACTAGTATGCGGCATTTCCGAAGGGGAGATGGCAACCAAGACAAAAGTATTTGCGACTGAGCTATCGCTGAGAACTAACTTGCCACTAGAGTTTGTTGACGAAACACTTTCATCTCAGGTGGTTCGGGCCAAGACCAATACGACGCGGTCGCAGGACAACCATAAACCAGTTGATCACTATGCAGCCGCCGAAATTTTGCAAGAATGGCTCGACTTACAACCAACAAAGGCAGTTGCATGAGCCAATTGCTTTCTGCCTACATTTTTGGTGGTTTCGGTATCATCGTTTTGCTGTTGGCAGCAGAATTATTTGTTTCTGTTAGTACAAAATTGGCACTGGCATGGCGAATATCGCCGCTCATCACTTCTTTAATTATTGTGGCGCTTGGTACCAACGTGCCAGAGTTTGCAGTCAGCATTGGCGCGATTATCAGAGATGACCCTGGTCTTGCTTTGGGCAACTTGATCGGAAGTAGTGCTTCAAACATTAGTTTTATTTTTGGGGCTGCAATATTTTTTGGATTTGTAAAGCCAGGTACCGTAAAAACGCAAATAAACGCTTGGATGCTACTGGGAGTTACAGTTCTTTTTTGTGGTATGTCGCTTTTGCGTGTGCCTCACGCATTGCAAGCACTGTACTTATTAGCCACAATCTTGGGTA
This sequence comes from bacterium, assembly GCA_027620445.1. Taxonomy (GTDB): domain Bacteria; phylum Patescibacteriota; class Microgenomatia; order UBA1400; family PJMF01; genus UM-FILTER-42-14. The sequence continues at coordinate 4,123 of JAQBYG010000031.1, forward strand.
TTGTCTCGTATCAATTTATTTTGGGCATCAAGGGTCGCAAGGCAGAGGATAAAGCTCGCCTTAGTCGGAGTCATAAAAAACTTGGATTTTTTGGTGTAGTAAAACATTTGATCTTACTTGCGCTTGCGATCGCGCTCGTGTGGCTGGGTGGCAATCAGGTTGTTGTTTCTCTCAATATCATTTCACTAGAGTTTGGAATTAGCACGACAGTGCTTGGCTTGACTTTGGCAGGTATGGCGACGACGCTGCCAGAATTACTGACCGCACTGACAGCTAGTTTTCATCGGCAAAATAAGGTGGCTATTGGTACGGTCTTAGGCAGCAACATCTTTAATCTTACCTTGTTTCCAGCAATTGTGTTCGCGACTGCGGGTGCTTGGAACATCACTGGCCAACTTGCTGCCTTACTGTTTTCGGTTACTCTGCTGTTTTCCACTGTACTGGTACATTTTCGAGGGAGACAAATACCGCGGTACGTCGGTCTGTTGTTTATAGCTGCATATGGAGTATTTTTGTATATATCATTGAACTCAGGCGGTGGTGTATGAAATTAGTTGTACTCCAATCTCCTCCTTCAATCTGGAAAACTCTCGGTCCCTCATTTATTTTGCTCGGTCTTGCACTCGGGAGTGGCGAGTTGATTCTTTGGCCGTTTCTCGCTGCTAATTATGGCCTAGGGTTACTTTGGGGTGCAGCACTTGGTATCACTCTGCAGTTTTTTCTGAATACAGAAGTTATGCGCTACAGCCTGAGCTGGAGCGAGAGCGTGTTTGTTGGGTTTCGCAGGCTATCGTCACTGTTGCCCATTTGGTTTATTATTTCTACCGCAATCCCTTGGTCTTTGCCTGGATTTTCATCGGCCACTGCGGAAATCATTCACTCGCTGCTGCCGCAAATTCCGCAGACAGTGCTTGCGATTGCTATCCTGCTTTTGACCGGCATTATGCTGACACTTGGCACTTCCCTGTACAAAACAATGGTGCGCACCCAGACACTCATTATTATTTTTAGCTTACTTATGATTATATTTTTGGCCGTACAACTGATTGGTGCTGACAGCTGGGTAGCAGCAGCTTGGGGCCTGGCGGGTAAAGGCGCGGGCTGGTGGTTTTTTCCCGAGGGAGTGAAGCTCTCAGCTTTTTTGGCAGCCTTTGCGTATGCAGGTGCCGGTGGTAACTTGAACTTGGCACAGTCGTACTACATTCGAGAAAAAGGCCTTGGCATGGGGGCGTTTGCCGATCGTATCTCTGGCATTCTGCAAAAGTCACGACCGACTGTGATTCGAGGCACAACCTTTCCGCAGACCAAAACAAACATACAGCGGTGGGACGCTTGGTGGCGATTTGCTCGCCTTGAACACGGTATTGTTTTTTGGGGATTGGGCTTGGCGACAATTATTTTGCTCTCGGTGCTTTCGTTTGCAACCGTGCATGGGCAAGAGGTATCATCTGGTCTCTCATTTCTATACGCACAAGCGGCGGCCATCAGATCAGCGCTCGGTGCTCCGGTCGCAACGAGCTTTCTTATCGTCGCTGTGCTCATGCTGTTTTCTACGCAGCTGGGAGTGCTCGAGTCTTCGGGCAGAATTATTGCGGAGAACGTTTCACTACTAAAAAATTGGAACAAAAATAAAGCAGATCAATCAAAAGGGTTTGCAGTTATTGTTTGGACTCAAATTATTGTCGGTATCATTGTGTATGTCTCTGGCTTTAGCGAACCGCGTGGCCTCATCACACTTTCGGCGATTCTCAATGCGGCCGCCATGATGGTGTCGTTTGGCTTGCTGTTGGTTCTCAATACCAAGCGATTGCAACCCCTACAGCGCCCAACTCAATTTCGCAAGTTCGTACTCATTTTCGGAGCGGTGTTCTTTTTGCTGTTGCTCGTGACGACTTGGGTGGGGTGGTAGCATATACTATCTCGCTACACCCATATGACACCAGAACAACGATGGCTTTCTCGGCGATACATTTTGTATAAAGGCTTAAGCAGTCTATGGTTTGGGAGCGCGGTGTGTGGGCTTCTCAATACGCAGGGCAGGTTGGAGTACTTTTTTGTTGTTTGGGGAGTACTTATTTTTGCTTCTGTTTTGGTGTATCTCAAGCTAAAAAAGAATGACATGCAGTTGGAGACTGTTTCGCCGATTGGGTAACATTGGCATATAATAGTTCTACAAATGTTTCAAAATTTCTTAGGTAACTATATTGTGTTTTCGTTTTTTGCTCTAGTTGTACTCGTCGGTCCATTATTTTTTTATTTATTCATATTTAGGAAGAGAATCAAAAGACTCAACTTTAGAAGAAAAGCAATCGTGACATCACTTGTTGCTTTGCTACACTTCTTAGCGACACTAGTAGTAGGTTATCACCTGGGAAGATGGCTTGATAACATGAATGAAGATGCTGGCTTGCTATTCGTGTTTTTTCCACTTATGGTTCCAGGCGGACTTGGGGCATTTGTGTCTTGCCTGATTTTTTTAATTGCGTCTCTTTTTGAAGTTGCCAACATACTAGCCAATTGGGTAAAGAAACGGGTAGATAAGAAACGCGCTCAAACATTTTTTGTGTTACTGATTTTGTTATTAATGGCAATTGTCGCCGGGTTGTTCCGCTTCTACTTAGACAAAGTTTGATGATTTAAACTATGTTTACCAAACTCTACGCCCTCTGTTTGCTTGTGGATGACTACGAGAAATCACTGCTATTTTATCGAGATATGCTTGGGTTAGAACTCAACTCGCAAGACACAAAATACACAGACTTTAAATTGGGAGAGACACTTTTGGCAATATTTCAGAAAGATGAGGCCACTCGTATGTTTCCAAAGTCACACATGACTGTGGGTGGTGGTAGCGTGATTGCGTTTCCCGTCAAGAATGTCGCCCAAACCTGCCGAGACCTCCAAGCCAAGGGTATCGAGATTTTCGAAGGTCCCAAGCAAATGCCTTGGGGACAGACGGTCGCATACTTTAAAGATCCAGACGGAAACATTTTGGAAGTTACAGAATAATTGACTTAATGTGCTATATATGGAACACTAGTGACAACGAGCTATCATGTTTTAATTCACCGCAAAACAGAGTATGAAAAATAATCTTACAATTCCAGCAGAAAACTTTTTAGCAGACATTACTCTTCAGGAGCGAGCATTTATAGATCAAGAAAAAAGATATTACAAAATTGTTGTGGCTTTAAGAAAGAAACGAGAAAAGCTAGGACTAACCCAAACAAAACTGGCTCAAATTTCCCAACTTCCAAGAACCACAATTACTAGAGTGGAATCCGGCTCAAGAAACGCAACTTTGCAAACGCTCATGACCATGGCAGAGGCTATGGGCAGCACATTTGAAGTGCGTCTAAAGTAGTATTTGAGGCAGAGGATATTCAGAGTGAGTAAAGTATTGGAGTAGAATGCTCGGATAATATACCAATTATGAGTTATTTTATGAAAATATTTCGCATAAAAACGAGTTATACGCAATTCAAAAAATATTTTTCTTGAAGTAAAATGAAGACAGGCTTGCAAAATATGGATAAATTTGATTTTTCCTTTAAGATGTTTACAAAAGATTTATAAATTTATTAACATAACCATTAACTATGATGTTCAATACAAAAATTGTCGTCGTCCTGCGAGATGACCTTGCCCCGTGGCAGTGTGCAAATGTAACTGCTTTCTTATCAGGTGGAATTGCAAGTGATCCAAATATCATCGGCAAACCATATGCTGACGCTACTGGTCGCGAATATCTACCTCTATTACGTCAACCTGTTTTTGTATTTGAAGGCAACGCCGATGAGCTTAAACGTACTTATGACCGTGCAATCTCGCGCGAAATTGCTTTCAGTATTTTCCCTAACGATATTTTTGCGACAAACAATGACGACGACAATCGCGGTGCAGTACTAAAACTGAATCCTGAATCATTTAATCTCGCAGGACTAGCTTTCCATACAGATGCGAAAATTGCCGACAAAGTTACAAGTGGTCTCAAGAGGCACCGTTAAATAATCGGAAAAATCAATTTTGTTATTAAGAAAGCCTATCACTATAAATAATAACGAAAAATATTTCTTGAACTCTTCGCCAGCCCTTCGGAATGTTGCACTCTGGCTCGGCCTGCGGCGCGTATAACACAGAATATGCGGTTTCGCTCGGTTGCACCTCGCTACACCCATATTTGCCAGCGGTCGACCTTCGGGCATATTATACCGCTGTCAAACATCGCATATTCTGAAACGTTGTGCGACATACATTTTTTATCTCTTCTCGGTTGAAAGTCAGAATTGAAATCAGGAAACAAAACAAGATTTTTGATTTTTTAAGGAGGGGGATAAGGAAAATTTTAATTTCTATCTTTGCTGCTATGAAAAACAACAAACCTATGAAACTGATTTACTTATATGGTCCTCCAGCTGTCGGGAAACTAACTGTTGCAAATGAATTATCTCAAATAACAGGCCTTCAAGTATTTCATAATCATCTTACAGTTGACCTTATCAAACCCTTTTTTGAATTTGGAACAAAAGAATTTTTTGAGTTGAGCACAAGACTAAGGCTTGAGATTTTTGAAGCAGCATCTAAAGCACATATTAATGGGTTAATTTTCACTTCATGTTATTCTTACCCAGAAGATAATGATATGATTCATGAAATATTGTCTAGGATAAATAAGCACAATGGAGAAGTTTTATTTGTTCGTTTGTATGCCAGTATTGAAGAATTGAAAATAAGAGTTACTTCTGATTCTAGAAAAAAATTTGGGAAAGTGAAAACGTCTGAAGGGTTGGAGAATTCATTGGACAAGTGGGATATGTTTACCTCTATACCATTCGTAGAAACTCTAGAAATTGACAACACAAATCTCACTCCACAAGAAGTAGCAATAAAAATAAAGGATT
>JAQBYG010000032.1 GCA_027620445.1 bacterium
AGTCCATTTTTTGTACAAGGAATCGAAAATGAAAAGTTACAAGTACTAGAATACCGCGAAGATACACTTGAAGAAACGATTGTGGCTGGATTAGATTATGCGGCAAAAGTGGCAGATATTCGATTCAACTTCTTCATCTCCCCAAACATTGCTCAATTTTTAGATATAGTCGCAAAAGTCAAAAAAATCCCCCGCTCTGTCTACATCCGCTCTCTCATTGAACAAGACATGAAAACTCCAGAAATGCAAGAATTAGTTGAGTCTCAGAGCTAGGTTGCAGTGGAAAAACTGCATTGCCTCAAAACCCCCCTCACCATAACCACCTCATCCACATACTCTCCCTTATGTAGTAACGCCTCTGGCACGCGACCGACCTCGCGAAAGCCAACCTTTTCATACAATGCTAACGCAGCGGTGTTGGTCGCAAAACACTCGAGCTGAATCATCCGTAGCCCTCGCAGGTGCGCTTTTGCCTGCGCGATGCATTCGAGGAGCAGCTGCTTGCCGATACCTTGTCCGCGAAACCGCTTGGCGACCAGCAAACCCAAGAGGCCAACGTGGCGTTTTCTCGTCCGGAACTCGATCATACGGTGGATGTCTATCACGCCTGCGAGCTCATCATCGACCCAGCACAGGAGCTTAACGAGGTCACCTTGCTGCATTAGCTCGAGCTCGGAATCCACATAGGCTTGTTCTTCTGGGAGCGTCACTTGTTCGCCAGAGAATCGGATAAAGGTATCTTCCTTTGAGATCTCGTTGATGAAGTGACACAGATCTAAGCTGTCGTCTTTTTGGAGGGGGCGGATAGTGGTTGTGTTACTTGAATTTACCATACTACGATGTTTGCTAACCTCGCTGAAGGAGAACTGTCAGAATCTCCAGGTATATACAGAAAAACGCTGCTTCTCACTTGCTGTGTATACAGTTGTGCGCCGCTAAAGGTAACTAGCTTCCAACCATTAACGATCGATGGTGCGTTTGGCAGCTGAAGATAGAGAGGCTCATACTTTGGTCTGTTCTCATCACTGCGAACAAACACCAAAAGTTGTTCGTTGGTCTGCCTTCCGTCTAGAAAAAAACTATATGTTGTATCTCCGGTTTGTTGTTTTTTGTAGCTATCCTCGTACAAAAACAACTCTGGAGAAGTTTCGATGAGATACTGCTCCTCGGAAACAAAATTGTTGTTTGAGTTCGTGCGAGGATCGAGCCAAAGTGCGGCTCGCTCAAACTGAGTCGTCATAACCGCATTATCTGAGTAGGGATAGATAATATGTAGCTTTTTACCTGATTCCACGAAGGGAACGTCTGTTCTTGCTAACAAATGCTGCAATCCCAATGCGTCATAGTACTTCATGTCAAAAACAATCTCGGAAACTTGCTGCTCATGCGCCATTTCTTGGATCGTTTCTACAAGTGACAACTGATTTGCTATCTCCAAAGCCAGAGGCTTTTGCTTGGGAAACAAAATGAAAAAAGAGTATATGAAAAATACCAAAGGAAAGAGCACACACTGCCAACTCTTGGTCAATACGCGATTTATAGTAAGCGAGATGAGATAAAAAAAAGCCGGAAACTGGATTAGATAGTAATACTCCGGAGTGTCTTCTTTATAGAGGGCAAAAGCGGCAGCTACCAATCCAAACCAGACAACTGAGAGCAAAATTGATCGAGAGCCAGCCCTCACTAAAGCAAATACAAGTGTCCCTAACCCTGCAAGTATTGTCAGATAATAATTTGTTCTATCAAAAATAATTTTGCCAATATTTTCGACTGAAATTCTCAATGTATGGTACAGAGTGACAGAGAAGGCGTTGCTGGTGGTGTCTGTTTGTGACCGCAGCAATTCTAAAAATCCATAGTAGTTTTGAAAATCATGACGCCAGTCAAAAACCACGGTAGGAAGAAGCGATGCTATAACTCCACCAATGGCAGCACTGTAATACCATATGTTTTTTGACCTTAACAATAGAAGCGAAAAAACAACAATTGCCGGTTGCAACAATCCAGAAAAATGTGCTTGATAACCAAGAAAGCTACCCACAAATAACGAGATTACAACCAAGTTAGAAGTCCTCTTTTCGTGCTGTTTTTTTGCAAGTAGTAGCAATGGAAAAAAGGAGCAACTAGCAGCTAGGACAGAAAGATTCGCGTTCCAAGGCAGCCTATCAAGTGAAACGAGTAAAGGTGAGAAAGCCCACAAGCTCACTATCGAAATGGTTATAAATCTATCAAAAAGCTTGGTACAGAAAAACCAGATTGTCAGACCTGTGAATAAGGCCAGGGTTACTGTTACAACAACCAATGCATAGGGACTTGAGGTAAATAATAAGATCGGTGCAGCAATATAATAAATCAATGGGCCAATAAAGATGTTTGCGGGTCCAGTGGGTGGGCCAATTGCTATTACATCCCCCGCAGCAATTTTTTCTGCTTGGGTAAGTATTTGAATAGCATCAAAGCCTAAAGGATAGTAACCGAACTCGTACGAACGCAAAAATAGCCCGAGCAGAATGAGTACGAGCGTAAAAATGTGTTGTTTTAACATCACGCTTTTTCCTGAGCTATAAACCGCATCGACAACGAGTTGACGCAGTGTCTGGTATTTTTCTCGGTCAAACGCTCGCCCACATACACATGCCCCAGATGGCCATCACAATTGGCGCAAGTGATCTCAGCGCCCTGCCCGTCGCGATCCAAACTCTTGTGCACAGCGCCAGAAATCTCATCGTCGAAGGCTGGCCAGCCGCAATCGGCGTCAAACTTATCTTCTGAGCGATACAGGGGCGCGTCGCACTGGCGACACACATAGGTACCCGCTGCTCTGTGATAGGTGTACTTACCAGAGTATGCCGCTTCGGTGCCTTTGTTGAGAATGACGAGGGCTTCTTCCGGGCTGAGTTGGTTTTTTTTCATGTATTAAACCTCCCCAATCCCAGTTTTTTGCTATACGCAAAGCTGCGGATAAAGTACCAAATTGCCAGGGTCAAAAATAGAAAATTTAGTCCAAAGCTATATGCCAGGAGCGAGTAATCAACTGGCAAACCTGCCACAATCGCCCGCATCGTCTCAAATATATACGTTGTCGGGATGACTCGACTAATGGGCTGCAGAAACGCTGGCAAACGATCGAGCGGAAAAAAGACCGCGCTAAAAGGTAGCAGCATGCCCGGGAACGTCCAGACGACAGTTTGCATCCTCAGACCATGTCGCAAAACGACGCCTGCTGACAAAAACCCAACCCACCACCCAGTTACTGTTGCCCCAAGAAAGAAAACAGCCAGCCAGAGCCCTTGCTGCAAAACATTTATTTTGTACAAGAGATACATGGCCGGCAGCAAAATTGCCATCGTGATCGAGGTTTTGATTACCGACAAAAAGACAACAGACACGAGCCACTCTTTGACCGTCAGCGCGGTAGAAAAGAGATTGACCAGGTTGTTATTTTGAATTTCATCTAACAAATTGCGCGCAACTTCTGCCTGAGAACGCCAAATCACGTTCCATAACACAAGACCAAGCAAAATCCCGGTAGCCGCACTCGCAATCCCAGATGCGTCAGTAATCCACTGGCTCGTCACACCCCACACAATCGTATCGACCAAGGGCCAGTAAATCATATCGCTCAGAAGATCAAAATCTCGCTTGAGCGGATACAAATGCCGGAGCGCTAATGCGTGAATGCGGTGCCAGTTCATATGCTCATGCTCAAAAAGTAATCTTCTAGGGTCGGCTTGTCGATACTGATTTGTGAGTAGTGGATGTCTTCGTCGGCTAATTGCATCAGAAACTCTGCCACTTTTTGTTCGTCAATCTCGAGAATTACCTCTCGCTCAATTATTGTTGCTGGGAGCGATTGTTCTCTGGCAAAACGCTCGATGCGCTTGAGGCCATCGACTACCTGTAGACGAACCTTTGCCTTGGAGATAGAACCTGCCAAGTTTTCTGGTGTGTCGTGAGCCACTATCTTGCCTTTGCGCAGAAACAGGACTGAGTCACACAGATCTGCCACCTCGTCCATGTTGTGGGAGGTGTACAAAATACTAGTGCCGTACTGCTCTCGCTGTTCGCGGACGAAGCGGCGAACTTCGTGGGCGATGTCTGGATCGAGTGATGCGGTCGGTTCATCGAGCAGCGCAACCTTGGGGTGAGGGATAAATGCTTTGGCCAACATAATGCGCGTTACCTGGCCGGCAGATAGTTGATTCATCATTTTATATCGCTGGTCCCAGACACCAAACTTGGTCAAGAACTTCTCCGCCCGCTTGGCAAACTCTGTGTACTCGATGTCAAACAAGAGCGCATAAATGCGCAAGTTCTCCCAAACAGTCAACCGCCACGGCATGCTAATGTAGGTGCTCGCAAACCCGACTTGGTTGAGAATCTCGCTTCTGTTTGCTTCAAAACTTTTGCCAAAATACGAGATCTCACCAGAAGTGGGCGTCAAAACCCCCAGAAGCATCGAGATAGTTGTAGACTTACCGGCACCATTCGGACCGAGCAGTCCCAAGATCTGTCCTGGCTCCAGTTCGAAAGAAATACCATCAACCGCCACAAACTCAGTACCGCCCTTTTTCTCGGGAGGGTAGACTTTGCGCAAGTTGGTAGTTTGTAGTATGGGTTGCATAACGCTCGAAATAACCAGAGTACAGTATAGCGACCTTGAGGAAAAAAGTGTAGGGAGTGATTGCCAATGCTCTTTAGGCGTCTTGCTTATCCCCACCAACAATGCTTGGAGCGTGAATCGTCAGGTTTTCTGTGTTTGGCTTGACCGAGACAACGGCCTCAACCACGCCTTTTTCGAATACGACATACTCTCCCTGGTCCACCTCAACTAACTCACCATCGAGCGAAAACGTCATACCTCCAGACAGAATAATCACCACTGTTTTACTCTGGGTATGGATGTGTGGCGCGGCTGTGAAACCCTCCTCGAGCTTAGAGTACGAAATCTCCATGTTGCTGTCGCTTCGAACCTAAGGAGTGTCGATAAACCAACCGATCAGTCCGTGTTTGTCTTGGTCAGAAAAGCGGTGTTTTTCGAATTTTTGCATGCCTTACTATAACAAATTGCTATTGTTCTCTCGGTTGCTCCTCATAAAATGGGTTTCTCAGATTGCAAAATATAGGGCTTAAGATATTTATCCAATCCGTTAAACGAAACCAGGTCAACCTTCTTTTCCAACAAATCCTCGAGCTCTTGCTTAAGTTGTATAAATTGCAAACCCATGTCGGAAGGTGGCTCTATCAGCAAATCTATGTCACTGCTTGTGTCTTGCTCATTTCGAGCGTACGAGCCGAACAAAGATGCTTTCTTGACACCATATCTGTGTAAAACGGGAATGATCTGATCCTGAATTTTCATAGGTTGATTCTATCAAAAACCCGCCATGATTACTAATCTACAGTCTTCTTGAATCATACGCCCAGTGCAGCAAAGACTGCCGTTGTTTTGGCCGACACTCAAAGTCTCCACGCAAGCAATTGCGGCTCACTTGTACCGCGTGTCTACGATAGGCTCGCCAACGCTTGATCTGTCGCGCATCGTCTTCGCTGCGCCTACCCAAGTAGTAACGACAGTACCACTGGAACCAACCCTTAGAATCCTGTGGATGAATCCACCCCTTTTCCTGCCATACGCTGAGTGGCTGACTAGCATTCACTCCAAAATAATTGAGCTCTTTGTGCATCTTGCCATCGGGAGAGAGTCGCGCTTTGACAAACCACTCCTTTGGCAAGTCTGGTGATCCACCAGGAAAGTACGCTCCGCCAAATACCCCAAGCTCCAACATTTCTTGTGGGGTAAGCTCTGGTTTGAATGTGGGATCAAAAGGCAGTGTCATACACTCATTATAAAGCTTGCTGCTACAATGCGACCCAGATGCAACAAGTGGTACTCATAACTGGCGGCTCAAAAGGGATTGGCTTTGCACTTGCCAAAAAATTTTGCCAAGATAATCATGTTGTACTCCTCGTCGCACGATCAAAAAGTGAACTTGCGACTGCAAAAAAGACGCTGGAGCAGCAGTATCGTGCGAAAGTACTTACACTACCACTTGACCTCAGTGTTGCCGGATCGGCCAAACAATTAGTCAAGTTTCTTACCAAAGAAAAAATCACTATAGATATTTTGGTGAATAATGCGGGATCTGGAGACAAGCAAGCCTTTGCAACCGCAGATAGTGAAAAAGTCCTCAGCATGCTGCAGCTGAATGTCATCATGCTGACCGAGCTCACCCACTTACTACTGCCTGGGATGCTCAAACGCAACAGAGGACACATTATCAATCTAGCCTCGATCGCCGGGTATCTGCCCGGCCCCAATATGGCTGTGTACTATGCGAGCAAAGCGTACGTGCTATCGTTTACTCGATCGTTGGCAGAGGAACTACGTGGTACTGCCGTTGCCGTTACTGCAGTCTGCCCAGGCAGAACCAAAACTGCGTTTGCAGCCAGAGCGCAGATTGACGAAGCACTGTTCTTTCGTGGCGCCCAGAGTGTCGAGCAAGCGACAGAAGAAATCTATCGGGGTATCCTGGCAAAAAAGACAGAGATCATCCCGGGATTTTTGAACAAGCCTATTCCGTTCATCGTTAGAGCATTGCCAGTTTGGCTGATTTCTCGGTTGATGGCGAAGGTGCAGCGGTAAAGACTTCTTTATCCTACTTCCCCAGCTTCCTTGCCCGTATCACATCTCTACTCAAAGTATTTCTCATTTCTTTTCTTACTTGAACGAGATCTGGGTAGTCATACAGCAATTTTATTTTTTGATCTTTAACAGTAGTGCCAAGATTCTCCCTATCCTTCTCCAGCACAAAAAAAGTAAATGTTTCTGCTAGATCTTCGACGGGATCAGAGGCTGCATACTCAGTTACGAAGGTACTTTCGACAAATTCTGCTGGAGGTTGTACACCATTCCAGTATGTGCCGTAAAAAGCTTGCAAATAGGAGTTTTGATTTGCACACCCCTCATCTAGTTCGTAGGTACTGCAAGATACATAGTTGGAGCTCACTTGGCTGGTATTGAGGGTAATGATGTGGGCGAGCTCGTGTATGAGCGTTGCTTTTTGCTCGCGCAGCGTAGACTCTCTTCTTCCTGCGAGATTTATAGCAATGCGCCACTTCCCATTTTGATCTGGATCATCAACAAACGCTAAGGTATCAGAATCTGAATCGTCATATACTTCGTACGTTTCGATATATGCATCACTGGTAGCATTTGGAGAAAGTGTGGCAATTTCATCCCAAACTGTTTGATACTCAGTGGCATCATTTCCAGAAACAAGCGCAATTTTTTCTCCGGCAGTTACTGCATAAGAAGCTACTGCCTCAATGTCCGCCTCGGGATCTTCATGAATCGGCTCAGAATCACCCTCTGCTTCGTCGGCCCAAGTTGCCAACTCATCATCGATATCATTTTGCATTTCTTCACACTCTTGCTCACTTGCGCACTCAAAGTAACAAACACCAAACTCTGCGTCGTACGCTTCATACGAAGAACATTCGTCTGGACCGTCCACCTCTGTTTCGTATGAGATGATTTCTTCTCTTGCTCTTTGGCTGTCAGCCGCGTCTTCATCGGAAAAAAAATAATAACTGAATGCGAGAAGAATAAGTGCTGCCAGCGCAAGTAAAATTTTTTTCATAAAGAAGCTGATTTTTTTTGGATAATTAAGATCCTTACATTACTTCTTGATAAGTTTGCCAAAATTCCTTTAAAAATCAATTAGTATTTTGGCAAATTTGGGTGAAGAAATTTTGCATTCCTTAGCTTTTTATTGTGCAAAATTTCTGAACCAGATATGCCGTGTTATCGGATGTTCAATTTTTTTAACTTCGTAACTAATTGGGGAACAAAAAATATCACAAGTGGAATCATTATATTTTCCACAATATTAAAATATAGTAATTTTGTTGGACCACCACCCCAATGAGATAATGCTGATGATTTTATTGTTGGAAACGGTAAAAAATATCGTTCATAATATCCATACAACCCACAACAAGTCGCCTTATCATGTAATTCAACTTCATTGGAAATTAAAATGAACAAGACAGGAATGATATAGATTATTAAAAACAATATCGATATTTTTGTTATATTACTTATTTGCAAATTGCATGTAAAAAAATAATTTTCCGATAACGTTTCGGTATATCTAATGTTAGCTTCCATTCCATTTTATCAAATTTTAACATGGAGGCAAATATAGGTCGAGCGAGGGCAGGAGCGAGCCAGATATACTGTATTCGGCGAGCCGTAAGACGGGCGAAGGGTCAGAGGTATTTTCTTTTAGGTTTTCGTTGGCTTAGTCGGAGTGAAAAACGTAATAGGGAAGCCCTCTGGATCCACTATGCGAAACGAAGTATCGCCCCATGAGTTATCTCGGAGTGGAAAGATTAGCGTGACATGATCTTTAATCCTCTGAAAGAGCGACCAGACGTCAGGCACTGAAATGGCAATGCGCGACCCACTGGATGCCTCGACATCCGTTTCTTGAATCAATTCAAATACTGCTACGCCCGTATCAAACATGACACCGTGACTCCACTCATCAACCACTGGCCAGTCAAATGTCTTTTCGTACCATGCTCTTTGAACTTTAAGGTCGTGCACCAATCGAATAAAACGAAACTCTTGTACATGAGTAGAACCGTTTCGCCTCGTTGGTTTTCGATAACTTTTTTTCGTTTTCATCTATTGATATTAATTTTGAAACAGATAAAAATACATCGTATTTCGCTTAATGTGCTTCGGTATATACGAAGTTTACGACAAAACTGAAGGTTTTGAAAGTAAATTTAGAATATACC
>JAQBYG010000033.1 GCA_027620445.1 bacterium
CGGTGCAAGCAAAACATCAGAAGTCCGCACCAGCATACACGGAACAACTGCTCGACAAATTAGTCGCAGATTTTTTCGCTGCAGAGTAGTTAGATTTTTTCTACTTCCCACCTCGGCCGTCGCTCTATCGTCTCGTTGTCGGTTTTGTGCTTGAGTTTGTAACTCGCAGCCACCCCAATCATGGCCGCATTATCCATACACAGCTTCTTGCTATAGGGCACAGCTAGTTTCGGGTTATGCACCTTGTCGCCATTAGCTCGTATTGTTTCGCGTATCATTCGCCGCAGGGTTGTATTTGCGGCCACACCACCACCGAGCCAAATTTGTGAAAATGTCATGTTCTGTAGTATTTTGTTCAGTTTATAGGTAATATGTCGAAATACTGCGAATTGTATGCTTGCACAGAAGTCATACAACTCTTGCTTCGTGAGTGGATTTGATACTGTCTTGTCTTCGAGTACATTTCGGGTGTATGTTTTGATCCCAGAGAAGCTGAGGTCATACGTTTTTGTGGTCGTTAGCGGCAGCGGAAACGGGATGGCTTTCGGGTTTCCCAACTTAGCAAATTGTTCGATTACCGGACCCGCAGGATACCCGAGATTAAGCATGCGCCCGATTTTATCTAAGCACTCACCGGCCGCGTCATCGAGCGTCTGACCAAGCACTGTATACTTGCCAATTTTCTCGACCCTCACAAACAAGGTGTTGCCACCCGAGACAATAATGGAGAGGGCATTTGCAACCTCTAGTAGTTTGCTGGGCTTTGGTTTTGCCAAGACAGACAGCACATGTCCTTCTAAGTGGTTGATGGGAATCAGGGGGAGGTTGTGCTCGCTCGCATAGGCCTTGGCAGCCGTAATTCCGACTTCGAGCGCTGGAGCAAGGCCGGGACCTTGGGTGACGGCAAGAGCGGTGATGTCATCCCAGGTTGTGCCAGCACGACGCAGGGCAGCAGTGACGGTCGGCTGGATATTTTCTTTGTGAGCTTGTTTCGCCACAGTAGGAAACACGCCGCCATATTGGCGATGGAGATCAGTTTGCGAGGCGATGACGTTGCTCAAGACAGTTGTGCCGGAGGTGACGGCAACTGCAGTGTCGTCGCACGACGTATCGATGGCGAGCAGGATGCTTTTTTTCATGAGATGTGCACCGTCCGACCAGTTGGTGTCTCGGCAAGTTTGATTTTGACAAGCGTCGCATTTTGCTTTTTGAGCATTGGCTCTAGATATGTTCGCACCTGCTCATACCACTCAATCACGGTAATGTTGTTTGGTCCCAGGAGTTTTTCCAGTTCCAGGCGCTCACAAGCTTCAATAGAATCAATTTTCCAGAGGTCGCAGTGGTAGAGCATGCCTTTTGTTTGATGTCTGGCAAAGTCATACTCTTGGATGTAACTATAGGTAGGCGAGGTGAGTCGCTCAGCAATCCCCAGAAACGCCGCCACTCCCTGGGCAAACACCGTCTTACCTGCGCCGAGTGGGCCATCAAGCGCCAGTACTACTCCTTGTTTCCCAACTATATCCCAGTGCTGCAGGCAGAGTTGTCCGGCAATACGTTTGGTTTCTTCGGTTGAGTTCGACTCGAGCGTCACAGCCTCAGTACTGGGAGTTACTTCGACTGCACCTTGCCTGAGGGTAACAGGAGTCGAGAGCGTGGTGTCAATGACAGTTGAAGGTGGATTAGTCGGCAAAGTGCCGGCGTCGATAATCAGGTCAATGAGTGAGCGCTGTGTGGCAGACAAGTTTTGCAGCATGGTTTCTATCGAGTATGGCCGTGGCTTGCCAGAGCCATTAGCGGAAGTGGCGGTGATTGGCTCGTCCAGCGCTCTGACTAGATCAAGGACGAAAGCATAATCTGGAATACGCACCCCAAGAGTGCCAAACTCCGAGACGACGCCGGGGGCGAGCGTATCTGGTTTTGCCCAAGAGACAACAGTGACGGGACCTGGGAGTAATTGGCTGTAGAGCGTCTTGGCCTGTTCGTTCAGATCAACATATGCACTTGCCATCGTTTGATCTGCCACCGCAATTGAAAGCGGCTTGCCTTCTCTGCGAGATTTGTATGCCAAGAGCTTCTCGACGGCTGTTTCATTAGTTGCCAACACACCCGCGCCGTAGGTTGTCTCAGTTGGGAAAATCACGAGACCGCCCGCAGTTAGCACTTTTTTTGCAGCCGCAATCACGGATTGATGGTTGTCTTTTTTTAGTTCTAGAATCTGCATGACATTACTCCAAGCAAAATTGCCAAGCTGGTACAATGCGGATAGTAACACCATCTTGCTCGAGTGTCTCTGAGTGGTCTAGTGTCAAGACAGTTCCGTTTTGCAGGCCAAATTTTGTACAGGCCTGTAGTAATCCTTTTATTTCGCGCGCTTTTGTTTTGGTCGAATCGATTTGTGCTGCAACTTGGATAGCCGTCGTGACGACTCCTTTTTCAAGTACGACAAAATCACACTGGGCACCATTTTGTTGATACGCAATGTGTTTGCCCTGCTTGAGCAGTTCAAGCGCTACCGTTGTGTCAAGCAGCCTGCCCGTGTCTTGACTCAATTTGTAATCAAGTGCGGCGCCCAGTCCGGGGTCAATCACGTAGCATTTTTTTTGTGAACTTTCTGCTTTGACGACAGAGTGCGAGTACTTGGTTATGAATCTATTCAAGTAAATTGCTTCCACGTAACCCTGATACAGATACAGTGTATCTTTGCTTACCTGATAACCCTGTGATTTGAGTTCATGATAAATCTTGTTGACACTCAATTCACCGCCACTGGCAGCGACCACGCGTTTGCAGAAGTACTTTAGAGTAGAGCTATTGGAGATTTGGTATCGTTCGATCAAATCTCGCAGTACCATGACACTAAAATACTCTTGCAGTATTTTGTTTTTGAGCTCATTGTTTTGCTGTACCAACTCAGGAAAACCGCCCTCATGCATGAAACGGTCAAACAGATTGATGATGGTCGCACGATCAGCGCTACTTTGAGGAGTGCGCAGTTTTGGCTTGAGAACAGAAACATACTCGGCAAATGAGAGTGGATACACTTCAAATGTAATAGTCCTGCCGCGAAGAGCGGTGGCAATTTCTTTCGAAAGCAACTTGGCATTGGAACCGGTGATAAATATGTTTTTGCTGACTGAGTCGTACACTCTGCTGACAAATTTTTCCCAGCCTGGAACTTCTTGGATTTCGTCAAAGAAAAAGGAGCACTCAGAAAGCTTCTGTTCTGGGTAGAGCTCTTGATATGCCTGAAGCAAGAGATCAAGTTCTTTGCTGGTTAGTTGTAGCCGCTCATCTTCAAAATTGAAATATACTAGTCGCTCATTTGAAACACCCTTTGCTCGCAGCTGGTTCATGAGATTGAATAGGTGGTAGGTTTTGCCACTTCGTCTCACTCCAGCGAGCGTGATAATTTTTCCAGAGCTGGTAGGTACTTGTAGTATCCGTTTCCACACTTTTGGTGTAGTTCGCTGCTGATTGTCAACGAGTATCGTTTTAAGCAATTCTTTCCCTGTCATAAGGAGATTATCTAGCAAAAGTTTCCTTCTGTCAAGGAAACTTACTTAATAGGTTTGTTTGCTATAATCAAAACATGAGAAATGCCCGCAACGTCCAATTTGAGTTGTTTGTTAAGCTGAGAGAGATAAAACAGGCCGCTGCTGCACTCGAAGGGATTAATAACTTACCGCCAAAAGAACGCAAGGCTTGGGCAGAGCAGTACGGTCGGCTCGTGTACACCGCCTTTAACCACTTCATAGATGACTCCAACTCTGTGCTCCGTGATGTGTCGTTTGACTCTTCTACCATGCAGCTCTCGCAAGAACTAGTCATCTCCCTGCGAGATACCCTGGTCGCGGTCCAACAGATTCTTCCCGAGGACAAAAAGAAGCTCAGAAGCTAAAGGCGTATGTTTACTTCTCTTGCCGCACTGTTTACTACTGTGGTGTACCAGCCGTTTTTGAACGTGCTTGTTTTTTTCTATTGGCTGATTGGTTTTGTTACTGGCGGCAACCCAGATATGGGAATTGCCGTTATTTTGTTGACCGTGTTGATTCGTTTTCTCCTTATGCCACTCTCATTGGCAGGTCATCGCAGTGAGAGTGATCGTCGTAAAATTGCTGCTCAGGTCAAAGCCATCGAAGAAAAACACGCCAGCGAGCCGTTACTGCAGAGGAAGCTGAGTAAAAAGGTATTGAATCAAAGCAGGGGAATTCTCTTTGGGGAGATTGTTTCGCTTGTAGTACAAGTGATTATCGCGCTGATGTTGTGGCGGATTTTTGCCACCGGACTGACGGGCGAGGATGTGCACTTGATATATCCATTTATGCCAGAGGTGAAGTTGCCGTTTAACCTGGTATTTATGGGAGATTATGATCTAACCCACACGAGTTTCAGGCTTAATCTTATTCAATCAATTCTTATTTTTGTGTTTGAGGTGCTGAGCATGTACACCTCTTTGTACAAAGTAACTCGAGACGAAGTAGTCCGTTATCAGCTCGTGTTGCCTGTGGTTTCATTTGTTATTTTCATGGGATTACCGGCGGGAAAGAAATTGTTTGTCATCACCGCGCTCATATTTAGCATTATTTTCAAAGTAATTATGGTTATCCGTCACAAGATGGAAGAATATCGCCTCAAGAAAGAGGCGGAGGAGCAGGCGGAAGCGTCCGACACCCCTGTTGTACAGACGGTCTAGTAGAGTACAATAGATAAATCTATGGAATTTGATCGCCTAGTTGTTTCATTTTTGGTCGACGAAGTTGTCGGCGGTTTCTTTATCTCTGTCCCTCCGGGTCATGTGGCTTGTGTGTATGATCGCGGTCGTGGAGTTTTGCCTCGAGTATGGGGCCCTGGACTGCACTTCAAAATCCCCTTTTGGCAGGTTGCCAAGCTTTTTAACGCGCAGGTTTTGGAGTACTCGATTCGCCAAGATTTTGATCTTACTAAAAACAACGAGGCCTTGGGTGATGGAGTTATCATGGTTTCTACCCAAGATGGACAGGACATCTCGGTGGAAGGCTCAGTGCTGTTTCGCATCGATCGAGTAAACGCCCCAGAACTCTGGGAAAACATTGGCGAAAACATGGTCTCTAAAGTTGTTCGACCGATCTCTCGCAGTCGTATCGCCAACATTTTCTCGCAACTGACCTTGGATCAAATTTTGCGCAATCGCAGTGAAGTCGAGGGCTTGGTGCAAAAAGAGCTCAATGGCTACTTTGGGGATCGCGGAATCAACTGCGAAGGCTTTTTGCTCTCGAGGGTTGCCCGCATTCAGTCTGGCAAGACCGAAGAAGTCTTGGTAGAGAAACTCCCGGTTGACGAAAAATTAGCAGTCGATTAGTATAACTGCTTACAAGCAGTCTTCTTACTGCCTTGCTAGTAGTAATCAATAATTATTTCTAAGGGAGTCACTATGACACAGACCATCTCTGTTGCTCACATCAAACCAAATCCAGGCTATGTGCTTGTTGAGCCAGCCAAGGTTGATAAAAAAACAGCTTCTGGAATATATTTACCAGACTCTCACGAAGAAAAACCACAGCATGGGACAGTGCTCGCAGTTGGGGCGGCTGCAATGATTGATGGAGCGAAGGTCGAGTCTCCAGTCAAAGTTAAGGACGCAGTCATCTACAAAAAATGGGGTGGCAACGAGTTTCAAATTGGTGATATAGAGTACCAATTCCTCAAGTTTGAGGACATTTTAGCCGTAGTAACCAAATAATACTTTACAAAAAAGGAAACAGATATGCCAGCAAAACAAATCATTTTTGGTGACGACGCACGACAAAAGATGCTTATCGGCATCAATAAACTAGCCGCCGCTGTCACCGTCACGCTTGGACCTCGTGGTCGCAATGTTGCTCTCGATAAGTCATGGGGAGCTCCAAATGTTCTCCACGATGGTGTCAGTGTTGCCAAGGAAATTACCCTCGAAGATAAATTTGAGAACATGGGCGCACAGCTCGTCAAAGAGGCAGCCAGCAAGACCAATGATGTTGCGGGCGATGGTACAACCACTGCAACCCTCTTGGCGCAGAAGATTGCTAGCCAAGGTATGAAGTTTGTCACAGCCGGCACTAACCCAATGGCAATGAAGCGCGGTATCGATCGTGCGGTCGAAGCCGTAGTTGCCGAGATTCGTCGCCTTGCCAAGCCGGTCAAAGAAGCAGATTGGGAGAAGGTAGCCACCATTTCCGCACAGAGTGAACAGATCGGCAAAAAGATTGCTGAAGCCCTCAAGCTCGTCGGCAAAGATGGCGTGGTCGAAGTCGAAGAAGGCAAGACCATGGATATCACCATTGATCACAAAAAAGGCATGATCCTCGACAAGGGATACGCCTCACCATACTTTGTGACCAACTCCGACAGCATGGAAGCAGAGATCAAGAATCCATACATTTTGGTGACAGACCAAAAAGTATCGAGTATCCAGGATCTCTTGCCACTGCTCGAAAACTTCATGAAGATCAGTAAAGATCTCGTGATCATCGCTGATGATGTTGATGGGGAAGCGCTGACAACCCTCGTGGTAAACAAACTGCGCGGCACCTTTAACATCTTAGCTGTCAAAGCCCCTGGCTTTGGTGATCGCAAGAAGGAGTTGTTGCAAGACATTGCCGTACTGACTGGTGCCAACTTGATTGCCAGCGACACCGGTCGACAGCTCAAAGACACCACGATCGAAGACCTTGGCAGAGCAGACCTAGTTCGCTCGCAAAAGGATGAGACAGTGATTGTCGGCGGCAAGGGCTCACAGTCCGATGTCGATGCACGTATTTCACAACTGGATGCTCAGTATGACGCCAGCACGTCTGATTTCGACAAAGAAAAACTGCAAGAGCGCAAAGCCAAACTTACTGGCGGCGTGGCCGTTATCCAAGTTGGTGCTTCGACTGAGATTGAGATGAAGAATCTCCAAGAGCGAGTCAAAGATGCCAAGGAAGCGACCAAAGCTGCTATCGACGGGGGAATTATCCCTGGTGGTGGTGTGACTTATATCCAGGCTGCCAAAGTGCTTGCAAAGATGAAGTCAGCTGACCATGATGAGCAGACCGGTATTGACCTCATCAAATCAGTTGTCGAAGAGCCACTGCGCATGCTCGCCAAGAACTCTGGCGTCGATGCCGGATGGGTGGTCCACACTGTGGCAGAAAAGAACGATCCACACTACGGCTTCAATGCACAGACCAACGAGTTTGGCGACATGGTAGCTGCAGGTGTTATCGAGCCAGCCAAGGTAGACATTGCTGCACTGCAAAATGCAGCCTCAGTCGGATCGATGATCCTCACTACCGAGTGTTTGGTGACCGATGTGCCAGAAGAGAAAAAACCCGCTATGCCCGACATGAGTGGCATGGGTGGGATGATGTAAACGAAATAGCTTAGTTAGCTACTAGAAGGCGGAGTCGAAAGGCTCCGCTTTTGATTTTATCATACTTATATAAAATAGACTTTATAAAAGTATTGACTTTTATAATAAGTATGCTAATATGACAACATGAACGAACCTAGGTTGCTGGACGATAAAATAAGAAGTCATTTTCAAACATATAAACAGGCATTGGTTTTATTAGGTGCTCGGCAGGTTGGGAAGACAACTATTTTAAAGAAGATTTTTCCAGATGCTTTATATCTTTTGCTAGATGAAAAATCTGTATCGGATATATTAGAAAGTTATAGCTCCGATGCGTATAAGGCACTTATTGGAAGCAGGAAACAGATCTTTCTCGATGAGCTACACCTTCTTTCAAATCCTGGAAGAGCAGTCAAATTGATTTACGACCAGCTTCCAGAAATTCAGATTATAGTGACAGGTTCTTCCTCGTTTCAGATAAAGAACAAAACAGGGGAAAGTATGGCTGGGAGAGCAATAAACTACAGTATGTTTCCACTGACGTTTGGTGAGTTTTTGCATCAAATGAAAATTGAGGACAATCATACTATCTTTTTGTTTGACAAGATATTGAGCCAAGATAGTTCTACTACAGTCAAGAAGTACGATATACAGACTATTCTGCAGTCACTATTGCTATATGGACAATATCCCCATCTCGTGAATTCTCCCAATGATAGAACCTATCTTCGTAATCTTGCCGAGAAAGCAATATTTAAAGATATTATTGAACTGAATTTGATTGAGAATAGAAGTAAGGCGCTAGATCTTCTCAAATTACTTGCATACCAAATTGGAAATCTAGTCAGTTATAGTGAGCTTGCAAACAGACTGAATATTTCTACACCAACAGTCCAAAGATACATAGATATATTTGAACAAAGCTTTATTCTATATAGATTATATCCTTACTCAACTAATGCAAGAGATGAAATTGGCAAATCACCCAAAGTATATTTTTGGGATTTGGGTTTAAGGAATGCATTGATTGACAATTTTGACAATCTCAACATACGATCTGATTCTGGCGCAATGTTTGAGAACTTTGTGATAAATGAAATTAAAAAGGAGCTTAGTTATAA
>JAQBYG010000034.1 GCA_027620445.1 bacterium
GATGGGGGCACCAATGGCATAGAGCCTAGAGGTTGGTATCTAAGCCCTGGGGCCGAAGGCTAATTCCCGGGGGAAGTGTTGCCTCTTTTGGAATTCGAGAAAGATGTGCGGGAACTTGCCGAACAAAAAGGTCACCACCTTCTTCAACTATGATAGCCATCAAAAATAATGATCGCAAAAAAACATGCGATTCTTGTGGTATTCTCGCAAGCAACTCCGACATATGCCTCAAAGTGCTGTGGTTTTCCGCACCATCCAACTCAGAGTTGCGTCTTTTTGACGCTTGTAGCGCAAGATGTAGCTCTCTGATGAAATCGTCTCGCAATATCTCAACCAATGCCTCTGCATTTGCTATAAGCGATGAACCGTTGCCTACATCCTTGATCTGAGTAACTCTCTGGCGTCGGACCTCATCTGTAGACCGTTCATTCCCAAATGTACTCGAAAAAGTTCCCGATCGCTTATCATTCAGCGCCGCTTGCATAAAAATGAGTGCGGCCTGGAGTTCAACTCTGTGAGTGAAAACTAGTTGAACTGCTTCAACAAACGTCTCTGGATTTGTAAAA
Organism: bacterium; assembly: GCA_027620445.1. Taxonomy (GTDB): domain Bacteria; phylum Patescibacteriota; class Microgenomatia; order UBA1400; family PJMF01; genus UM-FILTER-42-14. Next base: position 567 of record JAQBYG010000034.1, read on the forward strand.
TCCAACTCAGTATCCCGCTTCCGCGAAGCACCTGTTGGGAAACTTCCGTTTTTGAAAATTGTTTCACTTGTGAGTGCAGCACCACCCATGTTTAGCATCCTTCCGCAGGCAAGCTATAGGACTACTGAGTTACTATAACAAATTTTTTTTGGGATGCAAACAGACAGAATGCTACAGTCTGGTCGCCCACTCATACTTCAACAGGTGGAGTAGAAGTTTTCGAATCTTCAGATGTGGGTTCTGCCGCATGGCGAACAGAGTGAGCCAGGCTAATGCTCGGAGGGTGAATTCCTGCTGTGGGAACGTTGTTCTTCCCGCCAAGCTAAGAGACATTCTTGACCAACCACTTTGAGTAAATTACTTACGTAGAACTGGTCCTCGCCCAAAAAGTTGACGATCGTCGTAGCAATTCTGTCCATTCGGTCTTCTTGGGAGAAATTTTGAGTACTAAATGCAATCGATGCCACCCTACTCCTCAAAAAGTCTTTTAAAACTTCCTCTGTCCAGAGAGTAACTACAGAATTTTTGAGTTCCAATACTAAGAAATCCAGAAAATCAAGAAATATTTCTTCTCTTGACCCTTTTCCATTTGACTCTGCTTTGTTGAACTCGCTTGCTGGTAGAGTCTGTGTTGGCTGATCAACCGGAATCTGAGGGGTGTCTTCCGCTAACTGAAACAACGGTTGCGATGAAGACTTGCCAACAAGCCACGGGGGAAAACTATCGACCTCTGGATATATGGTCCTCTCTGACTGAGCACCATTGGGGAGACCAAGAAACAATCGGCTTAACTTTTCACGAAAAAAACTGGCAAGTTGTGAGAACAGGTGCTCAAAACCATGGCTGGGCTGCGACAACCCTTCATGCGTTACCATGAGGTACTATAGCGCAACCAAGCGAGTTGCTTCAGCCGTAGCCCGATCATTCACTGAGAACTTTTTTGACAAAATAGATATGACGTTTTTCTCGCCTGACCAACCTGACGCAGAAAACCTTCATCTACCAGCTTTTTCAACCTCCGCTGCGCGGTTCGCTCTGTTCCAGCAACTATTTCTTTTGCCTCTGCAAGCGATATTGCACCAAATTGTCGGACAAACGAAAGCACTGCAATTTCTTCTTTTGATAAGACAACGCTCGCAGTACCAATTGGAAGGCTCGCCACACTCATTTCTTCTGCCAAACTCTCTGCCTCTATACTCATGCCTGCCACAAAATACTCTAACCAAGAAGTAATATCTGCAGTTTTCCGCTCTTGATAAGTCTTCCCCAAGCTCAGTGCTTGGTAGTATGCGAGTCTATTTTGTGCATAGTACGTGTCCAAGACCAACGCACCTTTGAAATCATATCCGTGTTGTGAGAGCAATAACTTTGTCAAAAGTCTGGTTACTCGACCATTTCCGTCGCTAAATGGATGAATTGCCAAAAAGGCGAAGTGAAGCACTCCAGCCAATAGAACTGGATGGTGTAACTGACTCGCCTGCGAAATCCATGAAAACAGCTCTTTGAGCAACCCTGTCACTTTCTGCGCAACGGGACCAGTGTACTGCAACACCTCTACCTCGTTTATTTCGTCAACGATATAGACTGCTCCAGGTCTGATTTTGCCCGTTTTTTCTGGTGGCAAAAGTCCAACAACAACAAGTGCGTGAAGAGCAAATGCATCTTGCAGTGCCAACGATTGCTTTGATTCCAAGTGTTTCTCAACCCAATCGAGTGCTTGTTTATAGTTGGTAACCTCCCGTATCGACTGCTCGAGGGCAGTCACTCGCTTTCCCGAGAGCACGCTCATAACCTCTTGCTGATTGAGCGGATTGCCCTCAATCGAGGTCGAACTATGTACAGACTCCTGCATTGCTCTGTGGCGAAGCAAGATTTGCTGCTGTGGAATTATCCTGCTGTTCTCGGCAATTTGCCGAAATTTTTCAATCTGAGCAATCTGGGTGTTGAGTTGTGGGGTTATGGTAAATATGGGTCGATACATACTTCATCTAGTATAGCACGAATCACGACAGAATCACGACAAGTATCGCGACACGACAGAATGCTACAATCCAGACAGAGCGCTCTCATAGTTCAACGGATAGAACAGGAGTTTCCGAAATTTCAGATGTGGGTTCAATTCCCGCTGAGAGCACTTCATCTGACACCAAGCAAACGCCTAATTGCTCCACCAAAACCACTCGCGTTCCTTCTTCGCTCAGCTGCCATGTCAATTGCTTTCTGCTGAAGCTGTAAAAAATCGCCATTAAAAAACACTCTAATAGCATTGTGTCGCAATAAATAAGCACTGGGCAATCCAAAAATAATTTTTCTAGCTTTCTCTATTCTCTCTTGACTTTGATTGTTATTATTTAGAAGCGCCCATGCTTCCTTAACTTTAGTAAATACTGCGTGGGCCCCATATACAGCAGGATCGCCCTGTTGATTAAAGGTAAATTGAAGTTTATCCAGTTGCGCAATTATCTCAAAAAATCACCTTGTGTCGCCTGGTTTGACTTCTTTGAAAATAGCATGGAGTTTTTTGCCTCCCTCTTAGCAGGATCTCGCTCAATATAAATTGCATAAGACATTGCCACCTCCCGTTTTCGATACTGAAATTCCTCTTCGGACCCTATGGGAGTTATTCCGTGCAAATGAAGCAATTTTTAGCAGTCGCCTGCAAACTATTCCCATTTGGTAATGACGAAAGCGTATAAATTGCCTCAAGTCTTTCTAAACCAGACGCTTTATCATACTGGAGTGTGTCCCAGCTTTCCTTAACATTTTTATAAACTGCTTCAGCACTGTAAATATTGCGATTTTTTTCAGTAACAGGTGAGTCATCAGAGGGACGAAATACAAAATTCTGGTTTTGCAAACCAGTAAGTATAGTCAACAACTCATCAAAATTGTTACAAGTCGAAATAGAGGCGACCCAACCCTCTGGGGTAAAAGTCGCATCTTGGCCTGCTTATGGTCTTTGTTGGTCCATGTTGCGTGACATATGCTTTACTTTCCTATTTCCTCTTCCGCATAAATCACACACTCCATCGCGCCAGAGTAATCAAACAACTCATCGACGTTGAAGATAATACTGATCTCTCGCTCGGCATCCTCAGAATTGGATGAAGCATGAATCAGATTGTACTGTTGGCTCATGCCGAAGTCGCCACGAATTGACCCCGCCTCTGCTTCACGACCCAGGGTGGTGCCGACCAGCTTGCGGACCACGGGGACAACATCGACGCCCTCCCAAACCATCGCTACAATTGGCATAGAGCCCATAAATTCCTTGAGGTCACCAAAAAAACTTTTTTCCTTGTGCTCGACGTACCACTCCGAAAGCATGGCATCGGTCATACTCACCATCTTGAGACCAACGAGCTTCAGCCCCTTGCGCTCAAAACGAGAGATTATTTCGCCGATCAGACTGCGTTGCAGTCCATCTGGCTTGACGAGTACAGCGGTGCGAGAGTTTTGCATAATTGCCTTTCTTGAAAGTATCCTTAGTGTATCACAATTTCTCAAGTACGCTTGCGAATAATCTCAGTTTTTCTGCCGCTGTTTCCTCAAATAGGAATGGCTGCAGACGACGCGCAAAAGCAGCCGGGACCTGTTCTATATTCACTAATTTTAGTCAGGTTTTTAACAATACTGTCGGTTAATCTATATGTAGGATTGAACATATCCACATTCTACAGCAAATACCTAATCATTACCTAATCGTTACCGAATTTGGAGACTAATCGTTACCAAAAAAAATGATTGAAATAAAATTATGTCAAGAATCGCTCAAAAACAGCTTTGTCTGGAAACGGCCCAATCAGTGCTAGACGCTGCTCACCCGAGTGATAGAGCTCCTGTGCCAAATTGTTCACCTGCTCGAGCGTAACCGATTGTAGCTTGGCCTGGACCTGCTCTGGCGACTCAAGTTCGCCCTGCAGCAACTGCCGCATACCATAAAACTGCGCTACCGAGTGGCTATCCTCGAGACTGAGCGTCATGGTACCAAGCAGATGTTCTTTGGCCCGAGTAAGTTCTTCTGCTGTCACTGCTCGCTTGCCACTCGAGAGATCTTTAAACTCCGCCAGAATTACCTCGAGCGCTTCTTCTACCCTGCCAGGGTCTACCCCAGCCGAAGCGCCAACAATTCCCGTGTCATGATAAAAATCGACATCTGCGCGCACGTAGTAACACAAGCCCCGCTTCTCGCGCACTTCGCTAAACAGTCGAGAGCTCATCGAGCCGCCCATCACGGTGGTTAGGACAGTGAGGATGTGCTTCTGTTTGTTGGAGCGAGAAAGGCCAGGCCATCCCAAGATCAGGTGCGCCTGCTCTGTTTTGCGATTTTCGACATGTAAACGATTGGGTTGTAGTGTGCGCTCTGTGAGGTACTCAGACAGGTCCTGTTTGCCCGTGGCTCTTTCGGTGGCTTGACCGCCAAATAAACGCTCAATCTGGGCTTCCAGTTTGGCCTCTGCAAGCGCGGTGGCATCGCCGGCTAGCACGAGCAGCAAATTACCCTGCCCATACCAACGATTCAAAAATGAAACAAACTGTTCTCGAGTCATCGCCCGGATGACTTCTTTTGTGCCAAGAATATCGTGACCTAAACCTGCATCGGGAAACACCAGGCGATCAAACAGCATGGAAACGTACTGCATCGGGGTGTCGTGGTACATGTTCATCTCTTCGATGATCACGCCCTTTTCGCGCTCGATATCTTCTTCCTTGAGGAGCGGACTCAGGAGCATTTCAGACAGTGCGGTCAGCGCCACTGGCAGGTGTCGACTTGCTGCCTTGATGTAGTAGCCAGTGTACTCTTTACTGGTAAAAGCGTTAAAGTCTGCGCCCAGGGTATCAATAGCGCTCGAAAGCTCTTGGGCAGAAGGATAGCTCTTAGTTCCCTTGAACACCATGTGCTCAAAAAAATGGGCTATGCCCTGCTCTTCCTTGCCCTCGTAGCGCGAACCCGTATTGGCCAAGATGAGCGCAGTAACCGACGAGACTGCCGGCATAGGAATGCGCAAGACCGAGAGATTTTCAACCGTTTTTAGTGTTGCTTGCGAGTGTGACACGAGGGGCATTGTATCCTAGCCCCCACCTCTTGGCTACATCTGCTCTACCAGCGGCATGCCAAGGAGTGTCATTCCCTCGCGCAAAACTCGAGCAGTTGCAGCGGCAAGCAATAGTCTGCGCTGTTGGAGGGGTGAGAATGTGGTTGTCTCTTTGGTCAAAATTGGACACGATTCATAGAAGCGACTAAAGCGCTGGGCAAGACCAAACAAGTAGGTACAAAGCAAGTGTGGGGCAAATGTTGTGGCAGCTGTTTTTACCGTATCAGAATATGAGTTAAGGTACAGTAATACATCTTTCTCTGCCGGTTCTAATTTGCCATCATCAAATGCTACTTTATTAGCAAGCAATGTATCAATAAGTTTCGCAATAGATCCATTTTTACCCAGATCAGCTGCTTTTTGCAAAATACTGCGACAGCGAACAGCCGTGTACTCTAAGTACGGTCCAGAGTTACCGGTGAAGCTCAGCGACTCTTCAAAACTGAAAGAAATATTGGCACCTAAGTTCGATTTGAGGAGTGCATACTTCACTGCTGCTACGGCTAGTTTATCCGCCAGCGTTTTCTGCTCTTCCAAAGCCATACCCGGCTGCGTTTCTGCCAGGATCTGTAGAACCCGCTGCTGGGCTTCATCAAGCAAGCCAGATCCTGAAACAATATTGCCCGTTCGACTCGACATTTTGCCCTCTGGAAGGCGGACAACTCCGTGTGAGAGGTGCTTTGTCTTTGCCTCAAGCTCCGGATACGTTTTACTCAGTGCCCTGAGCACTACCTTGAAGTACTCGTCTATTTCGTTGGCCGTTACGATAATGGAGCGGTCATACACTCCTACCCTATCTTGCTTCAGCAGTGGTAGACCCATGTCTTTTGCTTCGTAGGTGGGTAAGTGCAGTGAATTGATAAACACCCGGTTATGCAATCCCTCTTCCTCACCCAAAAAGACAATCGCGCCCTTGCTCTCGGCAAAAATACCGTCTGACACGTGGTCTTTTACTATCGAGTATCCGTACTCAGCCGACTGACTTTCGAAGAAATGCTCCGAGAATTTTGTACCCAACCGCGCGTAAATTGTGTCGAAGTACTCCAAACTCCAAGCCCTGCCGGTCGTATAGAGCTCTGCGATTGCTGCAAGCCGATCAGGATCAATGGTTCTACCCTTCGCATAATCAACCTTGGGCTTGATGCCCTCTTCTCGTTGCATTCGCTGTTGGCTAACCAAAAACGCCAGCACATTAATCTCTTGCATCTGTGCTTTTACCTCTGGCACATCTTCGTAGGCCGTGGCCCCGGCTGCATAGGCGCGACCAAGAAAAGTGACTCGCTCTGGTAGGGGCAGTTTGGCCAAGCTCTCGAGACTCACTCCTTCTTTGGCAAACAACTGCTCCATGCCCCACAAGCTCTTGGCCACATGCATGCCGACGTCACCTTGGTAGCACACATGTATAACGTCGGCTCCAACAGCCTCTAGGAGGCGCGAAATCGTCTCTCCCACCGTGATATTAAACAAATGGCCGATATGGAATTCCTTGAACGGATTTGGGTCTGCGTACTCCACCAAAATGCGCTGGTTCGCCGCAACTTGTGGCACCAGCGTAACTGAAGCATCGACAAAGCTCGTGAGCCGCTCTGTTACTGCCTGTGCAGTAAGGGTAATGTTAAGAAATCCTGGTGCAGCACTGACAACTTGCTGAACCTGTTTTGACAAAGTTGTGTCTTGCGACAACTGCGTTGCAAGTTGCGCTGCCAGTTGTACAGGCGAAGCCAATGTGTGTGCCTTTTTCTCGTCGGCGGTAAGTTGATTAAACAACACCAATGGCCAGTTACTGGCAAGATCGGCGGAAACATGACTGGGTGCCAAGACAAGCTCGGGGGTTCCGGCGATGGTCGTGGTGAGTTCTTCCGACAGTTTGAGCAACCGAGCCTGAATGTGCTGAGTGACTGATTGTGGAGCTGACATAGGTTTGTATTGTAACGTATTGCGCACAATTGTGGGATACCGATAGACGAATAAAGTACAAATAAATTAGCATACATTTTTTACTCTTTCAAATTTTCATGATTGAATGAAAAATAACATTTATAGATAAAATAAATGTACTCAAAATGAGAAAAATATGTATTAGAACAAAAAAGTGAATGTTGGAGCGGTCTCGCAGTAGCAAATTGCCCAATTGCCGAAAAAACGCTCAGAGCACTCGCAACGCTCATACGGCAAAATTGGTGAGATGACGTAGCATCAAAGACAGAAGCACATACATGCAAACGGCGGAAGCGAACTCGCAGTGAAAAATTCAAAATCAAGCCACCAAAAATGTGACGCAGAAAAATTACTGCACTATCCAATACCGCTCGCCGTCACTTTCGATCGTCACGCTACCCAATTGGTCGCTACGCAGTATTTGT
>JAQBYG010000035.1 GCA_027620445.1 bacterium
GGTTTTTGGCAACTGGGCTTGGGGTGAATCAAGTTATTGTTACGTTTGTTACAACTGCACTTGGGATGCACCTCTGGTGGAGAAGGAGCAGATGAAACAGATCGTAGTTGTAGTAGCACTTTTTGTTGTTGTGCTCACCAGTGGTTGCACTCAGCAGTTTCGAGAGGCGGCTGCATTAGAAACACTCCAAGTCGGCGAGCACTCACTGCAAGTTGCCGTTATGCGCACCCCAGAAGAGATACAGCAAGGTTTGAGTGGCAGTGATAAGGTTCCAGGTGACGGCATGTTGTTTTTATTACCAGAACGCCAAGAAGCTCATTTTTGGATGAAAGACATGCGCTACCCGATCGACATAATTTGGATTGATGATGATAGAGTTGTGGGGGTAGCAGAGCAAGTTCCACCGCCATCGGACGGACAATCGCTCGATTCACTCCCGCTCTTTTCTTCTGGCCAGCCTGTGACGGCAGTGCTTGAGGTACCGGCGGGGGATTTTCGCAGACTCGAGCTCGCAACGAGTGCCGCAGTTTTGTTTCAGTAATGGTACCAATTCCCTCAAGAATGGTATGATGAAATAAGCATGCAATCCCTGCCCTCATCTGGTTCGCGCATCACGTCGCAGTTACGATCGACAAGTAATCCGCTTGTGCAGCGATTTTTGGGTGGTTCCGGACCTACCGCGTCAGTGCAAATGCCAGTATCTGTTCCAGTTCCAGCACCAGTTCCAGAAGCAGCAACTTTACCGTCAAGCACCAACGATCAACTAGCTCTTCTCGAAAACATCCTAGCCGAGGTAGAAGCAACACCCCCAGACCAAAGTACCCCACTTGCCCAAGTACTGCCGCAGGTTTTAAATCAGGCAATCGATACGCTTAATGCGCCACATCCTGCTGGTTCAGCTCGTATGCCAGAACAAAGAGCGTCTGCAACTGCGGAGATTGCTCCAGAGCTAGCCGGACACATGCAAGCGGTAGAGCAAGAGCCATCACCAGAACTCTCACCGGAGGTGGAAGGCTACATCGAGGCAGTAGAGCATCATGCAGAGCAGCAGCCAGAGGAGATTGTGATAGCAGATGGTTCACTGCCGACTCAGCACAGCGCGCTACCTGTTAAAAAAGTGGTGGTTCTACCCATTACCGAAGAAGAAACCAAAGCAGCTCGACTCAAAAATACAACCTGGAGTATCAAGTGGCTTGTCAGTTGGACAGAACGACTCATCAAGATGTTCCAGGGCTCAGTAGTATATCGATCGCCGGAGTAAGCATGCAGTACGACGCAACAGAACTACTCGCCTCAGTAATTTCCACCGCAACGACAGTCGGGGTGGCGCTGTTGCTGGCTGTGATTATTGGCGTCTTCTTTTATATGCTGTTTCAGTGGCTCAAGCATCGTCATAGAGAGCAGTATGCGCTCGATTTTGTATCGCTTGTTATCCGGGTGCCAAAAGACAACGAGACCAAAATTGACGCTGCGGAGCAGATGTTCGCTGGTTTGTACTCGCTGAAGAAAACCGGTTTGAAGCGTTTTTTTACGGTAGAGGACTCGTTTTCGTTTGAAATAGTAGCGCTCAAAGAGAGCATCGCTTTTTATGTCAACTGTCCCAAAAAGATTCGTGACCTTGTCGAGAAGCAAGTGCACGGGGCATATCCGGAGGCAGACATTAAAGAAGTAGATGAAGTCAACATTTTTAACCAAAAAGGACGAGTTGCCTTTACTTCGCTGAAGCTTGAGAAATCACTCTATTTTCCAGTCAAAATGTACAAAGATTTACCTACGGACGGCCTTTCCCTGCTCACCTCTGCACTGGCAAAAATGGGCGAGGGTGAGGGCGCCATTGTGCAGTTTCTACTACAGCCAATCGGTAATGGTTGGCACAAAAAGGGTCGCAACTATGTAGCGGGTCAAAAAAAACGCGAGGCAGATCCGGAGAAGGCAACTTACGCACATGATCCCAAAGAAATGGAAGCAATCGGGGTCAAAACAGAGAAGCCGGGGTTTCGTGTTTCAATTCGCGTTGTAATATCTTCACCTCAGGAACATCTAGCCGAGTCGCACCTGAATAATATTGCCGGCAGTTTCGCGCAGTTTACCTCTGCCTACAATGCTTTCAAGCGTGCTCGCATTTTTCTCAAACACCTCTTCATGATCGATTTCATCTATCGCTACATGCCAATTTTTAATCGCAACACGTGTGTGCTCAATACGGAGGAGTTGGCAAGCATCTTTCACCTACCAAACAAAACCGTTTTGACTCCCCACATCAACTGGCTCAATGCCAAACACGCCCCTGCCCCACACAATATGCCACATTCCGGTGTGTACTTAGGCACCTCAAAGTACCGCGGCGAAAGTCGTAAAGTATTTATGAATCTGGATGATCGCAGGCGTCACACGTATATCATTGGAAAAACGGGTACGGGCAAGTCAGAGTTTCTCAAAGAGTTGATTTTACAAGATATTGAAGCAGGCCACGGTGTCTGCGCAGTCGATCCACACGGCGAATTTGTCGAAGATTTGCTCCAGCTGATGCCACCAGAACGAGCGGACGACGTTATTTACTTTAACCCATCAGATCTAATGCGACCAATGGGGCTAAACATGATGGAAGCAGACTCAGAGGAGCAGCGACACTTTGTTGTTGGTTCGATTATTGGCTTGATGTACAAGTTATATGACCCACATCGCACCGGTATTATTGGTCCTCGGTTTGAGCACGCCATCCGTAACGCAATGTTGACGATTATGTACAAAAAGGGCACGACGTTTATAGAGCTCGTGCGCTGTTTGACTGACGCGAAGTATGTGGAAGAACTCTTGCCGTACGTCAAAGACCCAGTGGTCAAGCGGTACTGGACGGATCAAATCGCGCAGACTTCAGATTTTCACAAGTCTGAGGTGCTTGACTATATCGTCTCTAAGTTTGGCCGCTTTGTGACCAACAAAACGATGCGTAATATTATTGGTCAGCCGACCAGCGCGTTCAATTTCCGTCAGGCAATGGATGAAAAGAAGATTATTCTCTGCAACCTCTCAAAGGGTATTTTGGGAGAGGAGGACGCTAAGTTCCTCGGGTTGATCCTGGTGCCAAAGGTTTTGACCGCTGCCATGAGTCGGGCTGATATTCCGATGGATCAGCGGCACGACTTCTTTCTCTATGTTGATGAGTTTCAGAACTACGCTACTGAAGACTTTGCGGTCATTCTCTCTGAGGCTCGCAAGTACCGCCTCAATCTCACAGTAGCGAACCAATTTGTTGGTCAGATTGATGAAGAGGTCAAAAATGCAGTGTTTGGTAACGTCGGTACGGTCGTCTCATTCCGTGTTGGTGTGCCTGACGCCAACTTCCTCCAGCATGAATTTTTGCCGATTTTTAACGAGGGTGACTTAACAAACATCGAGAAGTATCACGTCTATATCAAGACAATTGTCGGCAACGAACCAGTGCCAGCCTTTAGCATGTCGCTTGCCAAGGATATGACTGCGGTGCAGGCTCGCATGAATCCCAAGCAGGCCGAGATGATTAAGGAACTCTCTAGACTGAAGTACGGTAAAGATAGGGACATTGTTGAGGTTGAAATTCAACAAAGAAGTAATTTGTAGTTATTCCTGTGGATTGCGAGCTTCGTAATCGGTTACTACCTGGTTGCAGTAGAGATAACGACCGTACTCGAAGGCGCGCTCTTGTATCGGTACATCTGGATTGCCACTCGTCACTTTGTCTGTAGCTCCCAAAATGTTTGTTGCGTGCTCTTGGAGTGCTTTGGCTTGTGTCGAAGCGTTCTCAAGCGTGACATCTACCTCGCCAGGTAGCTCCATTTTCTCTGGCAGGCTATTTTGTAGTGAGGTAGCTAGTTGTGATCCAGCTTCTTTAAGGGAAAATGTATCGCGAGCGGGGATGATGACGTACGCTGTCACGGCGATGAGTGTCAGTAAAACAATTGTGAATAAAATTTTTACCTTACGCATGGTAGTAAGTATAGCCTACTCGTAGCGAAGCGCCTCGATCGGTGAGAGTTTGGCAGCTCTGCGAGCAGGGGCAGCGCCAAATACGAGGCCGACAAGACTCGAGACACCAAAGGCCAGGAGCACCGCATCGATAGTCACTTTTGCGGGTAGGAAGGCCTGGAGGGCGAGCGTGCCACCAAAGGCGATAGCTACGCCAATGAGACCTCCAAAGAAGGACAAAATAGCCGCCTCAATCAAGAACTGCAGTAGGATGAGGTTTGGCGTGGCGCCCAGCGCTTTGCGCAAGCCAATCTCTCTGGTGCGCTCGGTGACTGAGACAAGCATGATATTCATAATGCCGATACCACCCACGACAAGCGAGATACTCGCGATACCACCCAAGGCTATGGTGAGCACCGAGAGAATTTGGTTGATCGACCCCAAAATCTCCGATTGATCTACGACCGAAAACTCATCTTCTTCGAGTGACTTTTCTAGCTCACTGCTGATCGCAGCCATGTGTTCTGTAAGATTTTCAATCGTTTTTGTTTTTACGACAATGCGAATGATTTTGGATGTGTCGTAGGCACGAAAAAAGGTTTTGAGCGGAATATACGCGTACGTGTCAAAGGAAGGTCCGCCGAAGCCACCTCCTTTCTTTTCTACAACCCCCGTCACGCGAAACGATTGATCGCCGACAGTCACTCGTTTGCCGACAGGATCTATGTTGCCAAATAACTCCTTCGCTAGTTCGTAGCCGAGGACAATCACTCGTTCTGCGTCAGCATCCTCAGAGTCAAGGAAAAAGCGACCTTTTTCTGGTTTAGTGTTGAACGCCGTTTCGTAATTTGCAGTTGTGCCGAGCAGGGTAGTGCGCTTTTTGGTTGAGCCGTGAGCGATTACATCGGACTGCAGGTTAAATGGAGCTACTTCAGCTACGTGCTCCCTCAATCGCTTGAGCTGCGTCACTTCTCGCTGGGTTAGTTTACTATTGGCGATGCTGGTTGCAGTACTTTCACTACTGATGCCCCCACCTTCACCAAACACGTCCCCTGGGAAGATGATGACAGTATTTGCCCCGAGCTCATTAAACTGCTCAGTTACAAAGGCGGAAAGTCCGTTACCAATGCTGGTCAGGAGTACGACTGAAGCAACACCGATAATTACCCCGAGCATAGTCAGAAAAGAACGCAATTTATTGATAAAAATAGCGCGGAGGGCGACAAGAAGAACGTTCATACTTTTTTGCCTTGTTTCTTCTTCTGTTTTTTGTCAGAAATGATCTTGCCGTCCCGGAAGAAAATCAATCTGCCGGCGATCTCGGCTACATCTAATTCATGGGTGACCATAATAATCGTGCGCCCTTGCTTGTTTAGTTTGGTCAAGAGATTCTTGATATCCTCCCCAGACTTGGAGTCGAGATTGCCAGTGGGTTCATCGGCAAAAACGAGCTCAGGGTTATTCACCAGCGCGCGTGCGATAGCAACCCGCTGTTGCTGCCCGCCAGAAAGTTGGGCTGGTGTATTTCGCACTCGGTCACTCAGACCAACAAGCTCCAGCATTTCCTTTGCCCGTCGAGCCCGCTCACTTGCTGATACTTTTGCGTAGATCAGTGGCAGCTCAACATTTGCTTGTGCAGTTGTTCGAGCTAGAAGATTAAATTGTTGGAAGATAAACCCAATATATTTGTTGCGCAGGCGGGCACGCTCAACTTCGTTGTAGGCAGAAACTTCTCGCTCATTGAGCGTGATGCTGCCAGAAGTGGGGACTGCTAGCGTGCTTGCAACCTGCAAAAAAGTAGATTTTCCAGACCCAGAAGGTCCCATGATGGCGACGAACTCACCCCGATCAATCTGGATCGAGATACCATCAAGCGCACGGATCTCGACTCCCCCAAGCGTATAGAGTTTTGAGACATTCTGTAGTGAGAGTAGCATGCGAGACTTTCGAATTACTCTGGCAGCAGTACCTTGTCAGCTTCATTCAGGCCTGAAAGTACTTCCACCAAGTCATCAGTTTCTGTTCCTATGGTAATTTCTCGCTCTTCAGTTTTGTTTTGTCCTGTCTGGATATCAGCGTAGATTTTGCCTTCACGGACTCTCGTCGCGTTCAGGGGAATCGTTAGGGCATTAGCAACTTTTGACAGTTCGATAGTAGCTTCTCCGTTCATACCGAGTCGGAATCGCAGATTATCGTTACTTGAAAGCAGTGGGAAGTGCACAGTAAAGACAGTACCATCTGCAGTTTGACTGCTGGCAAACGAGATTCGATCAACAGTAGTAGCGAACGTCTCGTCTGCAAAGGCGTCGAGACGAATGTTGGCTGTTTGGCCTTCCGCAATCCGGGCTACATCAGCTTCATCGACGCGACCGACGAAAATCAGTGAAGTTGGATCGACAAGTTCAAAATAATCCGTAGCGAGTAGCTGTGTGCCCGCACTCGTAATAGGAGAACTGGTGAGAATACCAGCAAATGGGGCCGTTAGGCGGGTATTTTTGATGGCGATATCTTGTATCTCTACATCGAGGACTGTATTCTCGAGATCCCACTGTGCTTGATCCTTATCTCTTCGTTCTACATCGTTGAGCCAGCGGTACTTGGTGGTATCTACTCGCTCTTCCCAATCCCAACGCTCCTGCGAGTAGAGATTGAGTGTTTTTTCGAGTGATTTTTGCAGCGATGCTGGATCGATCGTCGCAATGGTTTGCCACTTCTTGATTTCATCGCCTTCCTGAGCACTCAGGTAGGTGATTTTGCCGCCAGCTATAAAGCGCAGGCGAGCTTTCTGCAGCGCATCGACAGTGCCGGAAATTTCGAGCGTTTCGACAATTTCCTGGCGAGCGGGGGAGATAAAAGTGAGTGTTTCTGTATCTTTGCGTGTTTGAGTAAAGAAAATGCCAAGACCAATAACAATCACTAAAACGATGCCAAGCACCAGCCACTTCTTTTTTTTGAGTATGCCAAGAAATTTCACTTCGTCATCATAACATCTGAAGTTGTTTAGCGGTATATAATGCACAAGTACGTGAGCCGGTAGCTCAGTTGGTTAGAGCGGTAAGCTTATACCTTACTGGTCGGGGGTTCGACTCCCTCCCGGCTCACTTTATTGCAATGAAATCTAAGTAATTTTCTTTATTAATCTCTATGTATGTGGCATTGCTGTATGTTTCATGCCAGAGTTTTGGAGGTCTTGATCTTTTTAGTTGCCATTTAAACTCAAATCCATGTAATCCTCCACCATGTTCCTCAACTAAATCAATTTCTTTTTGATCATATGTTCTCCAGAAATAGTAATTTTGGCTTGTTTTCAGATAGCTATTTCTTTTCCGTCTCTCTATCATGACAAAATTCTCCCAGAGAAGCCCAACATCGTCCCTATCTTCTAGTTTGTTAAAGTTTGAGATGAGGGCATTTCTTATTCCGGTGTCGTAAAAATAGTACTTCGACATTTTTGACACTTCTTTTCTAAGGTTGCGTGAAAATCCACCCAGACGAAAGATAACAAATGACTTTTCAAATAGATCAAGGAATTTTGCAACAGTTTTTGAGTCAATTTCAACCTTGTTCGCAATTTCAACAGTTGAGACTTCTGAACCTACTTGAAACGCGAGTAGTTTGAGAATGCTCAGAATCTTGTCTGAATTCTTTATGCCACTGTACTCCAAAATATCTTTTAATAGATACGAGTTCGAGAGTTGTCTCAGCATATTTTCCTTTTCAGCGTAAGTTGGTTGGGAAATTACATCTGGATATGAACCATACACTAAGAATGACTCTACTTGATTAATGAGTTCAGTCGCAGAATACTTTTCAAGTAGTTCGAGTTGGGAGATGGGGT
>JAQBYG010000036.1 GCA_027620445.1 bacterium
GATTTTTTCTCCGGTAGGAGGAAACAGTGCGACGGCTTTGACACCTTGCACCAAAATTTCTTTGGCAAACTCGGTCAGGTCGACGCCCTTCTCAGACCCGCCCGCGATGAGGACCACAGAGTCTTTGGGAAAGCTGCGCAGAGCAGCTATGGCTGCTTCTGGAGTAGTTGCTTGGGAGTCATTGTAGTACGAGATGGTATCTCGAGTGGCAACGAGCTCAAGGCGGTGAGGGAGCGGGCAGAAGCTGCGCAGGGCGGTAGCGATTTGTTCACTAGGCACACCCAGATGTACGCCGATCACCACACTTGGTAGGGCGTTGAGCCACTGGTGGCGGCCGGTGAGCGGTAGTTCTGTTGCAGAGAGGAGTGCCTTTCCCTGAGAGAGCAGCGCGTCCCCCTCGAGTGCCGCAGCAAGAGCGCTGGGGTCATCACTTTTGGCTGTATCGGCAAACAGCAGTTGGCGAGCCGGACTTTTGGCTGCGAGCGAGCGAGCGCCCGATAAGGTCGGGTCAAACAAAATAAGGTCTTCTGGTCGCTGAAAACGACAAATAGCCGATTTTGCTGCGGTGTACTCGGACAAAGAGGCATAATAATCGAGGTGTTCTGGGGTGATGTCGAGCACGACAGCAATCTTTGGGCTATATGGCAGATCCATGAGTTGGTGGCTCGAGAGTTCGAGCACGACAATAGGTTGTTTGCCAGATTTCACTACTTCAGTAACCTGTGGAACCAGGTCCAGGGCCGGGACACCAATGTTGCCAGCCAGCAAGGCAGGAAGACCTGCACTTTTGAGGACATGATGAATTAGGGAAGTGGTTGTGCTTTTCCCCTTGGTGCCAGTGACGCCGATGGTGATTGTCTCGGGAGCATGCTGTTGCAGGTGCTCAAAGAAGAGTTGGGTGTTGGATGTCACCTCGAGCTGTAGCCTTTGGGCGAGCTGTGCTACTGGGTGCGATGGGGGAATGCCGGGGGTTTTGATGACGCGACACTCGGCCACTTCTGTTTCCGTCACCTCGGCGCTGTGGAGAAACCGTGCTTGTTGGTCGTTTGAAATGACTGCTCGCCACTCTGGCGAGAGGTTTTCAGCCGGTTTGTCGTCAACAAGGAGGAATTGCTGGGTTGAGTTGAGAGCACGAAGGTAGTTGTACGTTGATAAACCCTCACTACCAAGTCCAAAAATAACCGTCGCTTTCATTGCGTTTGATTATAGTCTATTGTGGGCGGTATATGACCGAAGAGAGCAAGCGCCGACAGACTGCACTGTTCCGATTGGTAGCAAAAATCCCTCGTGGCAAAGTTACGACCTACGGTGAGTTGGGTAGAGCGCTGGGATTCCACGCTCGTTTGGTTGGTCGGTTGCTGCATACCAACAATGATCCACTCAACACCCCGTGTCACAGGGTCGTTCGTTCTAGCGGAGAGCTTGCCGGCGGCTACGCATTTGGTGGTCCAAATATTCAAAAAAACCTGCTTGAGAGTGAAGGGATTGTATTTCAGAAGCAAAAAATTGATCTGAAAACCTATGGTTGGGAAGCGCGGTAACCGTCTTTTTTTTCGTTCCAATTGAGCGAGTATTTCACCTTTTACTTTTTAGTATTTACTCAAGTGAAAATATGTTCAATTTTGCAAAAAATTACAGATCATCTTTGTAACTTCTAAAAGTTTTCTGCTTCGTCTTTTATTCGTTTTGCCTCTGTTTTTGTTGTTACTAGCGAAGAAAACACAAACAATGGTTCATTTTGTGAGTTTCGGGTGAGTCATAAATATGTATGTCACACTTTTGCAGTCAAAAATTCGATTTGGGGGCTCGCAGCAACGATTGTGAGTGCGTATAATTGGGGTCATGTTCGCCTCTTTTACTAGCTGGTCAGACAACTAGGAGTATATAAATGATTGATCAATCATCATTTCTATTTGGTTTTCCCCTCTTTAGCAAATCAAGCGGAGAACTGCTAACTGAACTCACAAAACAGCTAAAGTCTGGCAAAAAGCTTGTCACCGTGTTCACCCCCAATCCTGAACAAATAGTGCAATCTATATCAAATAGCAGCTTCGGGAAGAATCTTGCTGCCGCAGACGTACGTATTCCTGATGGCATTGGGCTAGTGTGGGCGTCTCGTTTGTTTGCCAAGCGCACGGGAGGTGTAGCATTGAGGGAGCGGGTAGCAGGAAGTGATTTGGTGAGTGCCTTACTTTCTTCTCCTTCGTTCCAAGGTAGCGCGCTTGTAGTCGGTGGTCGTGCGTATGCGGGTCGTGTGTTGCAAACTCCAACGCGAACGCTCACTGTTGGACAAGCGCCACTTTTGTGGACAGCCGGCTATGCCGATGTCAAAAACCAGTCAGCAAAAGAAGAGCAGTCGTTGGTTGAGTTACTGAAAAAACTACGTCCGAGTATTGTGTTTGTCGCTTTTGGCGCTCCGGATCAGGAGGAGTGGGTGATAGCGCATAGGGAGTTGCTCGAATCACTCGGGACAAAGTTGGCGATACCAGTTGGTGGTGCGTTTGATATGTTGCTTGGTCTCGTGCCTCGCGCACCGAAGTGGCTGCGGAAGCTAGGTTTGGAGTGGCTTTTTCGCCTGGTGCAACAACCGTGGCGTTGGCGCAGGCAGCTGCGACTCGTCACCTTTTCATTACTTGTTTTGCGAGAAGTTATTCTGTCGCAGTTTCATCGCCCATCATCTCAGACATAGCTTCGCTGTCTTCCGATGGGGTGACACCCAGCAGCCAGAGTACTGCTTCCTTTTTGTATCGTCTATCACCTCGAGAGTTAATGCGAATTGCTGGCAATTTACCGCGCTTACCCCAGCGTTTGATGGTTAGGGGGGAGACGCGGAGTAGGTCGGCGACCTCTCGAACCGTCAGCAGATCTGGTAAGTTGTTGATATCAAGCTTCTGAGCGTCGTTTGCTTTGCCTGTTTTTTTGTCTGAGTCATCTGTATTCATGATGCAGTCCATATCTCCTCCGAAGACGAAGGAACTAATTGTTATGTGACTCCGGTGAAGAGTAGAACAAAGGATCACTTTGTTATCAGTAAAGTAGCAGACCGGAAAGAAGTGGGTCAAGAGGGAAATTGCTTTGTGCATTGTTGTGTAAAAGAGTGCCACTTTTATCTTATAGTTTTTTAACAACATCCTATAGGAAATTTACTGTGGAAAACTTCTAAAGCACATGAGTAGAAAATAAAATAAACCTGTTTCGTATCTACTTCGTTGTAAACAGACCTGAGCCTTGCAACAAAAAACCCCCCGCCAATGGCGAGGGGTATTGTTGTTCAAAAAGTGTTTGCGAGAACTTACTTAAGCTCTACGACACAACCAGCTTCCTCGAGGGATTTCTTGGCTGCTTCGGCATCTTCTTTTTTGGCATCTTCAAGCACTGTTTGTGGCAGTGACTCGACGAAGGTTTTTGCTTCACCAAGACCAAGCTCTGGCTTGAGGACGCGAACAGCTTTGATTGCGCCAATCTTGTTTGCGCCTGCATCCTTGAGGACGACAGTGAATTCAGTTTTCTCTTCTTCTGGAGCTGCTGCGGCTGCTGGTGCGGCACCGGCCATCATCATTGGTGCAGCTGCACTGACTCCAAATGTGTCTTCGAGGGCTTTGACCAACTCGGAAACTTCCATCAGAGACAGTTTTTTGACTGCATCAACGATACTTTGTACTGGTTTTGAGAGTTCTTTACTCTCTGTTTTGGTTTCGTCTGCCATATAGACTTCCTTTCTTACTATTCTGTTACAGGTTGTGTACTACTGGATTGGCCCATTTTGTCGGCCACGGCCTTGAGGGCGTAAACCAGATCTTTTTGGCTTGCCTTCAAGACATTAACCAAGCCATATGCTGGACCTTGGATGCGAGAGATAAGTGTGGCGATAAGCTCATTTTTGCTTGGTAATTTACTCAAGTTCTCGAGGTCTTCTGCCGAAAGAACTTTGTCACCCATCAGGCCTTGTTTGATCACCAACTTTTCTTTATCTTGATGAAAAGAGAAGAGAGCTTTGAGGCCACCAATCTCATCTTCGTACGAGAAAACAAAAGCATTTTGACCTTCAAACGAAGCATTCATCTCATCTTTGCCAGCAACTTGGCGCATGAGAGTATTTTTAGCGACACGGAACTCTGCGCCAACCTCGGCGAGGACGCGGCGAAGCTCTACTTGGTCGTTGCCAGTCGTACCAGAATACTCGACGATCGCAAACGACTTAGCTTGGGCTAGTTTTTCCTTGAGCAACTCGATGGCTGCGGCATTAGCTTGGTTTGGCATACAGTTCTTTCATCTATCTGCACGCCGGGGGAATTCAATCCTCGGCGCGACTTATTTTTTTGCACGCTGTCTTAAGATGACAGGCGATAGTATATCACAGGGTAGTTTCTTTCGCATTTCGTTCGTTACACATTGCTTGTGCATTGCAGATTTTAGGCAGCTGCAGTAAAGTCCGCGTATGGTAACTTGCTGTTTTCTTCTTACTAGCTCACACCGCAATCCACAAAAGTGGCGCGGGTGTGTGTAGCAGAACAAAACAGACAAGTTCTTACACACACCTCCCACACAAGGGAGGTTTTTTGTAAGTGAGTAGAAAAGTAAAAAGGAGGGAACAGATGCAACAAAACCCGGCAACGATGCCCTACAGCCGAGCGTCACTCGAGGCGCTCTCGCAAGTGCTAGCAACTCACCAATCGCTCATTTGGGTTGATCCAAGTACCAATCAGTTGGCTGTCAAGCAAATAGTAGAGGATGAAGTTGGAGAGCAGATTGCGGAAGATTAACCGAGTCGCAGGCGTATCTCTGCCAGAGTTAGCCGTTCGCTCTCCTGCAGTGTTCTAATTGTTTTGACAATGTCAATTTGATCCTGAGTGTAGAGTTGATATCCTCCCTTGCTGAGTTCTGCTACTTTGAGCAATCCTTCATTTGTCCAGTGTCTGAGCGTCGGTGTTGTTTCACCGGTTAGCTTTGCTAACTGACCAATTTTGAGCAGCTCCTGCTGCTGCAGCGATGATTTTTGTTCTTTTTCCTCTAGGGAATCGAGATACATGTCTAGAGATCGGTCGACGGCAGAGTACTGCAGTGCGTAGTAATCGTTGAGCGAGCCACCTAGTTGCCCTTTTTCGATACTCGCAATGTAGCTGCGGCGATCTTCTTTGCGAATAATTGCCGGAGGAAACTTTGCCTGCATAAGGAGGAGGTTCATCAAGAGTCGCGCAGTTCTTCCATTGCCATCTACAAAGGGATGGATGCTCACTAATCTGTAGTGTGCCTCGGCCGCTAGCTTGACAGGATGGTCTTCGCTTGTTTGTAACCAATCGATAAATTGCTCCATCAAAACTGGGACTTTTGAGGGATTTGGCAAGATCACGCTCGATCCTGCAATTCTCACCGGCACCGTGCGAAACCTGCCAGCTTGAGTATCGTTAATTTTTTGGAGAATCAGCTGATGTAGTTCTAGTAGCAACTGTAGTGTTATCTGATTTTTTGGAGTATGTATGTGTTGTACTACCCACTCAAAAGCTTGTGCGTGATTGATCGCCTCCAGGTGTTCCACGATTGTTTTGCCGTCTACTGTGATGCCTTTTTCTACCACGAGAGCAGTTTCTGCTCTAGAGAGCGTGTTGCCCTCTATGGCATTTGAGGTAAAGGTTAGCTCAATTTTGAACCAGTCATGTAGGTTCTCAAGCAAATCAGGAGAGAGCGGAAGGTGGCGCTCTAATTGCTGTTTTTTATTTTCGAGTGAGCTCAAGATGTCATTCATAACCATGAAGTGTAACGTTATACTTTATGGTTGTCAAATGTAGATGCGCAGTATGATTTGTTATACTGCTTCCAATGAGTTACTACTTTCGATGGGGGTTGGTCATTGGTCAGCCAGTATTTCAGCGATTCCTGCGCGAGAATTACGCTTTGGGATTGGCTGATCTCAAGTTGTTCAAGCGAAAGTCACCGTTTTCGGCACCTGATTTTTCTTGTTTGCTCTGCGGGGTAGGGAATGCTGCAACGGCTCGTACGTTTATCGAGTTTGTACTAGATAAAAATCCAAAAGCGAAGATCTGTATCATTGATCTTGGTACAGAGCAAATCGCTGCGGCAAAGCAAGTTGTGGAGCAAGAATTTAGCGAGTACAACATTCAGGTCCGCCAGATGTATGCACTCGAATTAAGCAGTTGGCTCAAGCCTTCGTCTCTAGATTGGATAGAGACTGATGGTTTTCTCGAGTTTTTCTCGCCCAAGCAGCTCGCCAAGTTGTTGCAAATTTGGCACAACTTGCTCAGAGACACAGGGTTTATCACTATCCGCGAACCAGCAAGTTCGAACAAGTGGGAGGTGGCAGTACTCGATGTGTGGCGACTGTGGTTAGCCAAGCTTTGGCTCGGCATTACGATTTACAAACACACATTGGCTGATCTCGAGAAAGCATTTGCTGTCGCAGGTTTTACAACTGTTTCTTTTCCAACAAAAGTACCGACGTTCCGCAGGTTTACGATGGTGAAGACAGCAATTGCGCCATCCCAAGCACACTGATTGCTTCCACATCTTCTGCCAGGGGATAGCGATCCTGGCCTGAATAGACCACAAAAGAGCGGGTCAAATGCAAGTCAGTTCGGGCATGATGAAAGCCTTTTTCTAACTTGGGAGCAAGACTTCGTTTTATTTCGATACCACACAATTTGCCGTCGGGCAGTTCCAGAAGCAGGTCAATTTCTGCTCCGGCTGTTGTCCGATAGAAATGGGATTTGGTTCCTTGTGGTGCAGCTGCGATCAGTGTTTCGATCACAAAGCCTTCCCAACTCGTCCCGACAACAGGATGACCGGCCAGGATATTGTGATTGGGGATGCCCAGCAAGGCATGAACTAAGCCACTGTCGCGCACATAGACTTTGGGCGACTTGACCAGTCGCTTCTGGATGTTGGCATGAAACGGCTCCAAACGTCGAACCAAAAGCAAATCGGTCAATAGATCGATGTAACGGGCTACAGTTTGGCCGCTAATAGAGAGGGATGTTGCCAACTTAGATGCATTCAATAAGCCACCCTGGGTATGGGCCAACATTGTCCAGAGTCTCTCCAAAGTTTGGGCTGGAATACGTGGGCCAAACTGAGGGATCTCCCGCTCGAGATATGTTCTAATAAAATCTCTGCGCCAAGTAAGGCTTTGTTGATTGTCAGCAAGGTAACTATCAGGAAAGCCGCCGCGCAACCAGAGATTGTCCCGTGCTTCTTGGTTGTTTGCAATTTCCCGAATATCAAGTGGTCCCATATCTATATAGCTAATACGCCCAGCCAGACTTTCGCCAGATTGTCTAAGCAAGTCCACTGAAGCTGAGCCAAGAATGAGGAATCTTCCCGTTCGACGCCCCTTGCGTCGTCCCTCATCGATCAGTCCACGTAAATTTTGAAAGAGTTCTGGCACACGATGAATCTCATCTAGAATTACCAACCGGTCTTCGTAGAGACGTAAGAACAAGGCTGGTTCGACCAGCTTGTTCCGATCTTCCGAAGATTCCAGATCAAGATACAAAGACGGTACTGTTTCAGCGATGGCGTGAGCTAGGGTTGTCTTTCCTACCTGACGAGGGCCGATTAAGGCAACAGCAGCTTGGCGCTGCAGCGCTTCTTGCACGGAAAATAGTGCTTTTCTTGTTATCATCCTTGTATTTTATCCAAGACGTGGAAGATTTGCAAGGTTAATTATTGAA
>JAQBYG010000037.1 GCA_027620445.1 bacterium
AGGACTGCGCTGCTGAACAGCATCCAAAACATATCTGTGTCCAGATTCAGAAACAAAAATTGCCCAAATGTGAGACAGCCTTCTATATCCCACTGCTTTGTGGGTATCGTATGTCATACTACCACTGAGTATTCTTGCATTGATAAGCGAATCCAAAAGAAAAAGCGTTACAAGAAAACTCTCTGCGCACTTGCCTCCATGCATAAATTTTGAGAGTGGAATAACGTCTTCATTTGTCTGATTGAAGACCTGAGAGCTACTGGAATAAGCTGTTTCCCGCCAATCTGCAGCTGCATCCATAACTACTTGTAAAATATCTGGGATACCTGTTTTCTCCTTTGCCTCAGAAATAACACGATCTCTCAAAACAGCAAGCACACCATCATGCTCAGCAGATACAGATATAAATCTCCCTTCACTGGTCTTAGAAACCGCTGGAAAAACAGGGATTATCCCCTCTTGCAAATTCTCAGTAAGACCTCCTTGTGGTGGACAAGTAATCAGCCTGTGGACATTAGGGTCCAGTCGCCTATTCCTCAGGCCAAACTGATATAGCAGCGCAAATTCATTTCTTACATCTTGGCTGGGGCGAAAAGTGACTTCGTAAAACTGTGACTGACCTGTCTCTGTACTCAGATTATTACTATTTCTTGATTATCTACTATTTTTTTTCTGATCTGTCTGAACACTCAACAACCACGATGTGAGCATGCCTGCATTCTAGCGCAAGCGTTGTGCGATTGGAATTTTGATTTGAGGAGGTTAAATTCACTATAAATTGATACTCTCACAACTATCTTTGAAAATGAAAGCGAATAACAAACTAACATCGAGCTTGTTAAGAACTACTACCATCTACATTTGTTCTATGACTCTGCTAACACGACAGCGAGCTGCTCAGATAATAAACCCGCTATACGTTCACCTGTATCTGGATGAAAGTTGGGAAGAGGAATCATTTCTAAATCTCTCTCGCTTGCTAAACCACGAGTAGTGACGATACGTCTCTTTAAGCTTCTGGTTTTTTCCTCTGCCTCCATCTGTAATCGCTCAGTCTGCTTATGGCTAATTGTTGATTTAGCACGGAAATCTCTTGTAAAAATCTTGTCTGTTACTGTGGTAAGGGGGTTCTCAGAATTCTCGCCTTGTCGTTTTTTTAAATATCTCGCTGTCCAATTTTTATCATCGTCGCTCGCTACATCTACATAAACTCTCACAATTCTCGTTTCTGGAGGGACAATGCCATAATTTGCTAGAGCAGTAATAATTGACTGTATATTTCTTTCTCCAAAATCCATAAGCCAAGTTCCCAGTCCTCGACTCTTTTTGACAGATTGAACGAAGCCATTGATTAACACGGTTTCTGGTGCTGAGTCCGGTAACCCCAATGCATTTCTGATCTGAGGTGTGCTCTGCTCAAAATACAACACGAGATCACCAATTACATCCTCGCCTGACTTTGCTGTTATTTTAATTTCTGGAAGTTTAGAAAACCCATAAGAACTGAGGTTGTGAGACACAGCTCCATCAATTGTTACAAAGAAATCTTTCCCAAAACCATCAAAAGTCGGCTTAACTAAGCCAGAAAATACCACCTTCTCGCCATACGTCGACTGAGAAGCATCAACACCAATCTCGTTAGCAACAGTGCGCTCTCTAGTCGTTTCGTCAGGGATTGCAACTGCAAGAGCCTCTTCGTCTTCATAATAAGGCAATCTTTCTCCGCTCCGCGAGTCCTTTGTTATCTGCAGGGCCCTGCCATTATCAAAAACTGTAAACCCATGTTTCCTGAGCGTCACAATATATTTTCTTGGGTCAAACGAGTTCTTCAATGAGTACTGAAAAAGAAGTATTCCATTGGGTCGTAACAACGTCCACATTCTTTGCATTAGGAGTTGCAAAATCTTGGGAGAATTGAGGCTATTCTCGAGATCTAAACCTCCTACAGGTCTCGCAACAGCAAGATCAAAACCAGGTATTCCGTGTTCCCTCATGTATTTTCTGGCTTTACTCCAAGTCATAGAAGAAATAATGTTGCCAGAAACTAACCCTAATCCGTACTTTTCATCAAAACTCTTCTGTGATTCACCTCTAGAATCTGCTGCTGTGAGTGCCACCCCACCAGAAACATCATCAAGTTCTCTGCAAACTTGCCCATCTCCCATAACTTCCAGGATATGTGCGTTCGGTCTATCACCCATTATCTCTTTGATATCTCCATGAGGAAGTCCTCTGAATGTTCTAGCAAACTCGTTAAGACCGCTTCCGTACACCGCCCAAGGCTTGTTTCCTTCTGCAGCTCTACTTTTCTCAAGGCCAATAACTCTTTCGCCTACTTCCAAGGCCTTTTGTATATCAGATTTTATTTCGTGCATGCTCAAGAAAAATAATGTATACTTTGAGAAGTATAGCTGATTGAAAGGTAGAAATGGGAGAACAACCAAAAGCGTCAGAACAAAAAACATTTGGCAATTGCTCAAAGTGCAGCGCTCCACTCCCACCTGGGGGGGGTGTTTGTGAGTATTGTGGAGTTGCTAGTCGACCACCCACAACATGGGAACCAGGTGGCAAGCTGCACGAGATGGTTGAATTTGGCTTGAACTTAGACGCCCAGCTAGACGCTCAAGATGCTATGGTAGAACAACAAGCAGCTATAGAAAGTGGACCAACTTGTTCTGGATGCGGAGAAGGCAATCGAAGCGGCGCAAATTTTTGTCGCCATTGCGGACGAAGCCTGAGTTAAATAGTTGAACAAGTCTTGTGTTAGACAGCCAACCGCTGCAGCGCAGCCTTGACAGTCCGTCTTTTGTAACCCTGCAGCGCAAAGTGCGCATACACCAAAGATCTGTTCTTAGAACTTTCATGAAACACACGCAAAACTTGTGCATCAAATTCGTCTCTCTTGGCTCGATCTAATTCCGGCTTTCTATACACAAGATCTGGGTACTTGTAGATCATCTGAGTCATTGCTCGTATAGTAGTTGTAATACCATGGTGCTCTTGGAGGGCAGCAACCGCTTCCACGTAACTGTACCCCGCATCAAAGTAGCCCTGCAAGATTCTTCTCATCTGGGGTGACCACTTCTGTTGCTCTTCTCTCCCCACCATTCGATCACGATTTAAGCGAGCTACCTCATCAGGGTTCTCTTCTATCCATCTCTGAAGATGTCTGACTCTGTTTTGTTGCCGGCGTCGTCTAAATTCTGCTGGAGACAACTTATCAAGCAAGTCATAATCATTGATAAGATAATGCAGAGCCCCTTCAAACAAATCAATTCTTTCCTCCACGAAGCTCATGAAGTCATCAAGTACGTTGCTTGGTACCTCGCCAAGCTGAGCAAAAAGAGATAATACTTCTTCAAATAGAATTCTCTCCTCAGGTCTAACCAAAGATGTTTTCAAATATGCCGCAATAAAAAGCCCGATTACTACCTCGGAAATGTTTCGCTCACTCTCAAAAAAATACCAATAGATCAGTTGCCTATATCCCAATCCCTCTCGCTCACCACTACCATGCAATGCATTGTTTAACTCTGTTTTAAGACGGACGTCACTCTCCAAAATAACCGCCATCTCAGCTGCCATTTTCTTCTTTGAGAGAATAAGAGCTACCTGTCTTTTTTCAAGAATCCTATCTTCATGTTCTGGCATAGTCCTATTAACCCTGTCCTGTTCAAATATCGGCAATTAGCTGGGACCTAAAAACTAATCAGCTGCCTTCGCCAACGCCTGGTCGGTTCATCATACTGCCACCGCCTCACCGCAAATAAGCTGTCCATACTTCCTGGTTTCTGAGGAGTTTGATCAATCACACCATCTAAAATTTTTAACCATCTAAATATTCCTTCACGATGCACTGGTGGGTATGTCAATGCATACTCGGTAATACCATAGTAATTTTTTAGCTGAAGCAAGTTGAAGGCAATAACCATTCTCCGCAGGTCCTGAAAGTTAGCAGGAAGCGTCACTCTCGTTTTTGCAGATAAAGATAACGCTTGCTCTGTAACCTGAGACAGCGCGGATATAGCAAGCGCTCCAAGCATGGCATATCTCACCATTCGAAACAAAAACTGTCTTCTGGTAATCCCCGCTTCGTCTGTATCCGATCCATCTCCACCTCTTTTATCATTTTCTGAACCCCTTTTTTTTCTAAACATAGCAAGTAGTGAATAGAGCGTTGTAGTATGTCCTACAAGCAACCCTGCCCAGCGCCAATCTCGAGCTGGGTCACAAACAATTATGTCCTTGTTGCTCATCCGGGCGCAGGACTGAACATACTCCGCATAACTTCGTTTTGAAGTCTTGAGCTGATCTCTCTCGTGAATTCCCATGCCAGCTGCCCGCAGAAACACTTGATCCATATCAGGAAGTACATACTCGACACAGATATGCTTTGCTGGTGAGTACTGAACTAAGCTACGTAGAGCTGCTTGCCAAGCCCCATCATCATCCGCAAACCACATGTGGTCAGAATCATCTAAAAAATAAAAGTGTATGCCTGCAACAGTTTTTTCTACGACGGGAGGATGTTCTTCATCTGTGGCAACTGACAGCTCCTCAAGTTGGTTCATTTTCGTTTAAAACTGAGATATTTCACTTGCCACTCCTCTGTTCTGGGTGACTTGATATGACTGACATCAATCTGACTGTCATGAAAGCTTCGATATGCCTCGGTCCAATTTGCAAATGGTGGAGGCGTAGTAGTAACTACCTCTGGGCCGTAAACCATAAATCGAAGCTGTCGAGCAGCATCCGAATCAATAGAGACAAGAATCATTGTTTCGTTTGGCTTCACCGAACTAAACTGAATCACGATATCAAACGTTACTGGGGACGGCGACTCCTCTGTTTGAAATTGTGAGACTCGAGATGGGTGTGTGGAAATTGTGTTGAATACAAGTAGAACTGAGCCGTCATTGGCCAAAGCAGCCTTGATTTTTTTAGATGACAATGCCCGTCGACAAATAGCAACGGTCTCCTCAAGAAACTCCCTATATGGAATCTTGCCGTGTGCGGCTAGATCTTCACCACTCATGCGATGCCACATCATGTGCTCAAGCATTCTTTCGGTTGGTACTTGAGTCGCTAGAATGAAATTTAAAATTTGATCGTCAGTTAACTCTATATGCTGACCCGAAGCAAAAAGAGGTTTTGCGACAAAGAGTCCCGTCATCACTGCTGCCAATTGCAAAAAATGCCTCCTATTTACCCGCCATCTTCCACTGCCTTGTTTCTCCACTCGTGATCCCTCATGACCTACTGCAACTACTGCAGCGGCGTTCTCCATTTCTGACCCAGGCTCTTTTTGTTTATTTTCTCCCAAAGCAGTAGCTTTAGTTACTTTGACGCCACCAGAGAGTAGGTCAAATAACCTAGCAAGGTTTTCTTGAGAGCCAACAACATCCATCTTGTTTCTTGGAAAAACCTCTGCCACTCCTCCTTGCCTAAAAATAATGCTTTGATTTTGGTCTGGAATCTCAAAAACTACGTGATCCAAATCATAAACCACATGCGCTTTCTCTCCTTCTGGCAGTTCAATCTCAACTTCAACACCCCCGACAAAGTTTTGTGTTGCTAGAGCAGAGGCACAAATTTTTCTTAGAAAAAAAATAAGGTCTGCAAATGAATACTGGTATTCCTCATTCTCGCCTATTGGCTCGTGGGTCTTGGGGGAAAGATCGTCAAAAAAAGTCAGAAATTTTTGAAGGGCGCCCTCTCCCTCTGGTTCTCTGACTGTTTCAGTTTCACTACCCATAGTATTCCTTGTTTTTTAAAAAGAACTAGCAACAAGCACGCTAATTCTACCAATTACAAAATGACCTGACTATACTATGAAACACAATGCACAGTACCGAGTCATCATTAGACCGCTTCAATCCCAAACTTAATAGAAGAGAGTTTTTGCAATTATCTGCTAGAACGCTAGCAATTCTATTTGCCGCGGTTTTTTTGGGAAGATCTGAGTCTGCGAGAGATCCCAGCGCAGAGTACTTGCGTCGCCTCCCACCACAAGTGGCATTTCTTGATTTTGGACTGGATTTTTTGCAAAAATTGGCCACTTCTCCATCTGCAGTCGTGCAAGACGGCAGTGTGTCAGACAAACAGCTTCTTCACCGGTTAATTGGCAGAGATGTTCCTAATGTACTTAGCAAAATAAAAATGCTTTTTGCGAGTAAGTCTAGTGAGATTGCTGTGCTCGAACACATCAACGAACTCGAAAATCCACGACCAGAACTCCTGTGGATTTTACTCCAGCGGTTCAAATCGCATGCGTTGGACGTAACTAATACCCATGCAGCCATCTTAAAAAGAGATAACATCGCAGCACCAGCTCGGCTAATTCCCATCCAACCAGCTTTCGAAATGTCGTCATCTCCAACTCAACTGGATGAACTAGGCAACCCAACTATCAAACTCGAAATTTCAGCCCAACCACTCATTGATCAACTACAAAAGTTCCCTGAACTAAAAATTGTCAATCTCAGCTTCCAATTAGGCACCTTAACTTGCAAGTTAGAACAAAGGAAAATGGGAATGAAAAACGAAGCAGAGTTCCAAGCAAGGAGAAAAGAATTAGCAGAGATCGATTACCCAGGAGTTTATGAAAGAGGAAGTAATTTTTTTGGGGGCAAGCCCTTATTTCGTGTAAAACGAGAAGATCCTAACGCAAACCTATCGATTAACATTTCGAATCCGGAAAATGTAACTGCAGAATGGACAACTGATAACTGGAATGATCAAAACAGGCAGAGATGGCCAGCGATAACAATATCAGACGAAGATTGGAGAGAAATCCAACTGAGCGAGTTAGGACCACTAATTCCCAATGCGCCAGAACTCGTTGAGCTCCCGACTCCAAATATTGCCATTGAAGGTGCGTACTCCAAAAAGAATGCAGTAGAGAATTTGAGAGAGCTCTTCTTGCTCGTTGATGCATTTCCAGACAAGTTGTTTGTGGTCGCACTTGGAAATTATGGTGATGATGTCCGCGAAGCTAGAAAAGTACTTGCAGATGAATGGCCCGAAAATATCCTGTTTGTTGGTGAGTGGAACCACTGGACAGACCGACCATATGCAAATGGACAGTACACCCACGGCGCAGATATTTTTGTTGATAATGAAAGTCTTGAAATCACCGGGATTGGCTCCAGCACGTCCACCGCAATCATCTCAGCTCGCGCTGCAGCACTTAGAAATAGTGGTCACACTTCTCCGCAAGAGATTAAGGCTGCATTGATTGCCCAAGCACAACCGACATCTTACTCAGCTCCAGCAGAAACACTTATTGAGGCTTGGAGCAAGGAAACAGTTCTTGGCGTTACACAACTGTCAAGAGAAGAAATCCAGGCATTAGTTTTATCGGAATAATCGAAAGTAGTGCAAATTAAGTTACGTAACCACAGAAAAGTGCGAATAAAGAAGATTCACCTCCCCCACCACCCCCATATGATCA
>JAQBYG010000038.1 GCA_027620445.1 bacterium
TATAGCAGAACTGTGCGTTTGGCTAACATGCTACACTTACCCCATGCACGTCTTTCTTATAGCCGCCCTGACAGCAGATGGGTTTATAGCCAAATTTACCAACCATAAGTCGATTTCCTGGAGAAGCAAGGCAGATGCCAAGTTTTTTATTCAGAAGACAAAAGAAGCCAGGGCAGTGGTTATGGGTAGAAATACTTTTGGGCCAATGACGCGTCCGTTTCCAGAGAGAAAGACATTTGTATACACCACACGAGAGCTCTCAGGCTTCCCTCCCGATCAGGTAGAAGCAACTCAACTCCCACCAGCCGAACTATTGGCGAAGCTCGAGGCCGAAGGATACACGCAAGTCGCCATCGGCGGCGGGTCACAAGTGTACACAAAATGGATGCAATCTGGGCTTATTAACACTATATACCTTACTATTGAGCCTGTACTATTTGGCACGGGAATTCGGCTTTTTTCCGAAGAAATCACAACACCGATTCGTCTCAAAGAGCGACACATGCTGTCTGACCAAACCACGGTTTTTGAGTACGAGGTCCTCGCATGAAGCCAGTGACCGTCGGCATCAAGCGATTTGACACCAGTTTGCCGCTGCCAGAATACAAAACGGCGGGGGCCGCAGCCATGGATTTGGTGGCGCGAGTCGAGACGCAGATTGCGCCGCACAGCGTGGGGTACGTGCCGCTCAACATAGCGCTCGAGCTGCCCGAGGGCTACTGGGCGCTGATCGCTGCTCGGAGTAGCTTGCACAAGCGCGGACTGCTCTTGGCAAATGGGATTGGGGTGGGCGACCACGATTATCGCGGAGATAACGATGAGTACTTAGCTGCTTTGCTCAATTTTACCGACGAGACGGTCGTGGTGGCGCGCGGCGAGCGTATCGCACAGCTGATGATTCAACCGGCCATTCGGATTGATCTGGCAGAAAAAATTTCATTCAAAAGTGCTGATCGCGGTGGGCTCGGCAGCACCGGGCGCTAATTCTATCCATACTCTATGTAGTTTTTCAATACTTGAATTGACACAAGATGTTGTGGTTTAGTTGCTTCTTGGAAATATGCCACATCCAGTTGAACACTTCGTACAACTAACACATAGAATGAAGCTCGCTGCTCCATTACTGGCACGAATTGACAGAATTCATGCCGTTGCGAGGGATAACTTTTTATTGCCTCTAATTCTTCAAGAAATAAGAGAAGTATTTCCTGAAATAAGCACTGGAAGCCATACGAAGACTGCCAAAGAGTTAGCAGATGTGCAAGTGTTTGTTCTTTCACGAATTCTTGCAGGAGAAGGTAGCGTAGACGGTCCAGTCCAGGCAGCAAGAAAAGCAAATGGAGTGGGAGGGGGCTCAAATGCATTCGAGCTATTACTTGAGGTCGGAAAAAACTTAACTGATGATGTTGATGCCGGTCTGAGCGAAATAACGGCTATCTCTTGGTCAATAATGCAGCATATTCCAGGAGGGGTTTTGGCAGCGGTAGAAGCATTTGAAAAGGTAATTACAAAAGTGTTGAGCAATAGACCACCAGAGCTGTACAACACTTATGACATAGATAGGCGACCTCTTTCTGATCAAGAATGTATTGATAAATACCAATACTTGGAGAAGTGTCTTCGACTCCTTCGAGATACAGTTGGTCGCACTTTAGTCGAAGAAGACTGGCGACCATATGCTCATTTTCTAAATAAGTATTGGAAGTTTGGCGTCAATGAAGGTTTTTTGGTATTTAGCGGTCTGCTGCGAGGGACATTGAGTCAGGGAGGGGTTTATACTGTACCAAGTATTAAGAAAATGTAGATATGATTAGCTATAATTTGACCACCCCCGGCCTCCTCATCACCCTCGAAGGCGGTGAAGGCGGTGGGAAAACCACCCAAATAGTTCGCCTGCGCGACAAATTGACCGCCATGGGTAAGGATGTGGTTGCACTGCGCGAGCCGGGTGGCACGACCGTCAGCGAGCAGATTCGTGAAGTCGTCTTGTCAGCCAAAAACGCCGGTATGGCGTACACGACCGAGGTGTTGCTTTTTCAGGCTGCGCGCGCCCAGATTTACCGCGAGATTGTTCTGCCGTCGCTAGCCGCGGGCAAAGTCGTGCTCATGGACCGCTCACGCGACAGCAGCGTGGTGTATCAGGGGATGGTGCGGGGTTTTGGCAAAGAGCTGATTGATCAGCTCAATGATATCTCGACCAAGAACACCTTGCCAAACCTGACCTTGCTTCTCGATGTTCCTGTGACCGAAGGTTTGTCGCGAGTGGCCGATGCGGGCAATAACAATCGCATGGAGATGCAGGGGACAGCGTTTCACGATAAGGTTCGTGAGGCGTACTTACAACTCGCCAAAGAAGACACGACGGGTCGCTGGCAGATCATCGATGCGAGTGCATCACTTGAGGAAGTTGAGGCGGCTATTTGGCAGGCTACTCAAAGTATCTTCCCTTCAGCACAAACAGGAGCGTAATAGACGCGAGCGCAATTGGTATCAGGTAGGTCGCTTGGTTGAGCGACACCGCCTGGCCAGTCAGATAAAAGAGTGGCCCGGTTGTGACGATGTGTCCCAAGTGGTATCCGAGTATAAACTTCCAGCGAGGGAGCCTGAGCAGTGGTGCGCCCCAAGTTAAGGCATCGGAGAGCATGCCTGTGCCAGCCAGTCGCAACATAAACGATGACTCGACCTCTCGCTCTGGTTTGAGGCGAATGCTTGCAAGCTTGTCCAGCACCTTTTGCCCAAATAATTTTCTGACAAAACTCGGGCCGTACCGCGCGCTGATGCTGTAGGCGATGTTGGCTGCGACGAAGCTACCTGATAAATCAATCAAATAAGCGGGGAGCCACCCGATGACAGGGATTGCAGTGAGGGTAAATAGCCCGCCGGGGATGACCGGGATGACTAGACCAAGGATTTTTGCGATAAAAATCGCGGGGAGGTACACAAGCAGGTTGGACTGCAGGTAGGCGATTAGTTCGAGCAACATGTCTGGCATACTTCAACATTCTATTCTATAGTATGGCGATATGTTTAAGCTTCCCCGAGCCGTACGAGAACTCACCGAAACGTTTGAGCGTCTACCTGGCATCGGGCCGAAGTCTGCCCAGCGCTTGGTGTTTTACCTGCTGCACAATCCAGAACAGAAGCTACAAGAGTTTGCTGATCGCCTGACGGCCCTCAAGCGTGAGACGGTTTTGTGTAGCCAGTGTCACACGGTCAGCGAGCACGACCCTTGTAGCATATGCGATGATCCCAATAGAGATCGCAGCATTCTCTGTGTCGTAGAACAGCCGCTCGATTTGGTCGCGATTGAGCGCGCAGACTCATTCAACGGTTTGTATCACGTCCTGCACGGAGCGATTGCGCCGCTCAACAACATCGGTCCAGAACAGTTATTTTTGCACGATATTACCAAGCGAATGGAGGGGGTAAAAGAGCTGATATTTGCGACCAATCCGACGATGGAAGGCGAAGCAACAGCGCTGTACATGAAAGAATTTTTGGAACAGTCGAACCAGGTCGACACGAGTGAGCTGATGATCACGCGCATCGGTCATGGGCTACCGATTGGCGCAGACATCGAGTATGCTGATGGGGTGACGCTCAAGCGGGCGCTGGAGGGTAGGAGGGGGTTGTAGGAGACCTCTGAGACCATCCTAAAAGACAGCTCAATTCCTGTAAATAAAATGAGTGAAAAGACCGAGCAGAATGGTCGTAACGCTTTAGCAGATTACAAAGCAGGCAAGACAAAAGAAGTTTTTGATCTAGCTACGCATGATCAGTATTGAGTTACTTTCTCATTTTTGTTGTCAGCTCTTTGTCAAACGTCAAAATCCCAGCTGAATTCGTTTTTGCCCAAGTCAATAGATAACTATCTACAAAGTGTAAACCTTTTTTGTACCATTGCCATAAGTTTGTTATCACAGCGCGCTCTTCGACAACAAGCCATTTTTGTGCGACAACAGAATCAAGCGCTGTAGCCACTTCTTCGGTGCTTTTTTTATACACTGATTGCAACACAAAGCTTGTTTCTGCCAGTACTATTGGTTTGAGAATGAGCTTACATTCTCCAGATTCAGCTTGTTTGAACCACTTTCTCGCTTGCTCTTGTTGGCTTTTGTTATCTCCTACCAAAAATCGCACTAAAATATTGGTGTCTACGAGGTAGCTTTTCACTCTTGTGCCCACGCCGTTTCAAACTTTTTTCTTACTTCTTTGAGTTGTTTGTCTGTCAGTTTTATATCTGATGCAAGCGATCCCTCAAGTGACCAAAAGTCTTTTTTTGGTTTGACTATGATTGCATCATCCACCACTCGAATTGTGGCTTTTGTACTCCCAAGTATGCCGAATAACTTTCGCACAGCTTTTGGAATCGTTAGTTGTCCCTGACTTGTAATAGAAACAGTATTTTGCATTGCATTACTTTAACTTAAAAATAATGTGAAGTCAAATAATAGTTGAAAAAATCTGTGCTACCATACACCCAAGCCTATGACTTTGACTCAATTTTTGTAGTAGTTGCCACCCACTCGCTGGGTGGTTTTTGTAACAGGAGGACGCTATGCAGCTCCAAGTTTCATCCAAACACATGGACGTGACGCCGGCCATTCGCGCGTTTGCCAACAGGCAGGCGAGCAAGCTTGTGCGGTTGAGCAAAAAAATTATTGGAGCCAAGCTGTTTCTCGAGACTATTCCCAAAAAACACAACGATCCTGGGGCAAACACGGTTACCTACGAAGTCGAAGTACCGGGCAAAAATGTGGTCGTACAGGCACGTGGCAGCGATCTGTATCAAGCGATAACTTCGGCAACCAACTCGGCCGCGCGCCAGGTTCGCAAGGTTTTTGAGAAGCGAAGAACCAAGCGGCGACAGCAAGAGGGGGAGCTTGTGGGGTAGAGTTACTTGCACTCACTAGCTCACTTGAGCTACTATGAGTGCATATGCCAGACGACCAACAACAGGATCCGCTCAAAGCTCTTGAGGACTTAATAGCCCAGCGCAAAGCAGGCGGCGCAGCAGCTCCGGCTGCGGCTACACCAGCAGAGGCAGCGCCACCGCAGATTGATACAGAAGCCTTGCTGGCAGAAGCGCATTCACGAGATGAGCAGAGCATTGCCGAGCAACGCCAAAAGTTTGAAGAACTCAAGCAGACGTCGCCAGAATACCAGGCAGCAACTGAGCAGAAAGCTGCAGCACAAGAAGAGCGGTCGGTGGCCGATGCTTTCTCTGATGATTTCGCCATCCGCCAGCTCGATCACACGACAATCCCAGAGGACGCAACATGACGATGGGAGGTCCCAAGGGTCCAGCACTCCGTGCGCGCCCAGGTGGGGGATTCAACCAGGGACTGGGTCAGTTTGGTGAACACCTCGACGAAAATGCAACCCAAGTAAGCTCCCAGCAAAAACAGCTTGCCCAACAACAAACCCAAACTGCCGGGACGCCAAATCCAGCACAAAAAGGCACTGGCCAACAACCAGCCCAACAACGCCAGCCGCGTGAGGTTGGCAGCATTCTCGAAGAAACAGTGCTTCGTCCGGCACAGGATATTTGGCAGGAGATCAAACAGTTTTTTGATATTGGCACACTGTTGCAGATCAACCCGCAGACAGATACTCCTGAAGAACAGACAAAGAAAAAACAACTCCACGCCCGCTATGAGCAGCTCACGCAAGAGCAGCAGCAGGTGGCGCAGCGCAAATTTCAAGAAGAACAGCAGCGCAAGCAGCGTCAGGAAGAGGAAGAGCTACAAAAGAAGCAGGCAGAAGAGCAGAAAAAGAAGTCATTTGTCGTGCCGTCTTCTCCCAAAAAAGGTCCTGTTGGTCCTTCTAGTGGCAACTCCAACAAAGAGAACATGATAGATAAGCTGCAGCGCGATCGTCAGCAGATGAGTCAGGCGCAGGGGGCGGGGTAGGTACTTCAAGATTCATATTGTCCCCTACTGTAGAATAACCACATGCGCCTTTACAACACCCTCACTCGTTCTATCGAAACTTTTACTCCCCAAGCGCCGCCGAAAGTATCGCTCTACGCTTGCGGTTTGACGGTATACGATTATACGCACCTCGGGCATTTGCGCAAATACACGCTCGATGATGTGCTGGTGCGCACCCTGCGGCATGTTGGATACGAGGTAAAGTTTGTGCAGAACATTACCGATGTTGGTCACCTTGTTTCCGACGCCGACACCGGCGAGGATAAGCTCGAAAAGGGCGCCAAGAAATACAACAAATCAGTCTGGGATATTGCCAAAGAGTTTGAAGCTTACTTTTTCAAAAGCATGGACGCGATGGGGAATTTTAGGCCCGATATTACTTGTCGCGCGACGGAGCATATCGAGGGGCAAATTGCGCTCGTCAAAAAACTAGAGGCTAAGGGTTTCACTTACAAAATTGACGATGATGGCATCTATTTTGACACGAGCAAGCTGCCCGATTATGGCAAGCTGAATCCACAAAACCTTGATGAACTCAAAGAAGGCGAGCGGATTGGCATCGTTGCAGGCAAGAAAAATCCAACCGATTTTGCCCTCTGGAAGTTTGAGAAACCTGGAGAAGATCGCCAAATGAGTTGGCCGAGTCCTTGGAGTGAGCGCGGTTTTCCTGGTTGGCACATTGAGTGTAGCGCTATGAGTATGCAGTACTTGGGCGAGCAGCTCGATATTCACACCGGTGGCATTGATCA
>JAQBYG010000039.1 GCA_027620445.1 bacterium
GGTATTTATTAGTGTATAGAAGTTTTCGAACTCTTTGAAAAGTTGTAAACTAGACACATTAGGGTCCCCAGAAGCAATGCTAGCATTCTATCGTCATGCGTGTGGGATAGAACATAAACTAGACTTTACCGCAATAATTTCAATATTTTCTCAGGCAGCAAATGACTATCTCGACGGGACTATTGATACACACCGCTTTGGGTCACTTTCATTTGCGCTGTATACAAATGAAGACGTCGTGAGAATACTAGATCGCAAAAATCCAAAGCTTGTAAGTGTGCTTCTAGATTGCCTCGATATAAGTTGGCTTCTGGAAAATGGAAAATACACTCAGGAATTCAATGATGAGCTGAGGGCAGTATTGAGTTAGCTTCATCTTTCCAGTAATATATATCTATATGTCAATAAATGGAGAATCAGTCAATCAGCTTAAACAAGTCGATTTTCACACAACGAATCGAATCAGTTGGAAAACCATTGCAATTATTTCTCTTTCTATAAGTGGTTTATTGTTCTTAATTATCTTTACCTTGATTGCAAAAAAACCCATGCTACTCCCCCAGATTCAAAAGCCGCTACTACTTGAAATTGCTGAACAGCATACACCACAAAACGTTGCAACGCCAAAACCAAGCTCCCAAGAAACCAAGGAAATTGATAAATTTACCTATCCAAGCGATGTTTTTTTTCTTTCTGAGGGAGAGGCAACAGTTAAGTCATTACGTCAAGATTCTGAGCTGGATAAGGTAGTAGTTGAATTGACCTTGCGTCATTTTAGAACTACTGAAGAAAAGTCGTACACTATTTTAATGCCACCATTTGACTATATTGGTGAACCAAAAATTTCCTTCCAAGAAAAATATGGTTGTTTTAGCGTTAGTACATCAGGATATACTGGTTACTATATTTTCAAGATTCAAGATGGAAAGCAGATTGATACTGGCAAGCAATATAGTAACTGCGTGACTTGGATAGATGATCATCGAGTCATAGTTGCGGATAAACCCTATGATAATCCTGAACAAACTTCTTTCTATATCTTAAACACAGAAACTAATACGAAACAAATCATTAGTTCTCCGCTCCAGTAAGAAGAGCACATATTCCAGCCTAGCCGACTAGGGTATTCTTTATTTCTTTTCGCCAGAGGAATACGCAAGCATTATTTTGTAAATCCAAGGGAAATTAGATATATCAACATCAAACTACATTTTTAAGCTTCAATAATCCATAAGCGGCAATTGTCGGTGCGTCAACAATGCTTCCATCTGTAATAGCCTTTTCCAACTCATCTTTTGTCATTTGAATATGCTCTAAACCCGCTTCTGTTTTATCAAATTTCTTTTCTCCAGACTTGAGATTTGTTGCCAAGTAGATGTGAAAACCTTGATCGCTGTAGCCAGGAGCTTCCAGCATAAAACCGATTTTTTGCATTGCATCAGACGTAAAACCCAATTCTTCCGCCAACTCCGCCTGCGCTAACTTCTGGTGATCAGAATTATCTGCGTCCTCGTGTTTTCCTTGTGGAAACTCAATAGAGTAGGTCTGAGGAGCATATCTATACTGCTTAACCAAATGAAATTTCTCTCCATCAAAGGGAATAATCAGTGCAAAGTGATCTTTGTGTACAACCCCGTATATGCCCTCATGTCCATTCTGAAAAATAACTTGATCTTCTCTGACCTCCATCCAAGGATTTTTATAAACGGTTTTTCCGGATTTTCTTTTGATCATGATCTTTGAAGTATTGTACCTCAGTAAGATTTCGATACATTCCGATGGTAAAATGCCATGATGAACATTACCTATCGAGAATATACAATTGCCGACTCAGAGACCTTACTGGAATTGGTGAAAGAATTCTCTCAGTACTCCAAAAAAATTGACCCCATCCAGAGGGTGCAGGGTTTGTCAGGATACGCTGAGCTTTCTGTCCGCTCCATGTTAGAAAATGTGGCAAAACATCAGGGGAAAATTTGGCTTGCAGTAGACGAAGCAAAAACGATTGGCTTCATTTCTGGTGCCATTTGGAAACAAACAGAGCTCAACCGCTTAGAAATAGGACCACACAAGTTGGGAGAAGTGCTGGACTTGTATATTACTGAGGCATATAGAGAAAAGGGTATTGGTACGACCATGCTCGAGATGATGGAGGAGTACTTCAAAAAATCGGGGTGCGACAGTATGTGGGTGCAGGTATTTGAACCCAATCACCCAGCGCGAAAGTTGTACGGCAAGTTTGGTTTTATTGAAAGAGAAATAGGAATGTTGAAGAATTTATGAGTTACTGTTTTTAAGTGAGGACTTAGCCCAACCTCACGAAGACAGATATTTGTATAGATTAAATCCCAGAACAGAACCAATAATCGGTCCAAGAATATAAGGGATTGAGTGAGCGCCAAGCCCAATTGCAACAGCGGGGTTTAGCACACCAAGCGAAGCGATGGCAGCCAAACTAATACCGATGAACAAAGATGAACCGACCACAACCCCAGAAAAACTCTTTGGCGTTTTGGCAAATACCACGGCGGCAACTCCAAATGCGAACACTGCCGCACCCAATGCTTCTGCAAAACCAATCGTCGCGCTACTCTGAATGAGCATCGGAGTAGCTTTGACAACAAACAGGCTGAGAAAAAACTTCGCCAGCAGGGCACCAAGCATTTG
This sequence comes from bacterium, assembly GCA_027620445.1. Taxonomy (GTDB): domain Bacteria; phylum Patescibacteriota; class Microgenomatia; order UBA1400; family PJMF01; genus UM-FILTER-42-14. The sequence continues at coordinate 2,668 of JAQBYG010000039.1, forward strand.
CGCGGCAATATACTGGATCATGAGCGGTCTTGCTATTTTGCCAATACTTGCGAGTCCAATAGTTATAGCAGGATTAATGTGCGCTCCGGATATCCACCCACAAGTGTAAACAAAAGTACCAAGCATCACCGCCGCCAGCACTGGAGTAGCAATCGGGAAAAGTGGGTTATTGATAGAAAAAAGTATAACTGCGGTAAGCAGGAATGTACCGATGAGTTCGGTCAAAAGAGGTTTGAGTTGTTTTTGAGTCATGCATCTAAGTTACAAGCATGAGCGTCTTATGTAAACTATGCAAAAAATCCATCGCCGGTCTAGGCTGTATTTCATGAGTCATAATTTTCGGGTATCATACTCCTAACATGAAAAAAACAAAAACTCTCGACACTTTAGACGAAGCCTTTGCAGGCGTCAGCACTCAGATGCTTGAAATGTTTCTCAGGAAACACAAGGACTACGGCAAGGGTAATATCTTGGCAAATGGTGAGCTCGGGATCGCGATGCGAGTGAGTGAAAAAGTAGAACGTGCCAAGCACCTCATGATGAGCAATCAGGCACCAGTTAATGAGTCGCTCGAAGAAACGTGGATAGACATTGGCGTCTACGCCATCATCGCTGTACTGTATCGCAGAAAACAATTTCAAGAACTTGAAGTTGCGCCAGAAGCCTGAGCTTGCAGCGCTAACTTGAGCGCACCGTAAACCGGCGGCTTCTCTGGAAAGACAACTCGAATTTGTGAATATTTACTCTGCAATCGAGCAATTAAGGGATCCTTGATCTCTGGCAACTCAACGACAGAACCAGACAATACGCAATCAAAAGCGCCAGCAGCTAACTGCAATCGCGCGACGACCGCGTCAATGTGGGCTTCTAGATCGGTAATCGTTTTATCAATAATCCGCAAGGCGACTGCGTCATTTTGTGCTGATGCCTGCGTGCAGAGCTTGGATAAATCAGCAATCTCTTTTTTCGGAAGCGCAGGGGAGTACACTTTGGACTTGAGATCCGCGATGCTCTCTATCGCAAAATGTTGACAAACTAGTTGTTGCAGTACGGAGTACTCAGCTCGGCCGTCGAAACTTTTAACGGCTTCTCGCAACACTTGCCTGCCAATAGAGTAACCAGACCCTTGATCAGCTAATAGGTAATCGGCTCCACCGGCATTGGCTGTCTCGCCCTGAGCATTTTTGCCATAACAGTTAGAGCCCGTACCAGAAATCAGGACTACCGCTTGTGGCGCATCGCTCCCATTTTCCAGCGCGATCACAGCGTCATTTACCAAAATAAAGTTTGGGATGTGAAACTGATCGAGCACGGTCTTGAGCGTGCCGAAGGCAACAACATAATCATCCTGACTATCCATACCAGCCAATCCCATCGCCGCGTGCGTGATCGGCACAGTGGCAGCAACATTTTCTGTCGCTTGCCGAATTCCCTCATGAAGGTTAAAGCTGGCAGCGCCAACCGAAGTACTTGTAAGATTGGTCGGACCGGATAATCCTGTCCCCAAGATTGCGCCGGTGCTATCTGCGCAAATCACATTGGTTTTGGTTCCTCCGCCATCAACAGCAATCACGTATGACATATAAACTCCTTCAGCACCTAGTTATAACTCATGAATCAGGCTTGGGTCAGCTGGGTTTTGCAGCTCGAGCTTGCGCTCAAGGTATACCAGCACGGTTTCGATAAACACAGCATGACTCCAGACTAGTGGTGTTGCCGAGAGCGAATCACCCTCGTACGGATCAAACTGCTCCGCCAGAATCCCAGAGTTGTATCGACGATCTACCACCCAATCCAAACCAGGCAGAAGTGCCTCAAGGTCTGCCAACTGGGTGTCTGGATGGAGCATCGTCCGCTGCAACTCCCAAAGAGTGGTGATAATCCACGGATTGGAAAGATCTTTTGCCTTAAAGTAGTTGTCGCGCTCGTACCGAATAATGCCACCAATCTTCGCTGGATTTATCAGTCGTTTCTGCACTTGCTCGATCGTTTTCTGCAGCAAAGGATCTTGTAAATCCAGCATGCCAAAGTACCACAGACCAAAAAGAGAGCTCGAGTCGATAGTTTCATCCAGCACAATCTGGTTATCGACAACTCTAGCCAATCGAACAAACGCCTGTTGTTTTTTGCTAAACAAATGATCGATCGTCGCCTTCTTTATTTCCTCAGCAGCTTTGCGGTACTCACGCATGTGATTGCGTTTGTCGAGCAACTCAGAAAACTTAGCGGCTGCTTGCAATCCACCGTAGACTGCGGCACAAGTGTACGTAGAGATACCAATTTTTTCTTCCCAGAGATCGTACGAGGGAAGTGGGAGGGAGGTTTCGTCGTTGCGAAATCGCACCAAGAATGTCGCAATCTTTTCGATGAGTGGTTTGTACAAGTCTTCAATAAACTCAAGATCCTTGGTTGCCTCGTAGTACTTCCAGAGCGCCACTAGAACGCCGGCACTTTCATCTTCTTGAATGGGCAGCTGCAAAATTTTATCCTTCAGCCACTCTTGCTGTGAAGTCGCTGCATGCCACGTCGAACCAAGACTCTCATCGGAGCGATAGCGGTGATGGAGGTAACCATCTTTGTGCAACACGCTCTGACAAAACTTGAAAAACGGCTTGGTCGTCTCCGCATAGCCAGCCTTACACATGGTCATTACGATGAAAGCCGCGTCACGTGGCCACATATAGGAGTAATCATCTTTGCCGTACTCCATCATGGCGCTGTCAGCCGAGGCGATAATGCTACCGCGATTGTCCATATGGCAGCGCAAAATAAAAAGCGATGTATCAAACAACCGTTGCTGATCCTTGTTCAGTCCGGTTAGGTCGTGACGACGCGTCTTGAGCCAAGCGTGCCAATAAGATTCGGTTGAGTGCACCATAGATGCAGGTGTTTTGTGTAACACCAACTCGTTGAGTTCATACGCAGCATCAAGCGATTCCTCCGCGCAAATCCAGTAGTACAAACGAGCTTTATTGTCGGGTTCACAACTCATGCTCAGACGGATCACTGAGTCAACCGAGCCGTGCTCAACTGCATTTTTTCCCAAAACACCATCCTCTGCATCTTTATATGTGCCTTCTTTTCCTTCAAATGCATATGCACCAACCGAGTAGTCATCGATGGCTGTGCCCGCCGCCGTACGACCATTAACTATAAACACCCGTCGTCCTTTGTAATGCACAACCGCGTTATGCGTCGGGTCGTAAAAGGCCGTATTGCGCTTTTTACTTTCGCTAATGTTGAACACTTGGTGGAAAAAAATGCGATACTGTCGGACTCTCTCCGAGTGGTTGTAAATATCTACCTGACGCAAAAAAACAGTTGTCTCGTTGTAGACCGCGTCTTCCATGACAACCGTTGTCTGCAGTGTCTCGTTTTTACAGACAAGATACCCAACCATTGTCTCAGGCTTATAACCAATGGTGATCTCCCAACCACCATCGTCTAACCAAGAAAAGCGACCGTCAACCCAGATGCCGATACGATGTTTCTCTCCCAACACCTGATTTTCCAGGCCAACATACGGATAGTACATATCTCGAACAAAACCATGGTTGTCGAGACAGACCACAAACGTACCATTTCCTAGTGTAAGAGCACGCGCCACAGGACCTCC
>JAQBYG010000040.1 GCA_027620445.1 bacterium
AACAGACAACTGAGAGATGAAGCTTGTTTTTTGCATGAGGAAATCTTTCAGAGCCCCATTTAAGCAAGATTTACTACTCTTGTAAACAGGTAGATTAGGGGCAAAAAGTGATACACTGATGCCATAATGAGAACTGGTTTTTCACTCATCGAAGTACTTATAATCGTTGCAATTCTCGGCTTGCTGTTGGTGGTGGGGTATTTTTATATGGCGCCAAACATGGCACGGGGCAGAGATGGCAAGCGGATTAGCGATTTGAATAAACTTAAAATCGTTTTTGAGGACTACTACAATGATAACTCTTGTTATCCACCCATAAATGTTCTCGAGTTGTATTGTGGTGGGGCTGGCAGCACAATTCTCGATGAGTATATAAACCAGGTACCGTGCGATCCGGAAACGTTGGACCCGTATGCCTACTCTGTACTCACTGGTGACGATGTAGCCTGTCCAGTGATGGGCTATAGAGTTCACACTAACCTAGAGCGAGATAATAGTGATGCTAGCCAAGCAATCAATTGTGGTGGGGTGTATGGTTGCGGATTTGGGGTGGACGGCATCGTGTATGACTACGGTATCGCGCAGGGGGCTGCGGTTTCCCTATATGATGCACAATCAGAGGAAATTGCTGTAGAAGAACCCGCAGAAGAAGACCCAACAGAGGAAGTGATACACTGGTGTTGCGCCTTGAGTACACAGACCTGTACAGATATAACGGCAACACCAACAATTTGCGAAGGTGATCCTATGGGCAACCAAGATAATCATGGGCCGGGCTCATACGGCGCGTGTCTAGCCAACTGCGTCAATTAAGGTATATGATAGTACTAGTGTCATCAAAACGAAGATTTTTTTCTAGCGGCTTTACACTCCTTGAGCTCTTAGTTGTGATCGCAATTTTGGGTATTTTGGCCACGATTGGTTTGGGTTCGTTTGCTTCGAGTCAGGCCAAGTCGCGTGACTCCAAACGCAAGTCTGACCTCAAGAACATAGCGATTGTACTCGAGACCTTTTACAACGATAACATTGGTTATCCAGTGGGTGCTGCGGGCAAGATTCAGGGTTGTGGCACCGATGCCAATGCGACGTGTGGCTGGGGTGAGGCTTGGACAAACAATGGTGTTGTGTACATGAGTGCATTGCCAAAGGATAACTCAGCATTCGATTACTACTATGAAAGTGATGGAGTGTCATATGAGTTATATGCTCGTCTGGAAAATACCAATGACAAGCAGGCAGCAAAGTTATCCGGTGCAGACGCAGGCTATACAGGCACAACTTGTCTTGCCGGAACGCCTCCAGTACTTTGCAACTTTGTTTCGGCTAGCACGAATGCCAGCATTAATGCTGTTGAGGCAGAGTAGATATATGAAAAATTCAAAAGCATTTACACTAATCGAGTTGCTGGTAGTTATCTCGATCATTGCGGTTTTGACTGCGATTTTGCTTCCTAACCTGGTTGGTATCCGTGGTCGGGCGGCTGATGCGCGAAAGAAAGCGGACCTCAAGGATTTTCAGGCGGCGTTGCGGTTGTACTACAACGATAATCAGGCATACCCTACTGCAACAGGGGATGACTCTAACGTCTTACCAGTTACAGGTTTTACAGACGGTACTTATTCTTCTGCTGTTCCGGAATATCTAACTTATGAAAATGTTTCTGGCACCGATGGCTACATAATGGGTGTTGAGTTGATTAACACAGCCGATCCCGATATTGGAACTTCCCAAGATAAGTGTGGTGGAAGCGGTGCTGGTGTGTACTACGTCTGCGCGCGGTAGTGATTATCCAACTAATCCACCCCACAAGAAATTCGTAAAATTTGCTGCGGGTTGTCTCCCAATGACACTAATAGTAGGTATCCGGAGCTTTGCCGCCCGCTTTGTTAGTGTCGTGTAGTCAGTTTTTGTTGGAGTCTCCTTAACCTCAAGTGCTATTTTTTTTGCACCATCATCTAGAATAAAGTCAATTTCCCCATTCCTATTGGAAAAATACTGCAATTTCCCCAGGAACTGTAATTGGTGTCGAATAGTATTTTCAAATTTACTACCACTAGACAGGTCGGCATTACTGTTGGCAATTCCCGTGTCTACAAAGTAGATCTTTTTTTGGAGGCGTGTTTTGACATCCTCTGAATTTGAATACGCAGGTACGGTAGAAATCAGGTATGTCTGTTCTAGAAACGCAATGTAATTTTCTACGGTGATTCTGCTGAGTCCCGCAATGTTGCCTATTTCTGAAACATTGAGCTTGTTGCCGATGCGAGCGGCTAGGAGTTTGATGACATTTCTCAAATCTTTAGTCGACTTAAAATCTGCCAAAGCTGCGACATCAATATTGATGTATGAACTAAAAATTTCTTCGAGCAGTCGTCGTTTTCTGCTTGTATCAGTGGTGAGTACAACCTGCGGCAATCCACCAAATTCGATAAATTCCTCGTATTGCACGCGCAGTTTTTGGTATGTTTGATCAGAAAATTTTTCAAGCCATGGGGTATTTTTTGGCAACGCATACGACACTTCTTTAAAATCCAAAAACTCTTGGAACGAAAGCGGAAACATCTCATACACAATTTTTCTGCCAGCCATCGATTCTGTAAATCTGTTTTTTATATAGTATGAGCTTGATCCTGAGAGAAAAAACTTAATATTGTAGTGATCAAAAAGGTACTTGGTAATACTCGGTAGGTTTGGCAAGAGCTGGATTTCATCGAGCGCGACATACATTTTTCGCTCAGTGGTTAGTCCGCGATTTTGCAGTTCTTGTATGAGGGTGTTGTAGTTTTTTACTTCAAACAGTTCTCTATCTGCTAGGTTTTCTAAGTCAAGATATATTTTATTTGTATCCTTGATCTGTTCCAATAACCAGAGGAGAGTGGTGGTTTTTCCAACCTGGCGCGGTCCGGTAAGTACAACAATTTCTTTTGTGGCTATTTCTTTTGCTAGTTTTGACCAAATTTGCCTTTTTTGCATAGTACCACTATACAACTTTGGCTATTTTTTGTAAAGCAGACACTACACCTAAAAATTTCTTAAGACATATGTAATCTTTTTGCCTTCACCTAGCCGCTTGATCAATCCATACTCTAGCAATCCCTTCAATCTTCGTTGAGCCGTTCTCTCTGGTAGCTCCAGAATTTCCTTCACATCTTGGATTTTTGCTTGCCCGAACTGCTGAAGATAATCAAGCACTCGAATTTCTTCTGGATTCAATCGAATGCCAATCTTACTTGGTCGAAGGTGTTTAAGTATATCAATGTGTTGACTCAGCTCTTTGGCTACCTCATAAAATCCAGTGACAAAATACTCTAGCCACGGATCAAGGTTGGCCACTCGTTGATCGGGATAGTTTTCTGCTTGATTGAGCATTTGATAATACTGACCCTGGTTTTGCCAATAATATGTATCGAGAACCAAGCTGCCTCGAAAGTCATAGCCAACGCTTTCAAGCAATAACTTAACGAGCAGTCTTGTTACTCGACCGTTTCCATCGCTGAATGGATGAATGGAAACAAACTCATAGTGAAAAATTCCTGCTAATAATACTGGATGAAGTCCAAGTGGGTTTTGCTGCACCCATGAAAAAAGATCGTTTAGGAGTGGTTGTACTTGATTGGCATCTGGTCCTGTGTACCTTACCTGTTCATCAGCACCTATGACGTCGACAATATATACTGCTCCAGGGCGTAGATGTCCAACCTTAGTTTTTGGTAGCAAATCTTTCATGACGATACTGTGGAGCAGTAAGGTTTGTTCAAGCTCGATTGGTTCATTTTGTTTTGCTGCATTCACTACCCAGTCCCAAGCCTTTTTGTAGTTGGTAACTTCAATCACAGATCGCTCCCAATGATTCAATTTTCCAGCGATAGCTTGTTGTACTTGGTGTTTGCTGAGCGGATTGCCTTCGATGCTCGTGGAGCTGTGAGCTGACTCAACTGCCGCTCTATGGCGCAAGGCAATTTCTAGCTCTGGCAAAATTGGAGCAGAATCTACTCTTTCTCTCACTGCCTCTATCTGGGAGACCAAGTTATTGAGTTTTGGACTGATCGAAAAATTCGGAACGTACATACAGCTAGTGTATCATATTCCCGACAAATGCCCGACAATATTCCCGACAAACATAGCTGCTTCTGTTAATTCACCACCCACCAGATTGGTCCTAACAACATTACAATTTGAGGGCAATTTTTCTATTGGTAAATTGATGGATGAGCGTAGAGAGTAAGGTTTGATAGGGAAGTCCTACCTCAAGTGCTCGAGCTTTTAGTTTGTTGAGCTCTAGTTCTGAAATTCTCAAACTAATACTTTTTTTCTTTGCGAGAGTTGCCTTAGCATAACTTGCATAGCGTTTATTTTGTAACTTCATGTTGGAAATAGGTTGTAGCACTTCATTATCAAAGTCTTGTAGTATTTCTTTTTCATTGTTGTCGAGCTGTATTTTCATATTACATTCTTTCTTAGAAATTTTTTCGAAGCTCACCTGACGATTTTGTACTAATAAAGTGTTTTTCTCTGCACTCCATTCGACATATTTCACCAAACAATTGTATCGCAATGTATATACAATGTCAATGCTTTATTTAGTTAACCACCCACCAGTTGAACGGCACGTTGGTTATAACTGCAGTGTCGAAGCCGACGATAAATTGGCCTGCCTGCTGGCTTTTGACATACAGTACCTTGTTGCCCGTACTGCCGACCGGGGTGACGTAGACCAGGCTGTCTTCGCTCAGAGCGGTGGAGTTGATAACAAGCTCACTCGTGCCAGCCGCGATAGTTGCTTTGCCAGAAGTTTTGTCGGTGTTGAGTGTGCCACTCTCGGTTGCCAACTGAGTATCGCTGCCAACGCCAATGCCGCCGGCGAAGTTGGCCTTACCCTGAGCAGAGATGGTGGCGACGGGTGTGCCAAGCTCATTGATGATCTCAAAGCGCGACTCTGTGACCTGGCCTGATTCTGTCGAGATGCCAGCCACCTGCACCTGGAACGGATTGCCGAAGTCAGCTGGTTGCAGGAGGTTGGTCAGGAGCGTGTCTGCCTCGACAGTGCCAGCTACGTTCAGGTTGCCATTGATTGCTACTGTGCCGTCGTCGCTCAGGATCATGAGACCAGCCAAGAGGGAGATCGAGCCGTTGCCAGCAGGCTGCACGTAGAGGGTTGGTCGCTCAACTCCGGTTGGGTTGTAAGCTATCATGCCATCCGAGAACTCGAGCCCGTCGCCGACATACAGCTTGTTACCAATACCGAGGGAGTCTGCAATGTAGCCGGTGCCATTGACGGAGAAGTATTGGTCGACAAACAGAGCCGCACTCGAGAGTACTACGTCACCTTCGCTTAGTTGCAGCTCTGCCAGTGTTGCTTGTAGCGCGGCAGAAGGTGTGGCCTGGAAGCCAGCGAGCTCAGCCGCTGCAATCTCGGTAGCTGTGCCAGGTGTTGCTGTTTGTTGCCCAATGAGTGTCTCGAGCAGGGTTGGTTCCTTGAGGCTTGTCGCGAGTTTTTCCTCAAAACCATAGATATTATTGGCGTAGAGCGTGCCAGAAATAGTAGCATCGACGATCTCGGCCGTCTGGGCGCGGACCGACTCGAGCTGGGCCATACCTGCCTCGAGGGCGGCGATTCTGGCTGAGGTTGTTTCGACTCTCTGGGCAGTGATCGTTCCTGCCACAGTTGCGTTGTCTGCCAAGAGCGAGCCGAGCCTGGTTGGGCCGGAAACGGTCAGAGATTGGGTAGTTGTGCTGCCAGACACCGTTGCTGTTTGTGCCGTGAGGGTTTCGATCTGAGCTACGGGACTGACCAGAGTCTCAGCAGGGACAGTTTGTGGGCTGTTTTGCAGCGCGGCTGCGACGATTTGTTCGACGTACGCCTGCAGCGATTGTCCCCCTACTTTGAGAGAGGTGACTGAGAGATCTGCGATTGTTGCCGACTTGGTCACAACCAGATCTTGGGTGGTGATGAGGCCAGCTTGCAGTTTGCCTATGACGGCTTCGGCGAGGATTGCAATGCGAGTGATGGGGTTGGAACTGCCGACTACGGTGACGGTGTAGTTCAGGGATTGGTTGGCAATGGTGACGTCGCCGGCGGAGGAGAGGGCTATCTCTGGCATGTAGCCTGGGTTTATAAACAAAGTAATCCTGCCAAGCTTTGTGCCGTCTGGCAATTCGTAGCATTCAGACTGATTATCAAATTGCCAAGT
>JAQBYG010000041.1 GCA_027620445.1 bacterium
ACTTCTTCTTAGCAAGCCATCAAGCGCCCAGAGCGTGGCCGCCACAATGATGAGTAGCGAGCCAAGAGGGAGTGGGAGTTTTTTTGACACGAGAGTGGTAGTGTAGCGTGGTTAGGCGAAGTCCTCAAGGGCAGCAATGCCAAGAACAACAATTACGAAAATTGAATCTGGCAGCTACAACCCTACCATTGACACATTGCTCTCTATTGCATCTGCAATGGGTAAAAAATTGCAACTCAATTTTGTTTGAGACTGTGTACTTTTGCCACATCTGTTTTCAGTTGCCGCTTGAGTTCTGGCAGCGACGCAAAATCTAATTACCACCCCTGGGCCACAGAGTGACATCGAGGTTCAGCGTGGGAAAGCCGATGGTTCGACCAGTTTGGTCACCGCGCAGGACGATGGCGAAGATGGAAGTGGGGTGTTTTGTCATTTTAATACTAAATTGTAGCTTGACAAACTACAAATTAGCATTAATATGAATCTATATGTTGCAGCTACAACGAGCAATCAAGCGAGATATTGACGTGTATCTAGCAGGAGACGATACAAAAATACTGTTTATTTGGGGACCTCGTCGTTCTGGAAAAACAACACTGATAGATTCGGTGGCTCGAGAGTTGGGGACAACAAAGTACAATTTTGACTTATTGTCTGATAGAGAGAAATTTGTTCCTCGCAGGGAAGTACTCGAAAGAATCGCCAAAGAAAATAGGGTAGTGTTGATTGATGAAGTTCAAAATTATCCTGAGGCAACGGTTGTGCTCAAATTACTACACGATGAGTTTAAAGTAAAAGTAATTGCTACTGGTAGTTCAGAACTGCGACAGAAATCCTCTCAAGAATTTGACACGTTGGCAGGTAGATATACTGAAGCTTACTGTCTGCCGCTTTCTATTTCTGAGATTATTGCTAACGAAAAACCAAAACCTTCACAACAACCAGAGCTTGAGAAGTACCTAGCACAAACAATGCAGATTTGGGGGTCATATCCCGAGGTGTACATGCAAAAAAGCGCGCCTGAGAAAAGCAAGATACAGCTGCTGCAAAGCATGTTGGACACTTACGTGCTAAAAGACGTGATTGATATTTATGAGCTCAAGAATGAGAAACTTGCAAAAGATATCCTCACCAAAATTGCCCTGCAGCTTGGCTCTGAAGTTTCAATCCGAGAAATAGCCAACTCTCTTGGGGCCTATGCCTCAACCGTGTCAAATTACATTGAAATTTTTGTCAAGAACTATATTTTAATTTCTCTGCCATCATTTAAAACAAACTTGAGGAAAGCAGTATCAGAAAACCGTAAATTATATTTTTACGATCTGGGTATCCGCAATATTCTCATACAAGATTTTCGAGACTTGGAGCTCCGTCAGGATAGGGGGGGGCTGTTTGAGAACTTTATTATTTTGGAGCTAGAGAAGATGCGTCGGCTTACGAGTGCCAAAGTAAACTGTTACTTTTATAGGGAGTATGGTGGAAAAGAAGTCGATCTAATTATTGAAGATTATAAAAAAAACTACACTACAGTAGAAATTAAAACAAAAAAAGGTAAAACTCAGGAAATATTTCCTCTTAAAAATACTGCCCAAATGATTACTCTAGAAAATTACTTTGAGAAAATAACTACAATCTTGGGGAGTACATAAAAAATTGCTGCTGCAGGGTAGCTCCCATCCGCACCCACAATTTCCTCACCGAGTCCTCACCCCATACTTTCTAATCTCCACAGCCAGCGAGTCCCATGGATTAGCCAGATCATCTGGGTGATAGGGATGTGGCTCAATATCAATTGTGTCGTCAGTACTTACTTTCATAAGGGCAACGCGTTCTGCATGGCGATCATGTCCAAATGATTTTGACACCACACACACATCTATATCGCTGTCTGGTGTCGCTGTGCCTTTTGCTTGTGAGCCAAATACTATGAGTGATTCGAACTGCACGTCGGCATTTTTGAGTAATTCCGCGTATTTTCTTACTTCAAAGATTGCCTGTTTGTTCATTTTTTCTCCCCATGTTTTTGCAGCAGCCACTGATAGACCTCCTCACAGATAGCGATCCACTCGATAGCAAAATTTCTTGTAGCCTTTTTATAGAATGAAAATTTATAATCGTCATATCTTGCTTCCAAATTGAAACCAGTAATTTCTCTAAAGTGTTCCTTGTAGTTTTCTGGTAGTTCGAGCTGAGCTTGTTTTGCTAACTTGAGCAAATTATGCGTAGCAATGGGCGTCTCTCCGATTTGAGAAATTATGGCTTTGAGAGATTTTTCGATAACTAGATGCCAGAAAAACAGCGCCCAATCATAATGCTTTGAGGAAAAATTGCTGTTTGCAACAACGTGATTACGGGCTGCGGAAACAAGCCAAAACTGTACAGCAGCCTCTTGAGTCATGGGTAAATTATACACTGATTGTATTTTTTCCCCCTCCACATCCTCCCCCAACTGTCGCTTGAGCTCTGAGAGTGACGCAAAATCACAGCACCTGTATAATCAGGGAATGTACTCGCTCATGCACGATCTCCAGCAAAATAAACTGAAAGCCCTCTACCAAGAGCAAGGCATCACTTATGTTGGTTTGTTTGGCTCCTATGCTCGTGGGGAGGAAACGTCTCAGAGTGATATTGATTTGCTCGTTGATTTTAACGAAACCAAATCGCTTTTTGACCTGGCTCGCCTCAAAATTTCGCTGCAAGAAAATTTGGGTAAAAAAGTTGACATTTCTTTACGCGGAAGCCTAAAAAAGTCGCTCGAGCCCTACATTTTGCAAGATCTAACTACGGTTTATGAACAAAACTGACTCGGTCTATTTGAGCGATATGCTTGAAATGATCGATAAAATTGAGTCATTTTTATCTAACCAAAGCTTCGAAGAGTTTGAGCAGGACGACCGCACGCAGTTTGCGGTTTTTCATGCGTTGGAGGTCATTGGTGAAGCAGCAAACAAACTATCAAACGAGTTCGTTGAAAATAATCCAAAGTTTCCTGCAAAAGAAGCGGTTGAACTTCGCAACATTCTGATACATGGCTATGATCTCATTCGACTTGACATCGTTTGGAAAACAATCAAAGAGAATTTGCCTGAGCTTAAACAACAGCTAAAGCTCTCACTTTAGCAGCATCCTCCCCCAACTGCCGCAGCAGCCCATCAAGCGACTCAAAATCTGAAACAGAACTTTTGCTCTGAAACGAGAGGCGTGTATCCGCCAAATGTTGCGGTGTAGTGTTTATTGGTCATGCGAGGTGATTATTAAATTGTAGTTTGACAAACTACAATTTAGCAGTAAATCGAGAAAGCCATCAGAATACTGTTTGTGTGGGGGCCACGCCGGTCCGGAAAGACGACAGTAATTGATGCCTTGGCCAAAGAACTAGGGGTAACAAAATATAATTTTGATTTAATTTCCGATCGCGAGAAATTTGCTCCTCGCAGAGAAGTGCTCGAAAGAATTGTACAAGACAATAAAGTAGTACTGATTGATGAGGTCCAAAACTACCCCGAAGCAACAGTCATGCTTAAATTACTTCATGATGAGTTTAAAATAAAAATAATCGCCACTGGTAGCTCAGAGTTGAGGCAAAAATCCTCACAAGAATTTGACACGATGGCGGGTAGATTCAACGAGATTTATTGTCTCCCACTGTCTCTTTCTGAAATCGTTGATAACGAAAAACCAAAATCCTCAGAGAAAATGGAGTGGGAGCAACAGCTGGCAAACGCTGCACAGATTTGGGGGTCGTATCCCGAAGTGTATGCCAAAGGGACTCTGTCAGAGAAAAACAGAATAGACCTGCTACAGCGCATACTGGATACCTATGTACTCAAAGACGTGATTACTATCTATGAACTAAAAAATGAAAAACTAGCCAAAGACATCCTCACCAAAATTGCTCTACAGCTTGGTTCCGAGGTATCTATTCGGGAAATTAAATCAAAAAAAGGTGTGGATCACAAAATCTTTCCGCTCAAAAATACCGCAAAGGTGATGACTACCCAGAATTATTTTGAGCAAGTAACCACTCTTTTGGAGGGGAAATAAGATATGACTACAATCACTGCCTCTAAACCTTTCAGCAGTAAGTTTCTGGACCAATTGACTGTAACTCCAAGTCTCTTGCCTTTCTCTGATGAGGAATTGCTTGAGTCATTCATTCCAGACGAAATTATGTTGGTTGGTTCAGCAACTCTTCCCGCACCTCTTCCACATCCTTCGCCAATTGCTCTCTGAGTCCAGCAAGCGAAATAAAATCTAAAGGCGGACGGACAAACGCACCAACCTGAAACTCGATTGTCTGGTCATAGATTTCCTCAGCAAAATCCAAAACATGGATCTCAAGCACGTTGTGTACTTCTTTTTTTACCAACCTGGGGCCGTAGTAGAGTGCTCCCGAGTATGTTTTGCCCGCAATGCGCACACGAGAGGCGTACACACCTGGTTGTGCTTGCAGGGCCTCTGGCCAGAGGGAAGCGTCTAGATTGAGGCTTGGGAAGTCTATGGTGCGGCCGGTTTGGTCGCCGCGCAGAACGGTGGCACTGATCCAGGGATTGTTCATATTGGGGATTATACGGCAAGGCAGCGTCTCTTCCTTTGGCGTCTTCCCACACTCGGGTTGGCTGGGGTATAATTTGGGGTGTTATGGTGCCAAATGAAATTGTAGCCTTAGTCCAGAAAGATCCAAAGCGCAAGGATCTTGTTGTAGCGGCAGCTACAGATATTCAAAGAGACATTACGAAACTCCAACTCTCAGTAGATTTTGACCAGCAAAGAGCGGTAGCATCAGCGCTTGGGGATTTTCCCGAGACGAACGCGATCTATCAGCAGGCATTTGCAGTTGGTGCACAAATTGAAAAGGGAAACACAGATCAGGATAAACTAAGTGGATTGGAAAAACAGATAGAGGCGAGGATTGGAGCGATTAATGACTCGTTGTCTGGAATTGACTTTGCTAACTTAACAGGAGCAACTCAGCAAATTGCTGAAGAACTTTTGCTGGAAGAATTGGGACTGCTCATCATTTTGCAAACCGAATTTGTTGATAAACATAAGCGGGTTGCAGTTCTCGGCTCAACAGTGGATGTGCGTACACAGGAAAAAGTTGATAGACAAATACAAAGCATACGAAGCTCTCTTGAGAGGGTTGTAAATAATCCATCAGCAACGATTTTAGACGAGGAGCACAGATATTTAGATGATACTTTCAATCCAATTTTGGCAGAAATCAATAAATTGCGCGCCGAAGCAGATGTTGTTTCTGGTCAGCAAGCAATAGACATCAGGGAAACTGCTGACAAGTTGGAAATTGAGTACTCAATTGTTGTTTACAAGACCGCTCTTATGTGGCTTGAGGCCACAATCGCATCGTACGAAATGAACAATCGAGGAATGGGTCGTTTTTATGAAAAAAAAGAGACATTCCTGAATTCTCTTGGTTACTACAAAATCAATGATGTGATTATCTCTTTGAGACAAAAAGGCGAACATGATTTGGCGAATCGCATGCAAGCAAAACTGGAAATCTTTAAGAAAAATATGACCGTTAGGACTTTGTTATACACAACATACGATGCTCTAAAAGTCCCTGCGTTTGGTGTTGGTGCTGCATCAAGATCCTGGCCAAATGAAGATGTTGGTGTATTTAACACAAATGGTTTCGTCCACCACACGTTCCACTCCGATTTCGATCCAACCATAGATCCAGAGCTCATGTACACCGGTGAAAAGAGAACAAACGCGCCAGTAATAGATTCAATCTTTAAGATGAAAATTTCCGGAGCACTGCAGCCTGGAGAGCAGGAGTTTAACGGGGCTACAATTTTGGAGCGTGATGGAGAATGGGCAACTCTTCAATCAACTCTCACAGAAAGACAAATCGTTGGAATGATGGTAAACGAAATGTTTA
>JAQBYG010000006.1 GCA_027620445.1 bacterium
TACCCTATAGTGTGATAGAGTATTGTGTATGATAAATATGCCATACAATTCAGCAGAAGCTTTTACTGGCGGCAATCCTCATGACGCAAGGCTCAAAGAAAGACTTGACCGCAGGTCACAGCAGCAACCTGAAGCTAGGCCCGCGCTAACAGAAAAAGGCGAAGGTCTCAACTACGCAGAGTTGGTAAGTGTTACATTCAGCAAGATTTCTGATCCAAAAGAACGTGCAAGAGCACAAGCTGCCCTTGCTTTACTACGTCCTACTAGAAGGACATCATCAACTGTACTTCCAGAGTTTCGTAGGAAGCAGATTCAACAAGAAATAGCGAGGATGAATGCGCATGCTGCAGAGCTCCAGCAGCTTGGTTTTGCAGAAACTGACAGGGAGAGAGCAAGGCTAGCTTTGGAGCAATTAGCTGACACACCTGACTTTTTGCTTCGTGGAGTATCTGGCAAAGAGTTTCTTTTTGGACCTAGAACTGAAGCGGTGCTTTGGCAACTTTATCGTACCGCTGGAGCACTTGTGCTGACGCTGGTACTTGCGTTGCTTGCAGGAACCGGGATTGCGGAGGCTCAAGAAGCAAAGCCTGTAAAGACGCCAGTAGAAACAACTACGCCTGACACAAAGGATTCTGAGAAATCTCAAGCTGTTGCAATCGGCAATGGAGGTGGTACTAACCGAGCGATGAACCCATCTCAGTCTCAAACGGATGCACGCCCAATTACTTCTACAGCAGCCATGAGAGAGACAGGATCTACGACTGAAACGCTCTCATTCGACCATCTGCCAGTTCAAGTAACCCTAAAGATAACTGGTACTTTATATGGTCCATCAGGGCAACGAGTGGGAACAATTCTTCCTGGGAGAGTGGTGACCGCTACTGAAGGCATAAGGGTTGATGAAAGTACTGGGAAGGTGACCATAGGACTAGAAAGAGGTAGCTATATTACTGCGACTGGTCAGATCTCCAATGCTTTGGGTGCGATTTCTTTAGGTCTAGGGGATTTGCCGGGAGTAGTTTTTGATGGCAGAGAAGTAAGAAATAAGGGTGAGGAGAGACTGGTTCAAGTTCGTGTAACCACACCATTAAATCTTCGCAGCACCCCAGAAATTGCAGCTGGTAATCTGATTACTGGTACCGACGGTAAGACCATTGCTGCGCAAGGCAGTTTTTCTGCCACGCTAGTAACCAAAGAAGAGACTGGAGACATTTGGGCACTCGTTTCCCTTCCCACCGGTGAACAGGGCTATGTAGCAGTTCGTGCAGATGGACAAGTATTTTCTCAAGTTGGGGGTGAACAAGGCACAGGTGGACCGGAGTCTATAGATTGGGCAAGAATTATTGCTCGCATTGCGCAAGCGCTTCCAGAGCTAACGGGCCGGTTGAGGGTAGTTTTTGAACCTCCAAGCATAAACATTCCAACTGGAGCAGGATTGGAGTTGCCACCAGAACCGACTGCTATGATCGTTCAAACTCAACCGGATGACTCATCTGGACAGGTCATCATGGCTATACAACCAACTCCTGAAGGACTTGAGATTACTCAGTTAACTTCCTCTGAAGAGATTGCTGCGGCAACACGGCAGGCGTTGGAGGAGGTTGGGGGTGCACGAGAAATTGATTATGGCGACAAGAAAAATTATCCACTCAAGGTGGACGCAGAACCAACATTAGCATATCCAGGTGAGATCGTGGGTAGGTCAAAGGATGGCGACCAGGAATATGTGGAGCTTTACGGGATCTTGCATGGTCTTGAGCAAAAAGAGTTTGTTGATCCTGAAAGTGGCGAGTTATGGGTTGCACTTGGAATGAAAGTGGCAGTCCCTCAAGATGATGGATCCTGGACAACAGTTTTTCAGCCAATCTGGGAAAATCTTACAGATATCCCGAATGATCCCGATCCATTTGATGATATCGAAGCATATAATTTCTTCGCTTACTATACTACTACAGAGGCCTCCATTTCGCATGGTGGATCTCAGGCACCAGAACGTTTCAAGGCTGTTCCGCCTAAGATTCCAGGAGATGCTCAAGCAATAGCAGATAACAAAGCCACTCTTGCCGCACTGCATGCATTTTTACAAAAGAGCATAGGAAGTCCAATTGTTGTCAATGTGAAGATAGAACAGGTCGGAGAACCAAGCACGTCACCTGTGAGAGGTCAAGACGCTCGAAATAGATTTACAAATATGTTTTTAGAACAATCTACTGCTAAAAATCAGCTTGTAGAGGGCGAACTTGGGGAAAGAGATCGATTCGCATTCGATGGCGAAGGTTCCTCCACGCTCGGGATCTTGAGCGTTGCCACTTTTTTTAAAAGTCAGAGATAAATTGCTAACATTCCACTTTGCTTTGCACGCGTAATAATAATAGAATGAGTGAATGCGGAGCGAGGCTTTTTTTATACCTGCGATAGTTGTTGCCATAGCAATTGTTTTGGGCGCGGCATATGTTGGTTTTAACTCAAGGTATAAAAACAACTTTCTCATTACTAAGAACGAGAGCTTGTTAGATGATACGAACAAAGAAGTTGGTGATTTTGCCACTCCCTTCCAGACAACTACTCCTTTTTTATACTTAGTTATCTTGTCTCAAGGAAATATTGAGCTTGACCAAGAAAAAAATATTTACTTTGTTAGTGCAGCAGTAAGCCCAGTGAAACCGGAAGTGTTTAAATTAGTGATAGGAGACACAAATAATAAGGTTTTCTTTGCCAAGAAAACCAAGTCAGACGCAAATCTACCACCTGAGTATAAGCACGTCGCTATCGAATCGTTGAGAGATTCTGGAGGGTTTGCCCAAAAGAAGTACCTAGTGGGAATTCCGCTTATGACTAGTCCGGCAGTAGTTGAGGATAAACCTTGCAACTCCTATTGTGTAAGCAACAGAAAAAAAATTGCTTTGTATAGTAAAGAATTTTCTTTGTTTGGCAATTCTGATGAAACTACTTCGTTATTTAGTAATTTTATTGAAAAAAAAGAGTTTGGTCCTGTGATGCAAGTTTTGGAGTTAGAAGACTGAGATGTTTAAACTAAACAAAAAAAACCTAGCACCCTATTTAGTGACCACTTTTGCTGTTTGCATTACCGCACTATTTGTTCCTCAACGAATTTTCGCAGGATACTGTTCTCCTGCAACTACCAGCGTTACTTCTCCTGACTGTCAACCAGATGGAGATACGGGTGCAGGAGTGTGTGTCGACAGATCAATAGCTTTAGGTTGCTACAATGTTTTCGGATCAGGATCTTGTATATCAGACCAGTACTACGTTCAGTGTACTGACGGCTGGGTTACAGAGGAAGGTGATCCAACTTGGTGCTCATTTGGTCAGACCGGTCACGAAATCTGCGGACCATACATAGAGAATACTCCCTCCGGCGGCTACGGCTGCGTTTCTGGCCAGTGTAAGTGGACCGCTACTGGCGGAGGCTGTTCTGCCTGCACAACTTCTGATCCGCCCGAGTGCGGGAATGGGGAGGTAGAAGTAGGAGAAGAATGCGACGCTGGTTCGGGTGGATCAGCAACATGTAGCTCAAGTTGTACAACTATACAGGGACCGACGTGTAATTGGTGTACAAACCAAGCATATTGTCAGTCTGTGGGTGGTAGTTGGGTCGGTCCATCAAATTACTGTGGCGTGGCTGGTGATGGTTGTTGTACCACTGGCACTAATCCGGGTGGCTGCGCTGCTACCGGTGCTATCTGTGGAACAGGTGCTGCTATACCTGGAGCTGGTGGCACGCATTGTAACTTAGAGATGATTTCGTATGTAAATGTTGCCGGACAGGTCGTACTTGAGGCACTAAAAACCGACGGCTCACCTTGTCCCAGAGTTTGGGGGGGCAGAGTTGATTGGGTTGGTGATACTTTCGGCGGTCTTGCGGTTTGGAAACAAGAAGGTTCTAACGTAGCTTCGGATGACCTCCTCAGACCGAACTACCCTAACTTAAATGCTAGTTTTCCAGCGCTGATAACTAAATCGATTCACGGTATTCTGCCGAATGATAATTATAAAGTTGCATTTAATGATCCTGTAAACGTTTCGCACACCTATCTCCTTAATCCTGCCTGTGCCACAAACGCCACATCATATTCGTATCATGATGAGTATGTGTACAATCGCACAGAAGATAGAGATCAGAACGCTGCTGTTACATCAGAAGAGCGCTGGAAAGCTATGCGACAGTGTCACAGCAAAGTTGTCTACAAACCCATCGAATGCATCGTGACTACCGTCGACGGCACAGTTGTAGAAGGTGAAAACCTAAAAATAGAGCTCTATGCGGGTGAGAGAAAGCCAATAAGGATAGATGGGGCAGATAGATCACCCGGTTATACTGCCCGATTATTTCTTGGAAAACCTGACTATACCGAAATATCACCACTTCCTGCAAGCCTGGCGAATGCAACATATGCTTATGGTTCTTATGCTCTTACGTCAGCAAATTGTACTTTTAGTAGAGATACAGGAAAGTGCAGTAGTGAATTTAACATCTCTGATTTACCTGTTGGATCGTATAAATTCTACTGTGACATACCTGCAGCAGGTGCTTTTGAGCCACAAAACTGCACTGGTAATCCTTGGTGTAGCGTCAATGGTGGCAACCCGGCTGATGTCTGCGTCGGTTGGCTTTCTTGTTCTGCAGATGATTCATTAAACGTAGTTGTGGGTCCGGGAATTCCCCCCGCCCCAGAAAATCTAACTTCAAGCTGCGTCTCTCCAGGAAACAAAATGACGCTTAGTTGGGATCTCGTGCCAGGGGCTGACAGTTACCTCGTTCGAGTGGATGACGGTATACCGGGATTTGCCGCTGGCCAAGATAATGTAGAGTCTGTGTTGCATGTTGGAGCTGACACTTGTGGTGCAGGTTATGAACATTGGGATGTTTGTGTCCAAACTACTACGACAAGTTTACAAGTCCAAGTCGACCCCGCCACCTTCGAATCTGCTATCTGGAGAATTTATCCGGTAAATGACGCTGGGCAGGGACCATATACCGAGGAAACACTGTATAGCTGTCTCCCCGATTGTAGTTCCCTAGCTGGTCCTACAAGCATCATCCAAGGTCAAACGGGCCAATTTAGCGCAGACTTTACTTCAAATTATGGCTTTCTAGGAGCTGAGATTGATGCAGGAAGCGGCGGGTCTCTTGTGTGGGATGCAGCCAGCATAGACTGTGGTGACGCCACAACAAGTTGCAGTCAATCGTTCGATTGGGATACGACTGGAGTCACTCCAGGAGACTATGATGTGTTTTGCAGAGCCTGGAACGATAGCATAGCAGAGTGCATGGGTGACGGATCTTATGTTGGTTCCCCTCCACAATATGCCTGCCCAAGCGAAGCTGAAAATGTCACCAAGATGTCTGTCGAGGTACTTCTCCCCAAATACACCATATCCGGCAACGTGTACGAGGGTCTAAACACGAGCTCAACACCGTACTGTTCTGCTCCTTCACCAACCGCGTGGGGTGGTGGCGGAAGTATGTCAGTGACTGTCAGTGGTTTTTCTCCGGGACCGAGTCCAAATGCCACAACTTCGGTGAATGGCTCCAATGGCGTATGGTCGAGTGATCAGTTTGATTCGAGTGCAGGTACAGCCACCCTCCAGCTCAATAATCTGCCGGCCGGTTATGATGTCATTTGTCCTGCGGGCGGACAGTACCTCGGAGTGCCGGCCAATGCCGATGCTACAGGCGTCAATTTCTTTATTTCGCAAATCAATGGCCCTTGGTGGCAGACGCGTAGCGGCTTAGCAGGCGGGACGAATATGATCTCAAGCCTACCGTATTCTTCTGGGGTGCTTAATCCCCTCTGCGATGGGGTAAATTGTATTCCATTTCTTAGTGCTAGTGCTCTTGTAGATGCCGATCCATTTACAACTGCGGGCATTCCTACCGGTACTACCACTGGTACGAGTGGATACGACTCACAGCATTTAAATGCGAGTGATCTTTATTTTGAAGCTGCAGCGGGCCATGTGGATTCTAGTACCCTGTCAAAGGATACATACAGCTCACTCTCCCGCCGGTTTGATCTTTCGACAGCGACTAGTATTAATTCGCCGCTGTCTAGTGTGCCAAGTGGAGACGTAGGTCAAGGTAGCGACAGTACTGAGGTGTATACAAGAACTGGTGATCTAGAAATAACACCAAGTGCGACATGGAGCGTGACAGGCAAGAAAGTATTGTTTGTCAAAGGCAACGTCACTATCAGTGAGACGGTTACAGGGCCATCAATTACTGTTGCTCCTGGTAGCTTCTTTGCCGTCGTTGCGACTGGCAACATTACTTTTGACCAGGATATCGGTACGACCATTTCTCATCCGGCTGGTGCGCCGAGTTTGACGCCACAAATAGAAGGTTTGTATGTAGCAGACGGTACGCTCACTGTTGCGGCGGCAAGTGATTCAACTGTAGTTGACAAAATGTTTGTCGGTGCGGGTACGTTTGTGGGTTGGGGTGGCGTGAGTCTGCCCAGAGATTTTGAAACAGACAATGCTGCAACTGGCCTGCTCAACAACTATGTGCCAACAGACACCTTTATTTTCCGTCCCGACTTTATCCTGAATACACCAGAGCTGATGAAGCGATCATCTTTCAACTGGCGCGAGATAAACTCGATCACGCAGGAGTAAGCAGATGCAGAAGAATAGTGGTTTTACCCTGATAGAACTGATGAGCTCGACGGCGCTGCTCTCGATTTTACTTGTGGGTGCAGTCACGGTGTTTACCACGACACTCCTCTCACAATCCAAGGCACGGATACGCAGGGTGCTCAAGTTGGAGGGGGAACAGATTGTGAGGACCATCGAGTTTGAGCTCAAGAATGCACAGTCAATTAGTCCTCCCTGTGATGGTGTAGAAACGAACTTGATACAATACACTCGCGCCGGAGATGCAACTCAGCCAGCTCCAACCAGAGAAATTTCTCAGGCAGATGTCAACAGTCCGATCATGATGGGTCCCGTAGGTACTCTTGAGTCAATCATGTCCGATAGGGTCAAGGCAAGTCCACAACTAACGTTTGTTTGCGAGCATAGTCCAGATACCAATGGGCGATATGTGACGGCGACGTTTTCACTCACTAATGCTCAAGATGGAGAAATTCGTGCCGACGCAGGATCTATTGTCGAGTCATTTAGGACTGGGGTTTCGTTTCGTAACTTCAAAGCCAATTAGTGAACTCTTGCTGGGTGACGATCGTGTCGGTCGCGGTACCACCACCCCTGCCTGATTTCCAGGAGACGGTGACGGTGATACCAACTTTACTTAGATCGCTCGTATCCGCTTCAACCAGGCGTTGAAACAAGATGCCACTCACAGTTACTCCGGCACCTGCAGCACACTGAGTTGCAACTGGGACGAATGTTCCGGTTACATCAAAATCTTTTGCATCGCTGAGAACACAGTGATTGCCTGTACCTTCTGTCCGGAAGTCTTCCCAGGTAGAGAGCGTTCGTTCTCGATGATACAGCTCCACCACCTCTTGTGCTAAGCCATTGGCGATTTCCCGATACCGAGCGTTGGACGCAACCACCAGCGAGCGCGTCATGAGGACGGCAATACCAACAAGCACCATGCCCAGCAAAACGAGTGCGAAAAGGACTTCGAGCATGCTAAAACCGGCTTGGAGACGGAGCTGTTTAGAGATCGGTGATTGCACTGCTGATGACTCCTGTACTTGAGATAGTAATGGTGTATCTGTTTTTTGTCGATGAGAGTGAGATTGAGCCAGCACCAATTTCTGGGTCGTGTTGCGATTGTGGGGTGAAAAAATCATATTGGGTGCTGCCACCTGCAAAAATCATCGTTGGAGTAAAAGAGTCAGTTATGGGGCCCATTTGAGTGTTGGAAGGACTCGCTGTAGCACCACAGAGCTCATGGGTATTTACCTCTCCCGTTGCCGAGATTGTGGTGCGAAAGCCTTGAAAATCATCGTTGACAACATCGGGATCATCATCGCACAGTTTTGTCGCCCGGATGCGCGCTTTATTTTGCGCCATTTTAATGCGATTTTCTAAAGTTCTGCCTTCTGTGACTAATGTCCGGTACTCATTGAACTGCACATATCCAGCGATAGAGCCACCGATAACGACCATCATAATTGCTGCAACCACTAGGAGCTCGATGAGCGTGAAACCGGCTGCAGGCAGGTATTTCATGGGTTGGTGAATTCGAGAGTTGATCCGTCATTTTCTAAAGTCGCGCTTAGAGTAAATTCAGTTGTGGTGCATCCAGTGCAAGCATAGAAGTATGTGGCGTCATTTTTTGGATCTTCAATTGCGCCAGGGCTTAGGTATCTTGTGTCTTCATCCTGAAGAGTAGTAACAATGGTATCAAAATCTCCAGTTGGATAACCAACTCCTTCATTCACCTTATACTGCACCATCGCCTGTTGCACCATGGCCAGGTCTGCTCGTCTGCGAGAGTCGCGGGCAGATTGTCCTGCTTTGGCAAAACTGACTGCACCGATCACAGAGAGCACAATAATAATTGTTGCGGTGACGAGGAGTTCAATAAAAGTAAAGCCGGTTTTTTGTTGTTTTTGCATAGGTTATTGCAGGTTTTTTACGCAGTAGAACAGTCCTGGAGTACCGGTCATTCCCCCGCAATCAGTGTTGGCGTTGGCTGAATTACCTGTTGTTACCTCGAGTGTTGCGCAAACACAGTAACTCGCTGTGTCAGGGCAGGTCTTAGCATAACTTGGAGCCTTAGGGGAAGTTGGTGCAGCACCTGAAAACATTGCATCCATTGTTGAGCAAGAAGCTGCATATGCGCTGTTAGTTGTAGAATAATACTGTTCATATGCTTTTTGGTAGGCTTTCATATCCCCAATTCGCGTCGCATCCCGCGCCTTCTTCTGCGCATTGGTAAATGCCGTCATGCCAATGGCAGACAGAATGCCAATGATCGAGATAACGACCAAGAGTTCGATCAGAGTAAAACCAGCGACAAATTTTTTCATAGATGCTTTCTATAGCTCATCATACCCCGCTCGAGACGTTGACTGCAACCGTATCTAGTTTACCAGGCAGAGAGCTTACGCCCCATGCATCCTTCAGCTCTATCTGGGCTTTGTACTGACAGTTGCCTGCCGGGCACGAGTACACATGCTCGACGCTCCCAGTAGAGCCTTGCAGCTGTTCAGTTTTGCCATCCCCAAAGGAGATCATCACCTGTAGGTTGCTCGATTTGCCCGCATCAGCAACATAGTGAAAGGAAACAGTTCCGCCAGGAGCAATGGTTACGCTGCGTGTTTGGGGATTGAGGAACGGGGCAGTGGTAAAGGAGAGTAAGACTGGTCGAGTAATGCAGCTGCTAAAGCAAGTAGCGGGGCAGCTCTCTATGCCGCTAATGCTTTCACCAGCCCCCATTTGTGTTTGCGCATCACAGCAAATATAGCCATAGCCCTCGCAGGAAGTGTTTGGTCCCACGCCGAGCTCTGCCGCATCGCCATCAGCCAGCACGACTCCGTCGGAGAGCACGACACTGCGTTCCCGCACAAAAAACTCGGGCACAGAGCCGATGTACTCGCGGATGAGCGCCAGCTCGGTCGCAAAAGCAGTTAGCCTCACCCCGCTCAGTGGTTCTTCTGGAAGGAGGCCAGAGCTACCAGGTACCTTAGAAACGAGCACAGGCAGATTTTTGCGTGTAATCAGGGTAGGTTCAGCGGCAACATCACACACAACCTCGAGTGCATACTCAGTGTGATTCAGAAACCGCAGCTGATACTTTGGATCTATTTTGCCAAACACATCGGTACCGATACTACGCTGACATTGTTGGGCAAACGTCCCCTTGGTTTCAGCCCTAGCAAGTTCTTGGACGGAGGATGCAAGTGAGCGGCTCGCCCACCACAATAGTGCCTCACGAGAGCCAAAAAAAGCTCCGACAGCAATCAGCAGAATGATGAAAAAACCAGTCAGTAAAGTCCGCAGTACGCGCATCTATACCAGTGTAGCATACCAAGAGATCAGTGCGTCACCCCATACTAGTGCCAGCAGCGTACCGATGATGAGAAAGGGACCAAAGGGAATTGGTTTGCCAAATTTTGCTTTGCCAAGGGCGATGAGTAGTACGCCAATGATTGCACCAACAACGGTAGCAAGCCAGAGGCCAATCCAGACAACTGGCCAACCCATGAGCAGACCGAGTGGAGCTGCTAGTTTGACGTCGCCAAAGCCGATTCCCTTACGTTTGGTAAGTAGCCAAATTGCATAGAAAAATCCGCTCGCAGCTACTGCTCCAAAGACAGTCCAAAAGAAATCTTCTGGCCGCATAATGCCCGCAACTACCAAAGCGATACGATAGAGCAGCGCCATGCTTGTCAGCGCTATAACCGTCCAGTCGGGGATGATGTAGTAGCGATAGTCATAGATGAAGATAAATAAAAGAATCAGGCCGACAAAGAGCCAAAAGATCGGTTGCAGCATGACAAAGGGTTGCTGAGACAGCTGGAAGAAAAAGAAGCCAACCGCGTACCACCAGACAAAGAGTAAGCCAGTGAGCCCTTCAACCACTGGGTGAGATATCGAGAGAGGTTTGCGGCAGCGTCGACACTTACCAAACAGCAGCACAAACGAGAGCAGTGGGATGTTGTCGTACCAAGCTATTTGTTTTTTGCAGCTTTCGCAGACGGATCGACCCGCCAGCCAAGGCTGATTTTTTCTGGTGCGGTAGATCAGGACATTGAGGAAGCTACCGACCGAGGCGCCGAGGGCAAACAGGAAAAGGCCAATGATGACTGTGAGTTCGGACATGGTATTAGCATACAGTAAGATGTAGTATATGTTCTAGTCGAAGCCTCCCAAGAGAAAACGTTACTATGACGATAGCACTACTTGCTGCGGTACTTTTGCTGCAAACCATCACGTTCATAGGTTGGGGCTGTTGTTCAATAGGTTTTTGCAGTTGAGACTTGCGATTCCCGAGCTTGGTTTGCTTGGATTGCTGGCAGTTGGGTCGCTTTCTCTCTACTTGCACGTCTTCTTTCCACTTTCACAATTGCTAGCCTACGGAATTTTCCTTGTTGGTCTCGTGATGGCTATTCCAAGACTGCCTAGAAGTGGGTGGCTTTGGTTACTCCTTTTGACACTCCTCTTTAGTTTTCCAACTTACATGGGTGGGCCGCAATACGATACTGGTTTGTATCATCTTACGAGCATACTTTGGAACACAGCACAACCTCTCACCTTTGGTTTGGCAAATCTATTTGTGAATCTCAGTTTTAACTCACTTTGGCATGTTATAGCGTCAGCCGTCTCACTACCTGGCAAAGAAAATCTTGGTGCTTTTTGTCTCAACAGTACGCTGGCTGTGCTTGTTTCATGGTTTGGTATCACGAAAAGTATGCAGAAGGAGCAGTCAGGATTTCTACAACATTTTTTGCTGTTTTTTTCTACTGCATATTTAGTACAACTGCTCTTTGCTCCAGTCATACAGCTCGAAACCAATCCCCTAACCTTCCCTCTTTCTGGTCCGAGCAATGATTTTCCCGCAAATAGTATCGGAATTGTTGCTGTTTATTTCTTGCTAAAGTCATTTGTGAATGGGAGTACGGATGTAACCCTGAGAAAGGCGGTATTGTTTTCATTTTTTGCGTCACTCATTAAACTCAGCATGCTTCCTTTGTTTCTTTCATCTTTCTTTTTACTTGTCTGGCACACTAGAGGAAAATATATTAGGTTGCACCGAACAGAAGTAGGGTTGCTGTTCACAGTTGGGATTGCTTGGTTGGCTCATAGTATAGTGATGTCTGGTTGCGTGCTGCCAGTACTGCCAGTTACTTGTATAGAAGCTTTTCCATGGAGTGCGCACTCAATTGTAGAGAGTGGATCGCTTTGGGTGCGAAGTTGGGCTCGCAATCCATTTTCTTCACCTGATGAAGTGTTGCGTAACTACGACTGGATTCAAGAGTATTGGTGGGCATATATCCAAAGAATACCAACGATCAACATCGGATTTTTGAGTTTGTTGTTTTTTCTTTTTTTACAGTTTCACCAATTGTTGAGACTTAAGACTGTTGGGATACTCAACATTGCTGCCTTTAAAATGCTGGGAGTGTTTTTTCTTTTTTTCTTGTTTTGGTTTTTTTCTGCGCCAGATTATCGGTTCGTTAGTGGCATGTTTCTTGCATTTGCAACATTGTTGACGGCAGCAGTTACGAGTCAGTTTCCAATCCAAATAAAACCAAGACTTATTCAGTCGTTCTTTCTTGTCTTAATCGCGCTTTTCTTGGTTCGTATCGGATGGAATATGTTGCTGTACTATGATGGGATTTCTCTGCCTTGGCCAGACTACCAGAAGGTTGAAACGGAGAAAACGACGGTCAGGGGTGGCGAGATATTGTTGCCAAAAAGTGGCGACCAATGTTTTGATGCTGGGTTATTTTGTACCCCACAACACTTAGACGACCTAGAGATTAATATGTATAAAAAGCAATACTACTTTACTCTTATTTCTCAGCTCTAAGTTTCTCGATCATGGCAATGTCCAAATTTTCTCTATACAGTTGGTTTTCTGGCTCAAGTTCCACTGCCGCTGTGAGTAGCTGAACAGCTCTTTCATGGTCGCCAGATATGATGGTGAGGTAGCCCAATGCGTTGAGAGCTTTTGAGTGATTGGGAAGGAGTTCAATTGTTTTTCCAAAGTGGTATGTTGCGCCGGGAAAGTCCTGTTCACCTGCCAGCGCAAAGCCCAAGTTGTAGTGAGCTCTGGGTGAGAGTGGGAACTTATTCACCACGTCCTGCCAGATTAGAGCTTGTGTACTCCAAACCTTGTTTCGTTGCACTGTCAAAAAACTATAGCTGGCCAAGATAAGTGCAAGCAAGATTGTTCGCATGAGCCATGGTTTTGTAGTATTTGAAAATAATTTGCTCAGTAAGTGTGCCAGGACGAATACAAAACCTACCGATGGCAAATAAACCCTGTGCTCGAAGATGACATCTGCGATTGGGATAAAAGATGACTCTACAGCGAGGGTTATAAAAAACCAAATAATGCCAAAGCTGATGACTTTATCTTTTTTATAAAAGAAGAGCGCAAGGTAGATTGTAAGAAGTAGAGTGGTCAGTGAGAGTAAGAACTTGATCGAGAACACAGTGGTCACAACAGGAAAGTAGTAATCGATACTCAAGTCTGTTGGAAACACAAGTAGCTGTAAGTACTTTGGAATAACTTCTACCTGTGTAAGTAGGTAATTGTAGGCGGCAACTGTTTCTCCCAAGGGAGTTACTTTGGGCGAAAAAACTGAATCCAGGCCAAACCTTTGTATATAAATAAGAAAAACAACCAAAAAA
Organism: bacterium; assembly: GCA_027620445.1. Lineage (GTDB taxonomy): Bacteria > Patescibacteriota > Microgenomatia > UBA1400 > PJMF01 > UM-FILTER-42-14. Next base: position 13,303 of record JAQBYG010000006.1, read on the forward strand.
CTTGCTGTTAACCAAAGCGCAATCTTTTGTACTGATCTTTTTGTATCGAGAGTCGTTTGAATGGTCTCAAGCATAAGCCACAAAACTGGGAGCGAAAAAGCATTCTCTTTGCTAAAGAAAGCGAGCAGGGCGAGAAGACCTGCGATTGTACCAAAAATGAATCTTTTCATTTGTATTTTTGTGTCTCGAAATAGGAGATAAAAGTATGTTGACCAGATATAAAACAGCCCTGCAAAGAGTGCTAATCGCTGAGAGATGTAGTTGACAGGCTGTGTCTGAATAGGATGAGTGGCAAACAGTAAGGCTGCAGCGACGGCAAAGTATGTCGAGTGACTGGCTGAGTGATTATTTTTGGCTAGTACAAGATATAGTCTTCTGGTGAGAAAAAATACCCCAATACTACTGATTGCGTGCGCAGCCATGTTGATGAGGTGGTAGCCAGGCAGCCAATCGCCATGCAGGGAGTAGCCGAGAACAAATGAGAGCAGAACAACTACTCGAGTTCCCCCTACCACTAGTATGTGTTGTAGGTCTTTTTGTAGCGACAGTGTTTTGGCAAAGGGAACCCAGCCAATAAAGTCATCGAGCTGGAAAGAGTTATGCAAACTATTTGCATACAAAACAAATGTCAACAGTGGCAGCAAACATACAAACAATATCGCCCACAGTGTTGGTGTGGGCGATTGTATTTTCTGTAAAAAAGTGTAAGAGTTGTGCTTGTCCATCAAATACTCATACTATGGGAGGCAGTAGTAGTCTACGGTACCACAGGCCGAAGCTGGAAAGTCAGGAGGCAAATCTCCATAAGCAGCTGCCGCATCACATCTGTCACTAGCTTTAACCGTGAATGCATCTGACTGAGGCTCAAAACAGACATACGTAGTGCTCCCAGCATCTCCTTCGTTGTGTACAAACAGAGAATTGTAGCTGCCAGCAGTAATCCGAGCAGTAAACGATGATTTGATCTCATTTGAGTTTGTGCATCCAGCTGCAGTGGTAGCAGTACTACCCAAACGATCTAGGACATTGCAAGTTGCATCGCCATTTACCGTCCAAGCTGTACTACCGATTTCAGTCCAGCTAACCGCTGCAGTATCACTCGGATCTTCTTGCCACGGATAGTATCCCTGGAACGCGTTGTATCTGTCTGCAGCACTAATCAGCTGCTCTGCATCCGACTGACTCCCGGTATCTCGACCACGATTAATTTGCTCAATTGGATTGATCGCAGACAAAACAGCCACGGCAAGAATGCCGAGAATCGAGATAACAATCAAAAGCTCAATCATGGTAAAACCAGCGACTGAGGTTATTGGCTTGAGCAGAGCGCGAAATAATTTCATATGATTTCCTTTGTACCTGGGACCTTTCCCATCACTTACTACTCTATAACAAATCGCAAACCCGATGCAAGGGGGAGTTGCCGCCTAGTCACTAGAACTGGCTCGTCAGGTTGTAAATTGGCATGATGATCGCGATCACCATGGCACCCACACCGACACCAAGCACCACCATGATCAGCGGTTCCATAGCCGCGGTGAGATTTTTGACTGCCTGCTCACTCTCTTGCTCAAAGTAATCGGATAGTTTTTTCAAGATTTCATCTAATTTGCCTGTCTCTTCACCCACTGCAGTCATCTGAAACAGGATGGGTGGAAAGGCTTCGCCGCGCTCAAGCGCTTCGGACAGAGGCACACCTTTTTCTACCTCCTTGGTCGCAACATCTAGCGCATTGCGATATACTTGGTTTGAGACCCCTTTTGTGACAATTTCCAGGGCATTGAGGAGCGAGATACCTGCGCCAATGAGCAGGGAGGTTGTTCTGGCAAACTCGGTCAGGACTATTTTAGTGGTCAGCACGCCGATAATCGGAATGCGCAAGACTGTCCTATGCCACGAGAGACGACCGGTCTCTGTCTTGATCCAACGCTTAAATGCCAAGAAACCGCCAACACCACCGCCAATAATTACCCACCAGAAATTTTTCATAAAGCTCGAGAGGCCAATGAGTGCGCGAGTTGCCGCGGGGAGCTCGGCGCCGAAATCGGTGTACATAGCTGTGAGCTTGGGAATCACGAAAATCATCATGATAAAACCAACTACCACCATGGCAAGCATGACAATAATTGGGTAGATCATGGCACCCTTGGTCTTGCTTCTGAATGCCTTGCTCTTTTCCATATTTTCTGCCAAGCGAGCGAGAATTTCATCAAGCACTCCACCGAGTTCACCCGCACGGACGAGTTGGGTATAGAGATTGTCAAATACATCCGGATGCTTCTCGAGTGCATCAGCAAAGGCAATACCACCTTCAACGTCCTCAAGGATTTGCGCTGTTAGCCGCGACATATCCGGCTTACTTTGTTGTACTAAAATGGCCAGCGACGAGGCGAGGGGAAGGCCGGCGGAGATCATCGTCGAGAGTTGGCGAGTGAAGTTGACCACGTCGTCAGTTTTGACGCCACCAAGCATGGCTCTGAGTGGTGCGAGGACATCATCGGTTAGTGGTTTGAGCTGGATAACCAGTAACTTACGTTCTAAAAGCGCGCTTGAAGCCTGGTGAATATTGCGAGCTTCTACCTTGCCGCGGATACTTTCGCCAAACTCATTTTTTGCTGTGTAGGTAAAAAATGGCATAGGTTATTTTTCGAGTAAGCGGGCCATTTCTGCAGGACGAAAGGCACGTTCTAGCGCTGTTTCTTTCGTGATTATTCCTTGTTGAATGAGCTGCATCAAGTGGGTTTCAAACAACATCATGCCAGAATCTGCCGAGGTTTGGATAACAGTATCGATCTGAAAGGCCTTTTCCTCACGAATAAGATTCCGGATTGCCGAGTTGGCAAACATGATCTCGAGGGCTGCTCGGCGACCACCACCCACGGCTGGAAGCAAGCGCTGTGACGCAACGGCTTTTACTGTAGCCGCGAGTTGTTGGCGGATTTGTCCTTGCTGTCCGGCAGGAAAAACGTCGATGATACGACTCATCGTTTCAGCGGCAGTTGCGGTGTGTAGTGTGGCGAAGACCAAGTGACCAGTTTCTGCAATAGTAATGGCAGAAGCGATCGTCTCGAAGTCGCGCATTTCACCAATGAGCACAACATCTGGATCTTCACGCAGGACTGAGCGAAGCGCCACTTGCCAACTGTTGGTGTCGTGGCCGACTTCTCGTTGAGTCACAATACTCTTGGCTGCTCTATACCGAAACTCAATTGGATCCTCGATGGTCACGATGTGTTCGGCGCGTTCCCTATTGATAGAATCAACGATGGCCGCCAGAGTTGTCGATTTTCCCTCACCAGTTGGGCCAGTCAGGAGCACTAGTCCCTGGTTGAAATGCGCGAACTGCGACATGACGGGGGGTAAGTTTAATTCTTCGAGAGGTTTCACCCGATCTGGGATAAGACGCATCGCGGCACCGAGCGTACCCATGGCATGAAAGACATTAACACGAAAGCGCCCCTTATCCTGAAATTGGTACCCAAGATCGAGTTCTTTATTGACCCGGACGTAGTCTTTTTGCTCCTGAGTCAGGATGGGCATGATCAGTTTTTCGGACAGTTCCTGGGTCAGGACCGGAGCACCTTCGACGGCGGTCAAAACGCCGCTTACCCGAAGCATGGGTGGTGTGCCGACATTGAGATGAATGTCAGAACCTTCTTTGTCGACCACCTGCTGCATGATGTCATGAATGTTCATATGCTCCTTATATTTCCGCTACGCGCAAGACCTCTTCTAGTGTGGTGAGTCCCTCAAGTGCTTTGAGGTAACCATCTTGTTTCATTACGAGCGAGCCTTGTGTAAGTGCAATTTTTTCTACTTCACTTGCGGTTGCACGTTGCAGAATCAGTTTTTCGATCTCATCGGTAATGCGGATGACTTCGAAAATAGCGACGCGACCCTTGTACTCTAGCTGGTCTTCTGGTCGATCAGCACGAGAGCGATATAGTTGCATTTTGGCAGGATCGAGGCCTTTTTCTTTACAAAACTGTTCGTAGTGAGGGCCGAGTACTTTTTTGATATCTTCCACAACTTCGGGCTCTGGAGTGTAGGCTTCTTTAAAGTCCGGATTGAGGAGGCGAGCAACGCGTTGTCCGGCTACTAGAGTCATCGATGAGGCCAATAAAAATGGTTCCGCACCCATGTCGAGCAGACGCGGTAGGGCACCAGCTGCGGACGAGGTGTGCAGGGTAGAAAACACCAGATGTCCTGTCAGCGAAGCTTGGATCGCTAGCTCGGCTGTTTCAGCGTCGCGAATTTCTCCAACCATGATGATATTGGGATCTTGGCGCAAAAAGGAGCGCAGTCCAGAGGCAAAGGTGAGACCTGCCTGGGGGTTGATTTGCACTTGGTTAACGCCATTCATCTGGTACTCGACTGGATCTTCCAGCGTCATAATATTTACTTTTTGTGTATTAATAGTATGTAGTACTGAGTAGAGGGTAGTGGTTTTGCCTGATCCTGTTGGTCCGGTGATGAGAATGATGCCGTGTGGCACTTTGATCGCATCTTGCATGTTGCGTAGTGCTAGGCGGGTCAAGCCCAGCTCAGGAAGTGGCGGGACCGCCTGATCTTTCTTGAGCAAACGCATGACGATTTTTTCTCCATGAATGGTTGGTAGTGTCGAGACACGTAGGTCAATTTGTTTACCTTGGCTCGCAAAAGTAAACCGTCCATCTTGCGGCACGCGCTTTTCGTCGATCTTGAGGTTGCTCAAGATTTTGATACGAGAGACAACAGCATCGTGTACGCTTGCAGGTAGGATCAACTTTTCACTCAAAATACCGTCAATGCGATAGCGGATGCGCGTGCGATCTTCTTGCGGCTCGATGTGAACGTCAGATGCCCGTGCTTTCATAGCAAAGGCAAGGGTGGTCTCGACAATTTTGGTAATAGGAGCTTGCTTGATCGTTTTGCCAGAAAGCTCTGTGAAGTTTTGTCGTTTTTCATCGTCCTTGGAAACCTGCGTTGTTTGTTCCAGCGCGGCCGTGACTTCGCCGGTGAGGGTTTGCGAGTAGTACTCCGCAAGTTTTTGCTCAAGAATCAGGGGTGGAGCATAGTACGCCTCCACACGCATGCCGGTTTTTTGTTGGGCAAAATCGACCGCTGTCAGATCGAGCGGGTCGAGCATAGCAACTTTAATCAGGCCTCTTTCTTTTTCGAACGCGAACGGCAACATTTTGTAGTGCCGGGCAGAGCCTTCGGGCAGGAGGCTAATCGCTTGTGGCGACACACCGACTTCATTCAGATTGATGTAGGGAACGTTGTGAAAAATTGCTTTGGCTTGTGCAAAAGATTGTTCGTCTACTAGGTTCTTTTCGACGACGAGTGCTTCGAGCGTTTTGCCTGTGCTGATATTCTCGACCAGTAAGACGTTGGCCATTTCGGCGGTGAGTTGCCCCTTGCTCACCAACACGTCAAGAATGTTGTTATAATTTTCGGCGGGCGCTGGAGTCGGGGCAGACTGTTGCATACAAAAATAACCAGAGGTTAATTCACTATCTTTCACTATAAATGATCACAGCGACACAAGCAATTACCAGCCAGTATTTTTCGACACAGCTGTGGAGCGTGCCGTTTACTGGAGATCTGCAGGCAGTTGTTTCAGAGCACTCAGCAAGCGTGTTGGGGAAAGAACTTGGACCGTCGAGTCCCGAGGTAATCTGGTGTAATTTGGAAGGAGCTACGATCGGTATAGATCAGGTGCGGCAGCTGCAAGAGCAGCTCGGTTTTAGTTCTGGTAAGACGCGTTATGTCTTCATTTTATCTGCCGAACTACTCACGCTGCAGGCGCAACATGCGCTGTTGAAACTGCTCGAGGAACCACCCGCCAACACGCAGCTCGTGCTTGTTTCGAGTAAGCCACATGTGTTGTTATCCACCATTCGCTCTCGCTGTAGTGAACGTCGAGTGGGTGATGTGCCGTCTTCTTCGAGTACTGAGTTAGCCAAGCTCTACGCTACTTGGAAAGAACTTTCTATCAGCCAAGCAATCACTGTAGCAGCAGAGTATAAAAAGAAAGAGGTGGCGCTGCCTGTGTTGGAGTCACTGGTGCAGTATTTGAGGACCGCGGTTTTTCCGAGTACTGTCGAGGTGAAAGCGCTGCAGACTTTGTTGGCGGATACAGAGCTCTGCTTGCAGGCTCTCGAGCAGCTGAGCCACAATACCAACACCCAGCTTGTGATGGAATCACTGCTCTTTCGCCTCAACAAGCACGTGAGCGCATAACTGGACTCTGGTAGGTAGGTGTGATATACAATAGGCCGTTATCACGGATCACATTATGGCCGATACAGTAGCATCAACGTACGAAGCTGAATCAATTAAGGTCCTCGAGGGACTTGAGCCGGTTCGTAAGCGCCCAGGTATGTATATCGGTTCTACCGATAGCAGAGGCCTCCATCACTTAGCAAAAGAAATTTTGGACAATGCTGTCGACGAAGCTTTGGTGGGATTCGGCAAGGCAATTCAGCTTTTTCGCGACAACACGAATGAAACGGAGCGTAAACTGGCTGGCGATCGACCTCTGGGCGACGAAGCCATCACTGTCGTGGACAACGGCCGAGGTATTCCTGTTGACATGCACTCTTCTGGCGTCTCGGCTCTTGAGGTTGTGCTGACCAAGCTGCACGCAGGCGGCAAGTTTGAAGAAACTGCCTACAAAGCTTCGGGTGGACTGCACGGCGTTGGTTCATCTGCCGTCAACGCGCTTAGTAGTGTGCTGCAAGTCGTAGTCAAACGTGGTGGCAAGTATCACTATCAGTCATATAGCCGAGGCACGCCCCACAAGCCGGTCGCAATTATTTCAGAAGCAACGGTTAAAGAGTTGTTTCCCATAGAACACGTCTCGTTTATTGGTTATGAAACTGGGACGATCTTGCGCTTTGTCCCTGATCCAGAAATTTTTTCGGTCACACAGTTTTCCTATAAAACGTTGATCGATATCATCAAAGATCGTGCCTACCTTATGGCGGGTCTGTACTTCCAGTTCCGTGATGCTGTTGCACAGCAGGAGCACGACTATTACTTTGAGAACGGCATCAAGTCCTTGGTCGAACACATCAACATGAACAAAAAAACACTGCACCCAGTGATGTACTGCAGTGGTACCTGGAAGGATGAAAGTGGCAAGCTGGAGATCGGAGCCGAGATAGCACTCCAGTACAACGATTCCTACAACGAACGCCTCGAGTCGTATGTCAATGTTATCCGCACGGCCGATGGTGGGGCGCACGTCAATGGTTTTCGGATGGCGCTTGGCAAGATTGTGCGCGATTACGCCGACAAAAATAAGCTCATCAAAGAAAAAGAGTCATTTACTGCCGATGATTTGCGCGAAGGTCTGACGGCGGTAGTGTTCGTTAAGATGCCGTCGAACGACTTGCAGTTTGAGTCGCAAACCAAGTCTAAGCTGAACAACACCGAGGCGCAGTCTGCGGTGTACCAAATTCTGCGAGATAATCTGACCGATTACCTCGAGGAAAATCCCCAGGCAGCTCGTGAAATTGTTGGCAAAGTGCTACTTTCTGCCCGGGCTCGGCTCGCAGCGAGAGCAGCCAAAGATGCTGTTATTCGCAAGGGTCTATTTGAGGGTAGCTCGCTCCCTGGCAAGCTCGCAGATTGTCAATCAAAAGTAGCGGCAGAGTCAGAAATTTACATCGTGGAGGGTGATTCAGCAGGTGGTACGGCCAAGCAAGGGAGAGATCGCAAATTTCAAGCCATTTTCCCCCTTCGTGGCAAGATCCTCAACACCGAGCGCGCCCGCCTTGACAAGATCGTTGCGTTTGAAGAGTTGAAGAATCTTGTTATCGCACTTGGGGCAGGGATAGGAGATACGTTCAAGCCAGAAAAACTTCGCTACCACCGCATTATTCTCATGAACGATGCTGACGTTGATGGTGAGCACATTACCACTCTGGGCCTCACTTTCTTTTTCCGTCACTTGCCAGAAATTGTTAAAGGCGGGTACCTGTATGTAGCGATGCCGCCACTCTTTAAAATTTCATCTGCCAAAGGTGATATTTATGCATACTCCGATGACGAACGCGATGCTCGCGTTAAAGAGATTCAGGTTGAGACACCAAGTGCCAAAATAACGATACAGCGCTACAAAGGATTGGGAGAGATGAACGAGACGCAGTTGTGGGACACGACTATGAATCCCAAGACGCGTATGCTCAAGCGCATCTCAATCGAGGATGCTGATGCGGCAGATACTGTTTTCAGCACTCTGATGGGAGACGATGTCGCACCACGTAAGAAATTTATCCAGACACATGCCAAGCTAGCAGAGCTGGATATATAAGAAAGGAATACTATGGCAGACACAGTACAGGTTTTTATTGAAATTCCCGAAGGATCACGGGTTAAGTACGAACTCGACGAAGAGACACAACAACTCATGGTGGATCGTTTGGTCCCTGTCGCCATGGATTATCCAGTCAACTATGGCTTGATCAAGGAAACCAAGGGAGAGGATGGCGATGCACTTGATGCATTGGTTTTTATTAGTGAGCGAGTGATTCCTGGCTCAACCATCAACTGCAAAATTATTGGTATGCTCGAGATGGAGGACGAAGAAGGCATCGATCACAAGTTGGTGTGTGTACCGGCAAAGACAAAAATCGACCCAATTTGTGGCGCTTGGGAGTCGCTTGCCGACATTCCCGAAGCAAAAAAACGCCAAATTCGTCACTTTTTTGAGCACTACAAAGATCTCGAAGAGGGAAAATGGGTAAAACTAAAGGATTGGCAAGACGCCAAGCAAGCCGTTTCTGTACTAGAAGCTGGTAAGAAACGAGCACAAGCCTAGGACAGTATGATCGAAGAACAAGAAGAGCAGCTACCAGAAGCAATCGAAGAGCGGGACGAGGTCAAACTCGTGTACGGCTCGGTCGAGGACTCCCGCTATGGCAAGTTGCGCGCTACTTCTATCGAGAGTGAGATGAAGCAGAGCTACCTCGATTACGCCATGAGCGTGATCGTTGCGCGAGCGCTGCCGGATGTACGTGACGGTATGAAGCCAGTGCATCGCAGGATTTTGTACTCGATGTACAAGAGTGGTATTCACCACAGCAGCAGTTATAAGAAATCGGCTCGTATTGTTGGAGACGTGCTCGGTAAGTACCACCCGCATGGAGACGCTCCGGTGTATATGGCGCTCGTCCGGTTGGCGCAAAATTTTAGTATGCGTTATCAACTGATCGACGGTCAGGGAAACTTTGGCTCGGTCGACGGTGATAGTCCAGCTGCTATGCGGTACACCGAAGCTCGCCTGGCACGAATTAGTTCAGAAATGCTTGGCGACCTCGATAAAGAGACCGTTCCTATGGGCGATAACTTCGATGGCTCGCTCAAAGAACCAATGGTTCTACCAGCAAAATTGCCCAACTTACTCCTGATGGGATCAGAAGGCATTGCGGTTGGTATGGCGACTAAAATTCCGCCGCATAACTTGACCGAAGTTTGTCAGGCGATTTTACTTTTGTTAAAAACAAGCACTGCTAAGGTGGAAAAAGCAGCGGTCGATCCAAAACAAACCCAAGCAGAATTGATCGAAAAATTATCCCAATCCGATCCAAAAGAACTGTCTGGGGTTCTCAACAACGAGACCACCATCGACGAAATCATGCAGATCATCAAGGGTCCGGATTTTCCAACTGGTGGCATCATGTATGACTTTCAGGCGATTTCCGAAGGTTATCGCACAGGTAAGGGTCGCGTCGTCACTCGGGCAAAAGCCGAAATTGTGGAGAATAACAAAGGCTTTCAAATTATCGTCACGGAGCTGCCGTACCAGGTGAATAAAGCACGCCTGCTCATGAAAATAGCCGATCTGGTTCGTGACAAAAAGATTGTTGGTATTCGGGATTTAAATGATGACTCTGACCGCAAGGGTATGCAGATCACGATCGAGCTCAAACGCGACGTAGTGCCAAAAGTAGTGCTCAACAAACTGTTTAAGTACTCAGAGCTGCAAACGAGTTTCCCGATGAACATGGTGGCGCTCAACAGTGAGGGCACGCCACAACTGATGAACATTCGCCAGATTTTGCTCGAGTACTTGGCACACCGTCAAGTGATTATTGTTCGCAGAACACAGTATGACTTGGTGGCTGCTGGCAAGCGCGCCCACATTCTCGAGGGTTTACTGATTGCCCTCAAAAATCTAGATGACGTTATCGATACGATTCGCAAGTCTCCCGATACCGAGGTTGCCAAAACGCAATTGATGAAGAAATTTGGCCTGAGCGAACTGCAGGCAGTGGCCATTCTCGAAATGCAACTTAAACGCTTGGCGGCACTCGAGCGACAGAAAATTGAAGACGAGTACAAGCAGATCCAAGAAGCGATCGGTAAGCTACTCGTGCTTTTGCAAGATCCTCAAGCAATTCTGAGCGTGATAGCTCAAGAAACAGAAGAGCTGATCTCGTTGTACGGTGATGAACGCAAGACAAAATTGGTCAAGGGCAAAATTGGTGAAATGAGCGAAGAAGACCTCATTCCCAACGAGCCAACGGTGATTACTCTGACACAAACCGGCTACATCAAACGCCTCAACCCGACCTCCTTTCGTTCCCAATCGCGCGGTGGCAAAGGCAGCATTGGCGTCAAAATGAAAGATGAGGATGTTGTGCAGTCACTCATGACAGCCCAGACCCACGACACCTTGCTCATGTTCACCAACTTGGGACGAGTATTCAAGCTCAAGGCGCACGAGATTCCCGAGAGTCAGCGTCAGGCAAAAGGTACTGCGGTGGTTAACTTGCTTAGTCTCAAGGGCGAGGAAGTGGTTCGCTCGCTCCTGATTATTGACGAAGCCGCCGATGGCGACAAATTCATTTCCCTCGCTACCCGCAAGGGATTAATCAAAAAAACAGCGGTCAAGCTCTTTAGCAACATCCGTCAAAACGGCATTATTGCGATTATGCTCAATGATGACGACCAACTTGTTTGGGGCAAACTTACCTCTGGCAAAGACGATATTTTGCTAATTACCCATGAGGGCAAATGCATCAGGTTTGGCGAAGATCAGGTAAAGACGTCTCAGCGCGACACCAAAGGGGTGAAGGGCATTACGCTCAAGGCAAGCGACTACGTGGTTGATGTGGAGGCTATTACCGAGGCACTCGAAAAAACCGACCATCTCTTAGTTATCACCGAGAATGGTATGGGCAAGCGCACACCGCTTTCTCAATACCCCACCCAAAAACGATCCGGTCTGGGAGTAAAAGTTTCTGATATCACCAAACGAACGGGGGCAGTGGCCGCCGCTCTGCGAGTAGATGAGTCACACGAAGAAGTGGTGATTAGCACCAGAGAGGGACAGACAATCAAGTTGCCGCTCACCAAAAAATCAATTCCCGTTTTGACTAGACCAACTCAGGGGGTTATCTTGATGCGGCTCAAAGAAACTGACGGGGTGGTTGCGGTCGCGCTCACCATTATGGAAGCGGAGTAAATTTTTCTGGTGGACTCAGCGGGACTCGAACCCGCGGCCTCCTGCATGCCATGCAGGCGCTCTAGCCAACTGAGCTATGAGCCCACGATTTTGACTTGGATATTGTAACATCTCATGGTGATTAGGTTATGATGGGGAATATGGAGCAAAAGCAGCAAATTGGCGTTGGAGTGATCGTCATGCGCGAGGGGAAAGTATTACTCGGCAAACGAAAAGGAGCTCTTGGATCAGGAACCTGGAGTTCTCCAGGTGGTCACTTGGAATGGAATGAAAGCGTGGAAGACTGTGCGCGGCGCGAGGTGGCAGAGGAGACGGGTTTAACTGAACTGACAGATTTTCGCTTCGGTCCTTACACCAGAGATGTTTTTGAAAAAGAAGCTAGGCAGTACATTACCTTGTTTGTTGTTGCGCACTCAAATTCCGGTAACCCAAGTGTGCTTGAGCCAGATCGATGCGACGGTTGGCAGTGGTTTGCTTGGGATAAGCTGCCATCGCCATTGTTTCTTCCGGTTAAAAACTTGCTCAAATTGGGTTTTTCACCGTTTTAGTCCTTTATTAGGTACCAAGTAAGTACTATAATGGTACCATGCAAAGAATTTCCGCAACACCATCTGTTCAGGTCAAAATCACGCTTCCTGCACAGCTACAACACTTCGTGCAAGAAAAAGCTGATATATATGGTTTGACAGTAGCAACCTACATCAAACATCTTGTGTTGGATGACATTAAGGATTCAAGTATGAAGACCTTTCCCATGAGCAGAAAGACAGAGCAAGTTGCTCTCCAAGCGATCAAAGATCACAAACAGGGAAAGACCCATGAGATCAGAGACGTTGATGAGTTTCTCAGCTCACTATGAAGCTTGTCTACTCGGATCATTTCAAGAAAAAGATAAGAAAGTAACTCAAGAAGAATCCGCGTTTTGACAGATGTGGTTACTCACGATGAGTATTAGTAGTTTAGAATACAAAACACTTGCAGCCCTTCGTTTTGTCCCAAAAGAGCAACTTGAAGAAGAGGGGTATGGCGAGTATAAGTCTTTGTTTGAGTAGGAGAGGTCGCATAGTGGCCTAGTGCAGAGGTTTACTAAACCTCCGTGTCGCAAGATACCGCGGGTTCGAATCCCGCCCTCTCCGCCAGTCCAAAATATGCAACTTAGTTTGTGACTATGTTGTATTGCTAACTTATGAAATTTATAACGACTGATAAACCATTTTCAGTATTTTCTCTAGAAGCAGATCGTGATTATATTCTGGCAAGACTCATTAACTTTTCTGGCATGGGGTTTGCGCCAAGGGCTGGCTATTTTGGTCAACAAGCTATAGAAAAATATTTAAAAGCTCTAATGGTGAGCCAAGATAAACATTACTTGAAGGAGCATGATTTAACTGTGCTAGCAAAATATTGCTCAAAATATGATTCAAAATTTAAACATCATGACTTTCTTAAAAGAATTAAAATTTTCGATGATTTTAGAGAGGTTGGAAGATATGGCGGTGAATCATCATATGATCCACAGTCAAAAAAAGAAATGAATTTTACAACTGCTGGTGCTTATGTCTGGATGGGACAAAACATAAAAATTCTTGACGAATTAGTCAGTTATATAAGAACAAAACTAAATTTTGATGAAATCGGTTTTAGTGATTCATTAACTGAAATTTCTAAAGATAGCAGAAGAGACTTTCTTGCAAATGAATGGAAACTACCAATCAAATTGAAAGACATACTCACAACAGATAATAGTTTTTTTAATTAGAGAAAGTTCTGGTTTCATCTAATGTTTCTCGCTAAAGTAATAGACTTTTCGGAGACAAGCACATTCTCGAAGAACGATTGCTGCTCACTCTACTCTGACTGTATACTAGGACCCATATGCAAATAAATTATCTCGCGATTTTGGTATCAGCCATACTTTCTATGGTGGTTGGTTCTATCTGGTATGGACCTCTATTTGGCAAAAAGTGGGCAGAACTCATCGGCGCAGACCCAAACGACAAAAAGAAGATGAAGGAAATGCAAAAATCGGCGGGGCCGTTGTATATGGTTCAGTTTCTGTTGACTTGTTCCAAGTGCTCGTTTTGTCACACCTCATCGCTGACAGTCAACGAGCTGGCGGGTTAGAGCGATCACTGTGGATTTGGGCGGCGTTTATTGTGCCGACTATTGCGGGCACCGTGATGTGGGGTAATTACTCCAAACAAATGGCGTGGTCGAGGATGCTGATTCAAGGCGGCTATCAACTAGTCTTGTTCATCATTTTTGGACTGGTGCTGAGTAACTGGAAGTAGGTAATACTAGACAAGTATGTCGTTTTATGTTAAAAATGACATACATATGAGAATAGTTTCAATTGGAACCAAAAACCAGGTTGTTATCCCACTTGAGGTGAGAAAAAAGATCGCTGGTGTGCAGCCAGGTAAAAAGGTCTCAATCTATGCACTTGACGCTGACACAATTGCGATAAAAGCATCTCCCACAAGTTGGCTAGATCGAGCGAGTGGTGCAATGCAAGGTATTTGGGAGCAAGCTGTTGAGAAAAAGCTGGAGGATTCCAGAGAAGCGTGGGATGCTAGATAAGCAGCTACTTTTTTTAGACACAAACGTGTTTATCTACTTATTTCAAGGTAGTAAGCAGTATGGCAAAGCAGTCACTAATATTTTTACGAAATTAGCTGCAGGAAAATCACGAGCAATTACCAGTGTTATAACACAGGCGGAATTGTTGTCATTTGCAGCACCAGAAGACGAGGTGAATGGATTGCTACAGTTATTTTTGGAAACACCGAATCTGCAGGTTGTACAAATTGACGCTCACATTGCAACAACTGCCGCTCGATTGCGAAGAAAATATGGCTTTCGTCTTCCAGATGCTCTACAGTTAGCTGCAGCGATAGAATGCAAGGCAGGTATTTTTGTGACTGCTGACAGCCGATTGAAGGCGTGTAGAGAAATCAGAACCACCGTCCTCAAGCCAGTAAAGTAAAAAATGAGTAAGTACTGAGTTATTCTATGCTTGATCGATTATTTTCCATTGGTTTTGTTGTGCTCAGTTTGAGCATGATTGCGGCAGGACTTGCTCACATTTTTCCAACGCCTTGGTGGTTGGAGTTGTTCACTCACTTTATTTCGATCTACGCGCTTGGTGCTGCGGTGCTCACTGTGTATTATTTTTGGCAGAAGCGGCGCGAAAGAGTGTTTATTTGTCTGACCTACTTCTCGCTGACACTTTCTATCATCGCGCCATATGCAGTGCCAAATTCGATCCTGCGAGCGAGATCAAATCAGCAAGAAATTACGGTCATTTTTGCAAACACGCATTACTCGAGCGTGTCGGTGGAGGCTTTGGTGTATCTTATTTTGCAAAGACAACCAAGCTTTGTTTTTTTTGCGGAACTGAAAGAAGCACAATTTGCAGAAGTTCGCGAGCAGCTCCCAGCGTATTCTGGGAATCTCATTCCTGGCGGACCTGATCCTTGGGCGCATGCTGTTTCGTACCTTTCGCTTGCAGAGCTAGGCGAGGTCGAAGAAGAGGTTGTGCGTTTTGACAACTTGTCACCGGGTTTGGTTGTGACGAACAAATCATTGCCCGACTTGCAGATGCAAGCGTTGCATATTTTCCCGCCACGTTCAGACCGAACGATTAATTTAAGAGACATCGCGCTGGCAAACATCGCAAAGTATGCGAGTAAACAAGAAAACCTAGTTGTTCTGGGTGATCTGAATATCACTAACTTTAGTCCACCATTTGAACGAATGCTCGAAGATGGTGGGTTGCTAGACGCGAGAATTGGATCTGGGATGTTTGGCTCTTGGCCAAGCGTACTACCTACTTTTGCGACGATCCCGATCGATCACGTGCTGTACAAAGGAGCTTGGCGTGTTTGCAAATTGGAGCGTGGCCCAAACATTGGCTCCGACCACTTTCCACTCATTGCTACACTCTGCTACAATAAGTTGTAAAGTTATAAGGAGCATTAACATGGAAGCCATCGCAAAAACTGAGAACTGGGTTGAGATCACAAAGACGTACACAGAGGCTTGGGAGTTTTTTAAGAAGCACTGGGTGGGTGTGTACAAAATTGGCATCATTGCGTTTTTGCTCATATTCGCGGTCAGCTTCACTTTGGGAATATTTGTTGCAATGGTAGGAGAAGAATCTCTGTTGGGAAGTATTTTAGAACTTGTTGCTCAGATTTGGTCGCAATTTGTGAGTATTGGAGCGACACTTGTCACCCTGAACTTTCTTCGTAATGATGGCGCAACTTTTTCGATCGAGGATTTCTTTGCTGGCAAAGAACGTTTTATTCAGTACATTTTTGCCAACATAGCATATGCTCTGGTTGTTTTACTCGGACTTGTGCTGCTGATTATTCCTGGAATTATCTGGGCTATAAAATATTCATACGTGCCTGTGCTGATTATAGATAAACCTGTTGGCATAAGAGAAGCATTTAGTGAAAGTGCGCGGATGACCGACGGCGTCAAGTGGAAGTTATTCTGGTTTGATATTTTTGGTCTCGTAGTTTTACTGGGTGGCTTATTGTTACTTGGGGTAGGTCTGTTTATCGCTGTTCCTGTGATATTTTTGGCCATGTACATGCTCTACAACAAATTACTAGCGCGCACGAAGTTGGGAATTGCACAGTAATTCGGTAGTCTTCGGTGGTGGCTGCTTTTGGTGTACCGAAGCAGTGTTTCAGAAGCTCGAGGGAGTAGAGCAAGTTATTCCCGGTTACGCAGGTGGCAAGCGAGAGAATCCGAGCTACGCCCAGGTCACGACGGGAGCCACTGGCCATGCAGAAGTTGTCAAAGTCACTTTTGATGCAAACAAAATCTCCTTCACCGATTTACTCCTCGTTTTTTTCGCAGTCCACGATGCGAGTTTGCTCAATAGACAGGACTACGATGTTGGCACAGAGTACCGTTCGCTGATCTACTACACGACTACAGATCAGCAGAAAACAATTGAGGAGGTTATCGCTACGTTTCGAGAGAGTGGCAAAAAAATTGTGACAGAGGTCAAACCACTGGCTGCGTTTTATCCGGCTGAGTTGTATCATCACAGCTACTACAAGCTCAATAGTGAGCAGCCATACTGCCAACTCATTATTGTGCCAAAGTTAGAAAAGCTCCAAGCGCAATTTGCCCATTTGCTAAAGAGCTAATAAGGATACTTTCATATGTCAAAAGATCGCTACAAACAAATTGTTGCCGTTCATTTAATCCTTCAACAGGATGACAAGATTTTGTTTCAAGTTCGCAAAAACACTGGCTACGAGGACGGTTCATACTCGCTTCCCGGTGGACACGTTGAGGCAAATGAAACTGTTATCGCGGCACTACAGCGGGAAATGCGTGAAGAACTTTGTATTGAGTTTGCTGCCGATGACGCGGAGTTTGCGCACGTCTCACACCGCAAGGGAGATGACCACGAACGCATTGATTTTTTCTTTACTGTTAGAAAGTGGCAGGGTGAAGTTACCAACGGTGAGCCAAATAAGTGTGAGTCACTCGATTGGGCAACGCGAGATACAGTACCTGGAAAGGTAGTAGAGTACATCGCAAATGCAGTAACCCACATTGCTGCAGGTAAGCAATATAGTCAGTTTTGGTGGTAACAAATGGTGAAGCGAAGAGTTATTTTACTCGGCTTTTTTTTAGGCTTACTGGTACTGTTGACTCCGTACTTTTTCTTGCAGAGTCGTGCTGCAATCCCGCCATTGCTATCACCAGCGGTTACTAAATTAGCTCAAATCCTAGAACTTCAGGGAGAAGTTGCAACGACTCCTGAGGGAATAAAATTGGTTGCGAGCCTCAAAGAAGAGGTAGCTGATCCATTGTCAGCGGCTGCAGTATTGACGCAAATTGCAGAGTATCGAGAGCGATTGGCGCACGAGCGTTTAGATGAGAATGTGGATTTAACCATCGTTGCGCAACAATTGGCCGACGCTATTTCAGAGAATATTGAAAACTACAATGATATGCCGTTCGAGACCCTCGTTGCCTCGTATGCCCATGACTCCAAAACGCCTTTGGCGGCCATTAGCCACATTAGCATTGTTGGCCCCACTAACTCACAAACTGCCTTTGCAGCCTTTGTGGGTGAGCAGTCACAAGCAGAAATATTGCTTGACGATGAGGCGGAAATTATCGCGGTTGCGACTAGTTCCGCTGAGTACCAAAGGCAACCGGCAGGTATCACGGTCGTTACTTTGGCGCGGGTCGCGCCAAAAGTGAAGGCAGCTCCGGTCACGCCACAAAAACAGACTTTTCCAGAAATAAGTGACAACTCTATGTTAGTGGCGCTGAACGAGTATCGCAGAGCCCACGGCATTCCACAGCTCATCGAACATCCGCTCCTGTGTCAGTATGCGCAGAAGCGCGTGGGGGATTTGGTTGCGTTTGGCGGGCTGGATGGCCACGCCGGCTTTCAAAAAGATTTTGCAGATCTTAGTAATTTGCCGGAAGCAATCAAGCAGTATCCGGGCGGCAAGATCGGTGAAAACTTGGCCTACCAAAACTGCCGCAACATGACGACAGGTGACGGTTTTATTGCACAAACAGCTGCTGCAATCATTGAGTGGTGTTTTGATTCTTCAACTAAAGGTCATCGAGAGGCACAGCTCAACCCAAAATTTACAGCCGCTTGTGTGCGACATCAAGACGGATTATTTGCGGTGATTTTTGGTGAGTAGGGAAAGCTCACATCTCTTGGTATAATAGCCTGCACGAGTGGAAGCGTCGCATAGTGGCTATTGCAGCGGGTTGCTAACTCGCGCCCTTCGGGGCTCGTGGGTTCGAATCCCACCGCTTCCGCAACTGAGACAGTTTATTATGGCAAATAACGAGACAATCATCCGATTTCAGGATGTTACCTATCACTACTCGCACGACAAAGTAATCCTCGAAGAGGTGAGTTTTTCTGTGAGGAGCGGCACAAAAGTTGCCCTAATGGGTCAGAATGGTGCGGGCAAAAGTACTTTGTTCAAACTGATAACGAGAACTCTGCGACCAAACTCGGGTGAGGTAATTGTAAATAAACAGATGAGTGTGGCTACTGCTTTTCAGGTTATGCCAATTGCGGATTTGTCACTCTCGATCTTGGAGTACTTTCAGCAGTACTGTCAGCAGGAACCACATGTTGTCAAAAGTCGAATGGCAGCGGTGCTCGATGCAGTAAATCTAAAAGTGCCAAGCGACAAGTTGGTCAAAGATATGTCCGGTGGCCAGCAAGCCAGACTGTTGCTTGCCGCGGCACTTATTCAGGATCCTGATTTGCTACTTCTCGATGAACCGACTAATAATTTGGATGCAGCCGGCATCGCGCACCTGACCGTTTTTCTAATGGGTTACCCCAAAAGCGTGATGGTGATTTCGCATGATGCAGATTTTCTCAACGCGTTTACGGAAGGGGTGTTGTATCTTGATAGCCATACCAGGAAGATCGAGCAGTATGCAGGAAATTACCTGGACGTGGTCGAGCAAATTCAAGCGCGAATCGACAAGGAGAATCGGGCAAACGCGCAGCGCGCCAAGGGCATTCAAGAAAACAAAGACAAGGCCAATTTTTTCGCACACAAGGGTGGCAAGATGCGCAATGTTGCCAAAAAAATGCGAGAGAAAATTGATGTGCTCGAGAGTGAAAAAGTAGAGGTGCGGAAAGAAGACAAGACCATTCGTCCGTTTCAGATTCCGGTGCAAGCAAACTTCCCGCTGGATGTGCTGAAGATTACCTCATTTGAGGCGATGGTTGACCATGAGCGAGTGACAAAACCTGCTGACATTATTTTGATGAAGGGCAGGCATTTGCAAATCATTGGTCCCAACGGTATAGGCAAGAGCACGCTCATAGAGCGAATGGCAACCGGCGAACTGCCCGGTCTTCGTTTGCCGGCAACGCTGCGCGTCGGCTACTATCGACAGGATTTCACGACACTCAATTTTGAAGAAACGGTGTATCAATCGCTGACCAACGCAATGTTGCAGTCCGGAACCAATATGAGCGAAGAGCACTTGCGCTCTGTAGCGTCTGGGTTCTTGCTCTCCAAAGATGCGCTCAAAGCAACCATCGGGAGTTTATCTGAAGGACAAAAGGGGTTGGTTGCATTTGCTCGCTTGGTGTTGTTGCAGCCAGGATTATTGATTCTTGATGAACCAACTAATCACATCAACTTCCGTCACCTACCAGTGATTGCTTCCGCACTCGATTCATTTCAGGGAGCGATGATTTTGGTTTCACACGTACCCGACTTTGTGGCTCAGGTGCGGATTGATGATGTGCTCGATTTAGAGAGATAAAGTGAGGAAACACCGTGTTAGAAATGATTGTCTCACAACAGCATGAGATTCACCCTGATTTACTCAAGGCTGCAGCAGTTCTGAAACAGCAACAGATCCTGTGCGGGAGATTGCGGGAAGTTTCTGGGGACACACGTGTGTTACTCAATGACAATCCTTTTTATAAACTGCATATCGTTCCATTTGCAAGCAAACAGTCATTTTCAGGAAATTTTGAAATCTCAGGTAGACCAACAAATGTTGTGTTTGAGCAGTTGAGCATTGCTCTTCGTGATGACTTATCAAATTTGATACCGTTTTCTGAAAGTTTTGCAGAATTAGACCGAAGGGCCGAAGCGATATCTAAGGCATTGGAAGCTGCCATAGACAATGACCCTTTGCAGACCATTTCTCATTTGGCAAAATACGAGCACGACACGGAAATTCTTAAAGATGATGAGATAATTGCTGCGAAGCAAATGCTAAAAAAATTATCCCCAAAATTGCAAACAGAAATTGATGGCCTTTCGGCAGACGATCTACGCGCAACTTATGTCAGCATGAGGGAGTCATGTAATAGTACAGAAGAAATACTTTTTTTTGCTGGGATATTAGATGAGGCAAAAAAATTGGTTACAGCGGTTGCTCCAAATTTATCAGATATTGCAGAATCGGTTGCAAACGAAGTAATCCTGTCTCAACTTGAAACAAGTGTCTCGCAGAAAGTCTTTTCTAATCTTGGATCAGGGAGAAGTAGATCACCGCTCTTAAGAACTCCTCAGCAGTCGCAGGGACAGTGGTCCTTTTTTCAAATTCCTGGAGGGCTTTTTATAACAGTTGAAGGGAGCAAAGATGAAAAGAAAAACATGTTTAGAGCCACATTATCTATGGCTCATGAATTGATGCATGCTATTACTTCCAAGTTGCTCGCACCTGATGAGAATGTTGAAGCAAATGGCAACCCACAACCAGCGGCATCGTTGCTGAGGGCAATCGCTGAAGGAATTGCTATTGCATTTGAACATGAAGCGATTTTGTATCTACTGGCACATGATTACCTAACATCAGAGCAAGAGGCTGAGGTTATTGAGTACGGTACGGAACGACTCGCGGATACAAAGTCTTCAAATCGGTTTTTAATACCAAAAGTAAGACAGGAGTTAAGAGGAAATGATGAAGATTTAGAAATCCACCCAAGCTCAGTCATCAAGTTAGCTTTTTCCGAAGGAGCTCGCATAGCAATGAAATTAGGTAAGAACGGTTGGAAAATAAACGACCTAGATGAAATTCTCAGAAAAATTATGGAAATTGTTCAGAGCATAGTAGACAC
>JAQBYG010000007.1 GCA_027620445.1 bacterium
AATGGTGATCTCCCAACCACCATCGTCTAGCCAAGAAAAGCGATCGTCAACCCAGATGCCAATACGATGTTTCTCGCCTAAGACCTGATTTTCCAATCCAACATAGGGGTAGTACATATCTCGAACAAAGCCATGGTTGTCGAGACAGACCACAAACGTACCATTTCCTAGTGTAAGAGCACGCGCCACAGGACCTCCAAGTTTGTTACTACAGTAGCTTCAGCACTTCCTAGTGTAGCAAGCTTCTTGAGGTCCTGACAAGATCTATTCCAGACGTTCGCGAAGATGTGCTAACACCACAGCATACTGACGGTACGCTTCGTAGGGAGAGTTGTACGGGCTAAAATATGCGTGTACATCGCCGTCGGCAGCCCATTTTGTACACATATAGTAAAAATGGTCACTCGTTTGTAAGAAGCGCCAGTCGGCCAATAGCTGCTCGTCATTTTTTTCCTGCACGGCTTGTTCAAACGAGTACAACAATCGCAATGTATCTTGCTGTAAGGCATTCCCGGTCCACGCGGTGAGGTCACGATCGACATCAGCCCAAGATATGGGATCGGGAACGTCATACTCACCAGCGGATTTTGCCCGCAAAGCAACACTCGGAGTGATGAAGGCATGTTTTTTTGCACGAATTGCGTCAGAGACAAACTTGGAGAAAAACTCAAAGATCCCCGTGTCCTCCCACTGGTGCTCGCCAAACGTCTCAAAATCCATAAACAAATTGACACACTCGTTGGGGCCGTACGACTCAAACCACTGCAAGTACTGGGCAACAGAAAGGGGATGCCACCTCCAACTTTTGTCTGAAAAGCGAAACGCAATGTCATCCGAAAGCTGCGCTTGTTTAAGCAGTAATGGCAGTCGTGATTTTGTCGAACTGTGATAGACCTGGGTCGGCGGTCGGCTGTCAAGATAACGAGGCACTGCTTCGGTTAACATTCCTCTATAACCAAGCGCTCTAACTTGCTCTGCAATGGCATTCGAGTAAATCAATTCGGTATTGCGAAACACTGTCGGCTGTACACCAAATAACTGCTTCAGTAATTGCTCGTGCTTGGTAACTTGGGCAACAAATTCTGTCGTGGAGTACAAGCTCGCCAAGCTGTGGTAGTACGTTTCTGCCAATAACTCCACGCGGCCCGTCTTGACAAGTTGCTGTAACAATTTGAGTACTCGTGGCTCGTAGGCCTCTGCCTGTTCCAAAAAAACACCAGAGAGTGAAAGTGCGAAAGTAAAGGTTGGCTCTTTCCGCAAAAGCTTCAGGAGCAACTGGAGCATGGGGTAGTACGACTTCTTGGCAACCTTAGAAAAAATTTCTTTATTGTCGTCTCGCTCTGCTTGGCTGAAGTACGACTCTATCAACGCACCCAGAGATGTCAGAGGGACGGGAGCCAAACGCAATGGCTGATGTAACTCAAAGTACAAACAAATGTTCGCCATCACGCCCCCAAGAAAGCAGTGCGATACACCTGCCTTACTTGCTCTGCGGCTCGCGACCAGGTCGCTTTTGACACCTCAGATTGTTGGGCAACTACCTGATTATTTCTCAACTGTTTATCACGCAACAGGCTTACAACCTGCGTTGTCATGAGATCAATGTCCCAGAAATCTGCCACCGATGCACTCGGCATCACTTCATGCACGCCGGATTGTTTTGAAACAATAACTGGCGTATTGCGCTGAGCCGCTTCGAGCGCCACCAGACCAAATGGTTCTGATACCGAGGGCATAACAAAGACGTCGGACCGATCAAGTAACAACTCACGTTGGTTGTCACGCACGAAACCAGAGAAAAGCACTGAGGCTGTCAGGTGCTGATCTGCCACGCGCCAGAGCAACTCGTGATACAGATCACCATCTCCAGCCATGATAAATAAAGCGTTCGGAATCTGTTTAAGCACTTGCTGGGCTAACGTGAGAAAAAACTCTGTCCCTTTTTGCATGGTCATGCGACCCATAAACGTTACTACCGGTCGTTTGGTAGTAAACGGTGAGACCGAGAGGCTTGCCTGAGGAAGCTGAGAAACGCCATTGTGGACAACCGAAATTTTATCCCGCGGAATGCCATACTTGCTTACCAATAGCTCTTTGGTGTAGTAACTCACCGCGATCACTCGGGTAGCAGCCGCCAGTCCCTCATACTCGGTATTTTGGATAAACCGACTACCACCTCCTGTTGGAATACGATCGTACTCAGTCGAGTGCACGTGTGCGATCAATGGCTTAGCAAGTTCGTCCGCTGCCCTGATTGCAGCCGGGAAAGACATCCAGTCGTGAGCATGAATCACATCACTCGTGCGGTGGAGCAGCGCTTGGTCGACAACCATTTTGCCATACTCTGCAACCTGTTGCTCCATACTCGATTGAGGCGCCGAGTTTCTGTCATACGCAAGAAACGGAGGTTGCGTTAGCTGCGCTCCCGAAACACTGCAATCAATCACATCCATATGACTAGAACTGAAGCCAGTCGTATACGGCAAGGTAAAGTAAATTTGGGTGTTTTGTTCAGCGAGAGCTTGCGTTAGACCTTGGCAGGCAACGCCCAGTCCACCACTATTGTGTGGCGGATACTCCCAGCCAATCATAAACACAACTGATGGTGGTGTTTGCATAGTACTAACTGTCTCTAGTGTACCTGTGAACAGAGAGTAAATGCAACTCCTACATTCTAGGTCGAATTGCACCACTTCGTGCTAACTCCTTTCTGAATTCTTCCACAGGGGTGTGAAAATGCAAGCACTTTCTGGGTCGGTTGTTGAGTTCTTTTGCAATGTCATCTCATTCGGCTTGAGTAACTGGTGCAAAGTCTGTGCCTTTGGGAAAATATCTTCGCAGTAAGCCATTGGTGTTTTCATTGGTTCCTCTCTGAAAACTGGAATACGGGTCAGCAAAGTAGACTGGTACCTCAAACCGTTTGTGAAAGTAAAACTCTTTGCCATTATCGAGTGTTGTACTTTTCTTCAGGTGTTTTGGTAACCAAGAAAACAAGAGTCTTTGAGCTTTGAGAGTTTCTTCACTGGTTAAGTTCTTGAGTTTGACTACCAAGGTGATTCTGGTTTTTCGTTCCACTTGCGTGTGTATTCCGCTCTTGTGTACTTTGCCTTCCACACTGTCTCCTTCCCAGTGACCAGCCACTTGTCTACCTTCTACTTCCTCTGGTCGCTCATGGATGCTCACTCGATCTGGAATGCGACCCCGCTGACTCTTCCTGCCGTATTTTTTCCTGCGCCTCTTCTGTTTTCGAGGCAGTTTTTCCCACAGCTTTTTGTCAGTATTTGCCTCTGCGTAGATGAATTGGTAGATGGTTTTATGACTGATGACTTTACTACCATGCTCAAGGTGCAACCTGCCAGCAATCTGTTCTGGACTCCATCCCCATCTAAGTTTTTCAAGTACATACGAGTAGGTCACTGGATCTTTTAATGGCTCTCGTTTTCCTGCAACTGATTTTCGTTTCACCGCTTTGGCTTGTGCCGAAATGGCGACATAGTACGCACCAGACCGATTGCGCCTAAGTTCTCGTACCAAGCTTGTGTGGTTTCTTCCGAGTCTGCGAGCACACTCCCGAATACTAACTCCTCTAGCTCTCCACACTGAAAGTTGCTCCCGTTCCTTACTGGTTAGATGGGTAAATCTTGCCATCCGTTATTCTAACGAGTGGTGCAATTCGATTTTGAACTTAGGACTAGCTACTTGACGGTTTTTTGGGTTACACTGGTAATAGAAATGCCGCCCACGCAAACTGTTCTAACCGCCAAGGCCCAAGAAATTCGTCGCCACATCATGATTATGTTGGAACGTGCTGGAACAGGCCATAGCGCCGGTGCCCTCGGTATGGCTGACGTTTTTACCTCGCTGTATTTTGATTTACTGAAACACGATCCTAACAATCCAACCTGGCACGAACGAGATAGTGTCATTTTGTCCAACGGACATATCTGTCCTGTTCTGTATGCCACCCTCGCCACAGCCGGCTACTTTTCTCCTGACATGTTACAAACCCTCAGGAAATTTGGCTCGCCGCTCCAAGGTCATCCGCATCTAGGCAAACTTCCTGGCGTAGAAAACTCGAGTGGACCTCTTGGTCAAGGTCTCTCGCTCGCAACGGGTATTGCGTACGGCCTCAAGTATGACAATGCGACAAACCACGTCTACTGCCTCATGAGTGACGGCGAGCACCAAGAGGGACAGGTCTGGGAGAGCTATCTGTTTGCTGCCAAGTACAATCTCCACAACCTCACCGTCATGATTGATCGCAACCAGATTCAAATTGAAGGCTTCACTGAAGACGTGCTGCCACTTGAATCACTGCATAACAAAATCGCGAGCTTCAATTGGCACGTACTCGAGATAGATGGCCACGACCACCAAGCAATTGCAGATGCTGTGCACGAGGCGAAAGAGTACGATCTTCAACCCACTGCCATCATTTGCCATACGACACCAGGTAAAGGTGTGGCTTTCATGGAGGGAAGGCCCGAGTGGCATGGCAAACCTCCAAACACAGCCGAGGCGCAAGAAGCCCTCCAACAACTACGAATGAGCACAGGAAATCACTGGCGTGAATAATACACTCGGCAAATCTACCAGAGACGGTTTTAGTGACTCGATGGTTGAACTCGGCCAAGTACACCAAAACCTATTTGCCCTGAGCGCTGATCTCACCGAGTCGGTTCGCCTTACTGCCTTTGAGAAGCATTTCCCCGATCGCTGTATTCAAGTTGGCGTGGCCGAACAACAACTGGCGGGCGTCGCTGCAGGCCTCGCTCTGGCTGGCAAAATCCCTGTTGCCGCGAGCTACGCCGCTTTCCAGCCGAGTAACTCCTGGGGAGTTATCCGCACGAGCATTGCGCTACAGAACCTGAATGTAAAACTCATTGGCGCACATGCGGGTCTTGCGACCGGACCAGACGGAGCCACACACCAAGCCCTCGAGGATATTGCGCTCATGCGGGTGCTGCCAAACTTTGTAGTACTCCAACCAGCAGATTACACCGAAGCAATCGAGGCAATGCGCGCCGCCATTGCTCACAGAGGCCCAGTCTACTTGCGCACCAGCAAAGTGGAAGTTCCGAATCTCCAATTCTTGCATCCATTCGAACTGGGAAAAATCCGCACGCTCCAGCAGGGTAGTGACATCACAATTATTGGTACCGGGGCTGTTTTTTCTGAAATTCTCGAGGCAAATGAGCAACTTCTGAAGAGAAACATTTCAGCCAGAATTCTAAACTGCTCGACAATCAAGCCGCTTGATGAAGCCACTATTCTGCAAGCTGCTAGGGAAACTGCTGGCCTCATTACGGTCGAGGACCACCAAGTAACCGGTGGTATGGGCTCAGCTGTTGCAGAAGTGCTCGCAGCGACAACAATTGGCAAACCCTGCATTCGGCTTGGCGCGCAAGATCGTTTCGGTGAATCTGGCAACCAAGCGGAGCTCTACCAAAAATACGGTCTGTCTTCCAAAGCTATACTCGAGACAGCTAATCGCATCTTGGCAAAGGGATAAAAAGAGGCATACACTAACTATATGAAGTTCGACAACAACAAAGTGAGCATAGTTGGCTGCGGCAACGTGGGCATGACTGCAGCGTTTTCTCTCCTGCACACAGGTCTGGTGAACGAACTAGTTCTGTTTGGACGGTCTAAAGCAAAACTCATGGGAGAGCAATTAGATTTAGAGCACGCCCTCAGTTACCTACCACACGCAAAAATACAAGCGAGTGAAAGTTGGTCAGATCTTGCCAACAGCGATGTCATAGTCTATGCCGCTGGCGCAGCACAAAAACCTGGGCAGACCAGACTCGATCTGGTTGTCACCAATGTAAAAATTCTTGAGTCTATGTTGCCAAATATCATCAGACACGCTCCAAATGCAGTGCTGCTAATCGTGACGAATCCTGTCGACATATTGACCTACAAGGCCTATCAAATGGCTGGCTGGCCTAAGGGAAGAATTTTTGGCTCTGGCACCGCACTCGACACCGCTCGGTTTCGTTTTCATCTCTCAGAATTTTTACACCTCAATCCAAAAAGTATTCATGCCTACATCTTAGGTGAGCACGGCGACAATTCTTTTCCCGTGATATCAAGTGCGACCGTCGGCGGGCAACGCCTCAATAACCTGGATACCTTTAGCGAAGAGCAGGCGCTCAAAGCGTACAAACAGGCAAGAGATGCCGCCTACTGCATTATTGATTGCAAAGGTGCTACCTGTTACGGGATTGGCGTTGTTGTCTCCAACATCGTCAGCAAGATACTACAAGACGCACGGACGGTAATGCCTCTCTCTATCCCGCTGCACCAGTATCATGGTCACTCAGGCGTGGCACTCAGTGTCCCGTGCGTACTCGGTAGAGCTGGGGTGCAAGACACACTCGAAGCTAAACTCGATTGGAAAGAACAGCAGCAACTCGAAAAAGCTGTAGTGACACTCAAACAATATCTCTAGGTTAGAATTTGCTGACACTCCGGACAGAAAAACGTCCCCCGCCCACCTACTTTTATTCGCTCGATCGATGCTCCACAATTTGGACAAGGCTCGCCTTCCTTACCATAGGTACGGACAACATCCTGGTAAGCACCGGCAAAACCGTCGATGTGTCGAAAGCTGTGAATAGTGGCTCCCTGTCGCTCTATACCTAGGCGAATAACTTGTTGTAGGGCAGCAAGTAGTGTGTTTGATTCCTTACTACTGAGCGAGTCCGCAGGTCGAGCTGGGTGGATTTTAGCCAAGTGCAGTGCGTCATTGGCATAAATGTTGCCAACCCCGGCAACGACGCGTTGGTCCAACACAACTATCTTGACCGACTGACGACTGCGTTGTAACTCTGCAAAGAAATATGAGGGGGTAACATCTGGCGAAATAATATCCGGTGCGTACTTTTGCAACTCTTGCTCAAGTAGTTTTGGAGTTACCACCTTGACCCAACCAAACAAGCGCATATCGTTAAAAAAAACGTTTGAGTTATCTGAAAACTCAAGAATGGCTCTTGTGTGTTTGCTCGGCAACTCTGCAACCCAGTCAGCTGTTGGGTGACCACCACCCAACCTCGTAGCTTGATCCTGATAGAGAATTTGCCCTGTCATCTTGAGGTGAATGAGAATCGCATTGTGATTTGAAAACTCAATAATCAGCATCTTTGCTCTGCGAAAAACGTTTGTTACTACAGCTGATTCAACCAAAGAAAAATCTCCTCGCACACTCTTTGCATGACGCGTAACTACGCTTAGTAACTTTTTTCCAATGAGGTAGGGCGCAATTCTTCTCGCAATTGTTTCTACTTCGGGTAATTCTGGCATCTGCAAGCAGAGTATACCCGTCTGGCAAGTTTCTTGCTATAATTCGCGGCACTGCCTTGTTGGGTCCGTAGCTCAGTCGGTAGAGCAGAAGCCTTTTAAGCTTTGTGTCCCGGGTTCGAGTCCCGGCGGACTCACCCTTGATTTCTAGCCTGGTTCCAGTGCTATACTAATAACGAATGCTGAATACACAGAAACTGCTCTACATTCTCCCCGATGTGGCCTACATTGCCGAGTTGCTTCCGACCAAAAAGCCTCACTCTTTTTCAGTTCAAACATTTCGACAGATAAATGGTACTTTTCTTGATGACAATGAGTTTATCCCTGAGAATGTTTTTAAGCTTTTTTCTAAACTAGAGGAAGGTGAGTCGTACACACTCGTTCTACCTGATTTTCTCTTTACCAATACAATTGTTACAGTCAACGAAACATCAGACGTAAAAATCAAGCAGTACCTCAAAACCTCGTTGCTGCCAGAGTTGACCCTAGACCCCAAGACACACCTTATCGAAACGTTTGTCTTGACAGAGCTGAAGGGCAGTGCTCGCGTGCAACTCTCCGCCATTGAACACTCGGTCCTAGCGCCCATTCGGGTCGGCGCTCACTCGGCAAAAGTGACGGTGACTTCGGTTTCTCCCATTAGCTGGGCGATCAAATCGATCGTTTCGCTCGAACCTTCCATTACTGTTTTGCAAATCGGCAACACGCTACACAGCGCCCTGCAGTACATCGGCGTCGACCAAACCATGCAGACAACGGTTGCAGACACAAAAGTGATTGCAGAGACCATCAAGACGCTCAAGGGTGCGGAGCCGAGCATCCAAACAATTTACTTACTAACGAATGACTTGGTTGAAAAACGCCTGGCAGAATTACTCTCAAACACGCTGCCACTCCAACAACTCAGCTCACTCTCTGACGATGCAGAAAAAATGCCGTCCTATGTTCGCCAAATCATTGAATCCAGCATGCGAACCTTTTCAATCGAGGATTACCCAGTACCAAAATTTGCTGTAGCAGCTGCTACAGAAGCTGAGATAGCAGAGTACAAAGAACAATTGGCCACTGTGCCACAAGGAGAAGCTATGCCCAATGACGATCTTCCAAAACCAACAAAACAGGCCGAGCCTGAGCTTGCAGTAGCGCCAGAGGTAGAAGATGCGGAAGTGATAGAAGAGCCGGAAGAGGAAAAACCAGTAGAGGTGGAAACCGAAGTGGAGGATACTATTGAAGAAGTAAGCGTGCTCAAAGACGTCAATATTTCACAGTTTACACCAAGTAAGGAACCTGCTAAAACTGTTGCAGAACAGCCAGCAGCAAAAGATATGCAAGAAACAATCGAAAAACCAATCATCAAAAACAAACAAACTGCCGCTCCAATGCTCAAAATGGTATTTATTACCGTTGCAGCATTTGCAGTTACTGTAGCGATCGGAATCGGAGTAGGGCTCTTATTTCTCAAGTTTACTGGCAGCTCACAGACCGAAACAAGTCCAGTTGTTGTAGTAGAGGAACCGACCACTACACCAGAGCCCACAGTCGTCCCAACACCAGAAGCATCTCCGGCAGCTAGTATTGATGTAAAGACATTCAAACTGCATGTAGTTAACGCCACAACCAAAGCTGGATACGCCGGTACAATTAAAACAAGCTTGACTGATGCAAAGTTTGCCAAAGTTACTTCGGGCAACGCCAAGGAAGAGTATGACAAGCCTGGTACATATTTATTACCATCTGTAGACTTCAAAGAGAATGCGGAACTCATAAAATTGGTAGAAACAGCTACAAAACTCACAATCACAGAAATGGATGAGAAGGATGCTGAAGACCCCGCAAAAACATACGACGCGGTGTTGGTTTTAGCTGAGTAACCAGCTACCTCTTGCCAGGCCTGATGTTGCAGGTATAATCAGCAGCTGTGCTGTGAGTAAAAATACGCATCTAAGACGTACCTTATGAGCGCCGATAGTATTCATATTTCTCTGTCAGCCGAAACAATTTTTCATGTCGGTGGAGTTGCCATAACAAACTCGATGTTTACCACAAGCATCGTAAGCGCCCTTCTCATTTTGTTCGCGGTAGTGGTCAACCGAAGCCTGACAACAACCAATAGACCAACAGGCATCCAAAATTTTGCCGAGTGGATAATAGAAGCACTCTTTACTTTGGTGCACTCCATTACCCATGATCTTAAGAAAACTTATCGCTTTTTCCCTCTCATCGCTACCTTTTTCTTATTTATTTTGCTCAACAATTGGTTCGGACTGCTGCCTGGAGTCGGCACGATTGTTGTAAACGAAAAATCGGAGCATGAGACAACAAATATCTCAGACACCGCAATGATTCCAGACACAGCACATGTAGAAGAGGAACTAGTCGTTAACTCGCATGGGGAACCGGTGGTCAGCACTGAAAAAACTGGACAAGTAGTTGCAAAAGAAACCCACAAACCTGCACCACCGCTCTTTCGTGCCGGCACTGCCGATCTCAACACGACTCTAGCTTTGGCTGTTATCTCGATTATAGCCACTCAACTCTTTGGCATTCAAGCGCAACAACTTGGTTACTTCAAAAAATTCTTGAACTTTAGCAGTCCAATCATGTTCTTTGTCGGCATTCTAGAGTTGGTTTCGGAAGTTGCAAAAATGATTTCCTTTGCCTTTCGTTTGTTTGGCAACATCTTTGCCGGTGAGGTTCTGCTCGTTGTAATTGCGGCACTTGTTCCACTTGTGGTACCACTGCCATTTTATGGACTCGAGCTCTTTGTTGGCTTTATCCAAGCGCTTGTATTTTCTATGCTCTCACTAGTATTTTTTAACATGGCAACAATAAGCCATGATGAACATTAAGGAGGACGTATGACGACAGAATTTGCCGTCGCATTTGTAATGGGTCTCGGTACAATCGGACCAGCATTGGGCATTGGATTGCTCGTTGGTAAAGGCCTAGAAGCTATTGGCCGCAATCCAGAAGCAGCCAGCAAGATTCAAACAAACATGATCTTGGGCATTGCCTTTGCAGAAGCAATTGCAATCTATGCTTTGGTCGTAGCACTTATTCTTAAGTTCGTCAAATAAGGTGCAAAACCAAGAAGGGTACTCATGAACATACAGCTCGCACAACTTGTGTACCAGGCACTCAACTTCTTGATTGTCTTTGGTGCGCTCTCGTACTTGCTCTACAAACCGATTCTCAAAATTTTTGCAGAACGATCCAAACGAATTGAAGAAGGACAGAAGGCAGCTCAAAAAGCACTAGCCGAACAAGAAAAGTTTGAAGAGACAAAGCAAAAAGCAAAAGCAAAAATCGAGAAAGAGCGAGAAAGCATTCTCAAAGAAGCGACAGACACTGCAAAGGAACAAGCAGCGCAGATTGTTGTTGACGCTAAAACGCAGGCAGAGTCAGAAATCGCACAACTCAAAGAGCAGTGGAAAGATCAGCAGCGTAAGGAAAAAGCTGAGATGGAGTCGCAATTGGTCGAACTCGTTATTGCAACTACAAGTAAGGTTCTTGGATCAGAGTTAACTATCAAAGATCATCGAGCACTCATTAAAAAAGAACTACAAGTGATCGCTGCGCAGTAAAGAAATGGAATGAAACAAAAAAACGAGATTACCGTTGTCACGCCGCAGGTGCTTTCTGCAACACAGAAAAAAAACCTGGAAACTGTGCTGACACAAAAACTCGGTGTAGTGACGCCTAAGTACTTGGTTGATCCCGCGATTGTTGGTGGACTCAAAATCAACATCAACGGACAAGAACTTGATGGCACACTCTTGGGAGAAGTCCAGAGATTGCGATCCCAATTACCAGTCGTAACAATCACAACTGCTGTTGAACTTACCGCTGCAGAACAAACACAGATTGAAAACATCGTCGACAAAAAAATCGGCTCAGCAGAGTACAAAATCACCGTTGACCCCAACGTACTCGGTGGAATTAAAATCGTACTCGGCAGTGAGGCATTCGACGGCACACTCAAAGGAAAGTTGCAAACCCTGCGACAAGTACTGCTTAAAAAAGTAGCGTCATAAGAAAGTAGCATATGAAGCAACAAGACCAACTACAAGCATTACTCGGCGAATTGATCGCAGAGGCAAATATCACCACAACTCCAGAGTCAGTTGGAACAATCATGTCCTTCGGCGATGGTGTTATCCGTGTCAAAGGTCTTGAGTCTGTCCAGGCAGGAGAACTCGTAGATATTGGCGAAGGTCAATTTGGTCTTGCACTCAGTTTAGAAAAAAAAGACACTGCAATCGTTGCGCTTGGTGCTGCCAAACACATTAGTACCGGTCAAACCGTCAAGCGTACTGGTAGGATCCTCTCGCTCCCCGTTTCCAACGATATCATCGGTAGAACTGTCGGCTCGCTCGGCCAAATTCTCGACGGCGGCAAGTCGCTCACCAAAACAAAAGACATGGTTTTGGAGAAAATTGCTCCGGGCGTTATGGCACGAAAATCGGTTTCTGTGCCACTACAAACTGGCATCAAAGCAATCGACGCCATGATTCCCGTCGGACGGGGACAGCGCGAGCTCATCATCGGCGATAGAGCAACAGGCAAAACAGCGGTCGCACTCGGCACAATCCTCAATCAAAATGATCAGAATGTCATTTGCGTCTATGTCTGTATTGGACAGAAACGATCAAACTTGGCACAAATCATCAGCATGCTCAAAGCAGCAGGAGCTATGAAGTACACCACTATTGTGGCGGCAACAGCGTCTGATACCGCCGCAGAACAATTTCTTGCCCCATACGCTGGTCAAGCTATAGCCGAGTACTTTTTGGAGCAGGGCAAAGACGTGCTCATTATCTTTGACGACCTCTCAAAACATGCTCAAGCGTATCGGGAAATCTCCCTGTTGTTGCGCCGACCTTCTGGACGTGAGGCATATCCAGGCGACGTCTTCTACTTGCACTCACGCTTGCTCGAGAGGGCCTGTCGCCTCAACGAAGAACACGGTGGTGGCTCTATTACCGCCCTGCCAATTATCGAAACACAAGCAAATGATGTGTCCGCGTACATTCCAACCAACGTCATCTCCATCACCGATGGCCAAATTTACCTGGAATCAGATTTGTTTAATGCTGGCATGAAACCAGCCATCAACGTCGGCCTTTCCGTTTCTCGCGTCGGTTCTGCTGCACAAATCAAGCTCATGAAACAAGTGGCAGGTACAATGAAACTCGACCTCGCCCAATTTCGAGAACTCCAGGCCTTTGCGCAGTTTAGCTCAGACCTCGACGATAGAACGAAGAAGCAACTTGCTCGAGGCGGTCGTGTCAACGCAGTTCTCAAACAGGGTTGGGACACTCCACTAAAAGTAGAAGAGCAAGCTATTGTCATCTTTGCAGCCACCCGTGGTTTACTCGACAGCATTCAAGAAGAAAAGATTCCTACCTGGGAAGCCGAGTTCATCTCTCACATGCGAACGTCGCAGAAAAAACTCCTTGCGCAATTGGTTAAAGACGGCAAGTTTGAAGAAAAAACTGAAAAAGAACTGCAAACAGTTATTGAATCATTTAATCAAACACACTATGTCTAGCGCTCGACAAGTTACTAGTCGCATCAAAACTGCGAAAAACATCTCAAAAATCACGAAAGCGATGGAGATGGTTTCGGCCAGTAAAATGAGGCGAGCACAGGCACAAGCGCTACAATCTAGACCATTTGCGAAGGCAATTGCAGATACCCTGCATACTTTAGCCAAAGAAAGTAACGTTGCGCTGCATGATCTATTTACCAAACACTCAGAAGGAGATGACATTCTTGTTTGTCTTTCGACCGACCGCGGACTTTCTGGTAGCTTCAATCCAAACTTATTTAGAGAGCTTGTCGGCTGGAGAAAAAAACATCCGCAGGGAAAAATAGTAGCAATCGGAAAAAAGGCAGTGGCATTTGCACAATTTTCTGGCATGAACATGCACGCTCAATTTACCTCAATGCCAGATCGAATCACTCTTGCCGATACCTTGCCAATTACCACCTTAGTGACTCAGGGATATCTCGATAAAGAATTTAAATCTGTTACGGTTCTTTTTATGGACTTCGTCAACACGCTGTCGCAAAAACCAATGTTCCAACAAATTCTACCTCTCGATTCTGAACTTGTAGATTCAACTCTCTCGCCATCAGCAAAAACCGAGTACCTCTTCGAACCCTCTGCGCAAGAAATTCTAGACAAGTTAGTTCCATACTACATCGAGAATGCAATCTTTCAGGCATTTTTAGAAAGTAAAGCCAGTGAACACTCAGCTCGCATGGTCGCAATGAAAAATGCCAGTGAAAACGCACAAGAACTACAAGAAGAGCTCAAACTCATTTACAACAAATCTCGACAAGCAAGTATTACAAGCGAACTGCTCGACATTACAACGGCAACATTAACACTCAATACATAAAAAGGATCGTATGCCAACACAAAAAAATCTTGGAAAAATCGTACAAATTACAGGCCCAGTCGTCGATGTGTATTTCGAAGACAAGCTGCCAGCTATCTACAACGCATTAACCCTGCAGAGAAAAGATGGCTCCACTCTCTATTTTGAAGTTGAGCAACAAATCTCGAGTCAAGAAGTTCGCTGCATCGCGTTGGGATCCACCGATGGTCTGACTCGCGGCATGGAAGTGGCCGATACAGCTGCACCTATCACTGTTCCAATTGGTGAACAAACACTGGGAAGAGTTTTCAACGTTGTGGGTGAAGTAATTGATGAAATGCCAGCGTTCAAACCAAAAATGACTGCACCCATTCATCGACCAGCTCCCACACTCGTCGAGCAAGAAGCTACCACAGAAATTCTCGAAACGGGAATCAAGGTCATAGACCTTGTTGCACCATTTGCCAAAGGTGGTAAAGTCGGTGCGTTCGGCGGCGCTGGAGTAGGCAAGACGGTTATCATCCAAGAACTCATCCGCAATATCGCCGAAGAGCACAAGGGTCACTCCGTGTTTGCAGGTGTCGGTGAGCGAACGCGCGAAGGCAATGACCTCTACAACGAAATGAAAGAATCTGGAGTTCTGAGTAGCACCGTGTTGTGCTTTGGCCAAATGAACGAACCGCCAGGAAACCGTTTGCGCGTAGCCCTCACAGCACTGACCATGGCCGAGTACTTTCGAGATCAAAAGCACGAAGATGTGCTTTTCTTCTTAGATAATATTTTCCGCTTTAGCCAAGCGGGTGCCGAGGTATCTGCCGTGCTTGGTCGTATTCCTTCTGCAGTTGGTTATCAGCCAAACCTTGCGACCGAGATGGCAAGTCTGCAAGAGCGAATCACCTCTACCAAAGATGGTTCGATCACTTCTATCCAAGCAATTTATGTGCCTGCTGACGACTACACCGACCCGGCACCTGCAACTACATTTGCACACATCGACTCAACCATTTCGCTCGATCGGAAACTAGCAGAACAAGCACTCTTTCCCGCTGTCGACCCACTTTCTTCTGCCTCAAAGATTCTCGAGCCAGACAAAGTTGGCAAGGAACATTACGAGGTGGCGCGCGGGGTACAAGCTGTTCTCCAACGCTACAAAGAGCTGCAAGACATCATTGCGATCCTGGGTATCGATGAACTGAGTGAGGAAGACAAATTGGTTGTTTCGAGAGCACGAAAAATTCAACGTTTCTTGACCCAACCATTCTTTGTCGCAGAGCAGTTCA
The DNA here is from genome assembly GCA_027620445.1 of bacterium. Lineage (GTDB taxonomy): Bacteria > Patescibacteriota > Microgenomatia > UBA1400 > PJMF01 > UM-FILTER-42-14. The sequence goes on from JAQBYG010000007.1 coordinate 14,969, forward strand.
CTAATGTGCCTGGTGCTTACGTGCCAATTGCCGAAACTATTCGTGGCTTTAAGGAAATTTTGGACGGCAAACACGATGCCCTGCCAGAACAAGCGTTTTACATGGTTGGCACTATCGATGAAGTGGTAGCAAAAGCACAAAAGATATAGGAATTTAGATGTCAGGTCTACTACTGAGGGTCGTTTCGCAAGAAGAAGAACTCGTCAATGCGAAAGTTTCGCAGATTACTGCACCCGCAGCTAGTGGTGAGATTACGATTTTGCCAGGCCATGCCGCGTTAGTCACGCAGCTACAGCTGGGCGAGTTAACCTATCTCGAAGATGGCAAACCAAACACACTCGTGGTTTCGACCGGGTTTCTCACCATTTCTCGAGCAAATGAAGTGATTGTCATTGTCGACACCGCCGTTGCCGAACGAAATATCAGTTTGCAAAAGGCAGAGGCAGCCGTCAAAGCAGCAGAGCAATCGATCGTTTCGAGCGACAAGAGAGAGGACTTAATCCAAGCTGAGGCTTCACTACGCAGAGCGCTGCTTGAGATGAAAGTTGCCCTCAGGTCCAAAAAAACAAAAATTTGATTTCATATTGCCAGAACAAAAAAAGGCACTATACTCAACCAGTATGAAAAACTCGGACACACCCATCGATCAGATCATTACCCTGACACAGGCGGGTCTTGACGAACTCAATGAAGAGCTTCGCATCCTTGTCGAAGAAAAACTGCCAAAAGTCATCGAACGCATCACACTTGCTCGAGAGCACGGTGATCTGTCTGAAAATGCAGAATACCACAGCGCCCGAGACGAACAGCAGTTGTTGCAAGCAAGAATTGATGAAATTGAAGCAATTCTCTCGAAAGCAATGGTTGCAAACAAAACCACAAGTCACACCTCTATTGGTCTTGGCTCAACAGTCAGCATCCAAAAAGTTGGCAGTAAAAAAGCAAAAACAGTCACCATAGTGGGAGAGTTTGAAGCAAGTCCAGAGGAAGGCAAAATCTCAAGTGCTTCACCACTCGGCAAGGCTCTCGTCGGCAAAAAGAAGGGCGAGGAAGCGAAAGTAGCAGCACCCGCGGGGGAAATTGTCTACAAAATAATCGCAATCAAATAAAAAAGGTCACAAGACTTGAAACCCCGCAACAAGCGGGGTTTTTTTGTTTCGTATGAAAAAAAGAACACTTGCCAGTACAATACAGAAGGAATCATGAACACAACACAACAATCGAATCATTGGCTCGATGCAGTCACCGCAAGGTTGCTCGAGTGGCAAAAAAAAGAAGCGATCGAAAAACTACATGTTGATGACATGAAAACTCCGTCCGGGCGAGTGCACACCGGGGCTTTGCGCGGCGTAGTACTACATGATTTGGTAGCCAAAGCTCTCTCTACAGTTGCAACGGCCCAAATCACCAACACCTACGTGTTTAATGACATGGACCCTATGGACGGATTACCGAGTTATCTGCCGGCAGCCAAGTTCGAAAGGTACATGGGCGTTCCCCTCTACAAAATTCCGGCACCGAGTATCGAAGAATCCGGAGTTGATTTTTCGAATGCATCAGCTGTAGAAAAAACCCGCTACAAAAATGCAAGCAGCTTTGCTGAGTTTTATGCCTTTGACTTTATCGATGCGTTTCAGCGACTCGGCTGCTCACAAGAAATTATTTGGAGTCACGAACTGTATGAGTCTGGCAAAATGGACACGGTGATCAAAACAGCCCTCGACTCGATTGAACAAATTCGCACAATTTATAAAGAAGTAGCCGATTACCAACTCCCTGACAGCTGGTACCCATTCCAAGTGACCTGTCCTACTTGTGGCAAAGTTGGCACCACCCTCACTACAAACTGGGATGGAAAAGAGGTGTCGTTTGAGTGCCAACCAAGCAAAGTGACCTGGGCAAAAGGATGTGGGCACAAAGGATCTATCTCACCATTTGGCGGCACAGGTAAATTGCTCTGGAAGGTCGATTGGCCAGGTCACTGGACAGCTCTAGGAGTTACGGTCGAAGGCGCTGGCAAAGATCACACAAGTGCGGGTGGCTCTCGAGACATGGCAAATGCCCTCTGCGCTCGAGTATTTGGAATCACCCCGCCATTTGATATTCCGTATGAGTGGATTCTCATCCGTGGCGCAAAAATGAGCTCGAGTAAAGGAGTCGGCACATCTGCCAGAGAGTTTGTTCAGCTGTTTCCACCAACCGTCGGGCGGTTTTTATTTGCGAGCAAAGACTACAACCAAGTCATCGACTTTGACCCGGCATCACTGTCTATTCCCGACCTTTTCGATGAGTACGACCAAGGTGCGCGAATTTTTTGGAAACAAGAAGAAGGTGACCAGCGACTTGCCCGTGCCTTTGAGCTTTCACAAAATGGCGAAACTCCGACAGGACACTTTTTGCCTAGATTCCGTGATGTTGCGCTCTGGATGCAGCACCCTGAAATTGATTTAGTCGAACAATTTTCTCAGATTGCCGGTGCGCCACTAAGCTCAGAGGAGTTGGAAGAGTTAGAACTGCGTCGCCTGTATGCAGAAAAATGGGTGCAAAGCTATGCACCAACAGAGTATCAGCTACGGCCAAAAGCAGAACTGCCAGAAGAGGCAAATGCGCTTACTCAAGAAGAGCGCGCATTTCTGCGAGATGCAATCGATGTAACTGCAAAAAAAGAATGGGACCCTGCGGAGCTGCAACAAGCATTATTCGAGTTGGCAAAACGAGGCATCGGGCCAAGAAAAGCTTTCCAAGCTATCTATCTAGCGTTCTTAGGTAAGAAATCTGGACCGAGAGCTGCTTGGTTTTTGCTCTCGATTGAGCCGGGGTTGCGTACCAAACGGATTGCAATGTTATTTGAGAAAAAACAGGAGAGCTCTGCTAGTTACAAGTTCTCTAATGAGGCACGTCCCGGGATTTTAACAATCTCAGATTCTATACGCCAACACTATCCATCACTCATCATCGGCACTGCCATCATCAAAGGGGTGACTATTGCTGAGAGCTCAAAGGAGCTGCGAGATAAGTTGCAAAGCACATATGATGCCGTGCAGGGAATCACAACAGCACAGATCAATGAATCAGTAAAAATTCAGTCCTATCGTCAAGCAATAAAGCAAAGTGGCATAGACTGGCACTCGCGTCGTCCAACCATGGATGCGCTGCTCAGAAGAATTGGAAAAGGTCAGCTCCCTCCGTCAATCAACAATGTTGCAGACATTGGCAACTTGCTAGCTGTCAAACATCAAATGAGCCAAGGGCTATTCGACTTTGACAAAATTTCTACCCCAATTATTTTTAAGGAAGCCGTTGGTGGAGAAACAGCAATACTCTTTGGAAGCAATGAACCACTTGAATTAAAGGCTGGAGAGATTTGTTACTTTGATGCAATTGGTCCATTTGCGGTTGATCTCTGTTGGCGTGACTCACAGCGAACCAGTGTGACAGAAAACACGACCAACCTGCTAATACAAACAGAGGGTGTCTTTGACATTACGAGACAACAAGTTGAAACTATGCTACAAGACCTCATCGACCACATTACACAATATGCTGGAGGTGTTGTAGAGTATGCAGGAATTACAGAAACAACATGACACTTCCAACCCGCCAAGCATCTCAAGAAATGGTAGCAGAGTACATCAAAAATCCTGCGCTGCTTAAGCATTGTTACATGGTGGCGGCAGCTATGGAAGCATACGCCAAAGACCTCGGCGAAGACAGTGAGTTGTGGTATCAAGCGGGACTGTTGCATGACCTCGACTGGGAAGCGTATCCCGACGAACACCCCAACAAAGCCATTGCTGAAATTCTGAGTGATTACCCAAGCGAACTTCTGCAAGCAATTGCTGCGCATGCTCCCGATCGCACTGGCAAAAAGCCCGAGACAAAGATTGAGTGCTATTTATTTGCTTGCGACGAGCTATCAGGTCTCATGCACGCCGTCTCGCTCATGCGTCCTAGTGGATTTTCTGATATGGAACCAAAATCCATCAAGAAGAAGCTCAAAGACAAATCATTTGCCGCCAACGTGAGCAGAGAAGATATTAACCAAGGTTTTGAACTCATCGGTAAAACACCCGATGAGCATATCGCGTTTTTGATCGCGGTATTTCAAAATGAGTAGGAGAAAAATATGTTGAACATCCAGTACATTACAGAAAATCAAGCAGCGCTCGAGACCGCATGCAAAAATAAAAATCTCGATCCAAGCATTGTGGCCGAAGTCATCTCAATTGACAAAAAACGCAGGGATCTGCAGGGCAAAACTGATGCGCTTCGTAAGCGAAGTAATGAAATTGCAGAGGCAATTAAACAAGCCGTCGGCGCCGGAAACAAACCAGCCCCAGAGCAAATTGAAGCAGGTAAGGAAGTCAAGGAACAGCTGAAGTTGATAGAGCCAGAGCTCAAAGAGATTGAGGCAGCTTTTTCCGAAAAAATGCACTACGTGCCAAACGTCCCCGCAGCAGATGTGCCGATTGGTCCTGACGAATCTGGTAATCAAGTAGTGCGGAAAGTTGGAACACCACCAGAGTTTTCCTTTACCCCAAAACACCACCATGAACTCATGGAAGCAGCCAATATACTCGACACCAAACGGGCGGTTCGCATTGGTGGTTTTCGCGCTTACTTTTTGAAGAACGATGGGTTACTGCTCGAACAAGCGTTATTGCAATTCGCCCTGAGAAAACTAGAAAAAATCGGTTTTACGCTGCTCTCTGCACCAGTGTTGGTTAATGAAGAAACAATGTGGGGCACCGGCTACTTACCTTGGGGACAAGAGGATCACTACCTGACCCAAGATAAACAGTTTTTGGCTGGCACCGCCGAAGTCGCGCTTACCGCCTTTCATGCTGGAGAAGTCCTGAGAGAGAAAGATTTACCGATCAAAATGGCCGGCATCTCTCCTTGCTTTCGCAGAGAAGTGGGGTCTTATGGCAAAGATACGCAAGGAATTATCCGCGTACATCAATTTAATAAAGTTGAGCAGGTTGTGTATACCACGGCAGACGAAGACGAAACACGAGTCTGGCATGAGCGCATGACTGCTTTAAGCGAAGAATTACTGAGCGACCTGGGTCTTTCGTATCAGGTGCTACTCATGTGTACGGGTGACATGGGAGCGGGGCAACGCAAAAAATATGATGTGGAAACATGGTTCCCGGCACAAGAAAAATACCGAGAGACGCACTCAGCCAGTTACTTCAACGATTTTCAAGCCCGCCGACTAAACATCAAATACCAGGCGAATGACGGCAACAAAAAATTTGTCTACACCCTGAATAACACAATGGCGGCCTCACCTCGTCTCTTGGCTGCGATTGTCGAGAATTTTCAGCAAAAAGATGGTAGTATTGCCATTCCTGCTGTTTTACAAGAATTTATGGGCAAGAAGCTCATTGCCAGATAGGAACGCATGCTCGGCTTTTTGAACAAATTATTTGATAGCAATCAAAAACAACTTGATAAATATCAGGCGATTGTCTCTAAGATCACCGCACTTGAACCCGACATTCGCAAGTTGTCTGATGTCAAACTCGCAGCACAGACCAAAAAATTTGAAAAGATCATTGCTGAGGGCCACGAAGCAAACAAGGATGATGCAACAATTCTGAGCGAGATTTTGCCAGAAGCCTTCGCAACCGTTAGGGAAGTTTCTCGACGTGTACAAGGCATTCGACAGTTTGACGTACAACTGCTGGCCGGCATTGCCTTGCATCACAGCTCCATTACCGAGCAAAAAACAGGTGAAGGAAAAACACTCACTGTCGTCGGACCGCTGTATCTAAACGCGCTCTTGAAAAAAGGCGCTCACCTTGTGACAGTCAATGACTACCTTGCAGAACTCGGCGCTGGCTGGATGGGACCAATTTATTCCTTTCTCGGTCTCAGCACCGCAGTTATCGTGCACGAAAAATCGAGTCTCTACGATGCTAAGTATGATTCCGAAGAACGCGGCGACGAACGCCTCGAACACTTCAGGCCGATAACTCGCAAAGAAGCGTATGCGGCAGACATTACCTATGGCACCAACAATGAGTTTGGATTTGATTACCTGCGCGACAACATGGTGCAGTCACTCGAGCAAATGGCTCAGCGTCCTCGTGACACTCACCACTTTGCTATTGTCGACGAAGCTGACTCTATCTTGATTGACGAAGCGCGTACCCCCCTCATTATTTCTGCACCTGATAGCGAGCCAACCAAAAAATACTTCGAGTACTCCAGAATGGTCACTTCACTCGAAAAAGGCGCTGACTTTTCGATCGATGAAAAGGCACGCAGCGTCTCTTTAACTGACCTTGGCGTCAAACGGATTGAGCAAAAACTGGGAGTCAAAAACTTGTACGAGGAAAGTTTCGACACTATTCACCATATCGAAGCCGCACTCAAAGCAAGGACAATATTCGTCCGAGACAAAGACTATATAGTTCGAGACAAACAGGTTGTCATAGTTGACGAGCACACTGGTCGTCTTATGTTTGGTCGTCGCTACTCCGATGGTTTGCATCAGGCAATAGAGGCAAAAGAAAATGTGCCAATTCAACAAGAATCCCGCACACTCGCAACAGTTTCTATTCAGAACTACTTCCGTCAGTACAAAAAACTCTCTGGTATGACTGGTACTGCGCTGACCGAAGCAGAGGAGTTCAAGCAGATTTACAATGCTGAGGTCTTGGTCGTTCCAACCAATGTAGAGGTTGTGCGTCAAGATAAGGCAGATATTGTGTATAAAACAGCTGCTGCTAAATACTCTGCTATTGCTACAGAGGTCGCGCGCATTCATGAAACTGGACAACCTATTCTAATCGGCACGCGCTCGATCGAACACAACGATATTGTCTCGCAATTTTTGACACGCAAAAAGGTTCCACACCAAGTTTTGAACGCGAAAAATCATGAGCGAGAAGCATTTGTCATCGCCGACGCGGGGAAAGCGGGTGCTATTACTGTCGCCACTAACATCGCGGGGCGTGGTGTGGATATTGTCCTCGGCGGTTCCAAACCAGAACAAAAAGATTTTAAAACAGAGGCCCAATATAAAAAAGCAAAAGAAAAATGGCAACAGGCGCATGATGCAGTGGTAGCTACTGGTGGCTTGTATATCCTGGGCACTGAGCGCCATGAGTCTCGTCGCATCGACAACCAGCTGCGAGGAAGAGCTGGCCGTCAAGGCGATCCAGGCGCCTCACAGTTCTACATTTCGCTCGAAGATGAGATCATGCGGATTTTCGGGGGAGAGCAAATCGCAAAAGTCATGGATTTCCTCAAGATAGAGGAGAATCAGCCCATCGAGCACGGCATGATCGGCAAATCAATTGAGTCCGCACAAGTAAAAGTCGAAGGCTTTTTCTTTGACCAACGCAAACGTCTGGTTGAGTTTGACGATGTGATGAACAAACAGCGCGAGATTATCTACAAGCGTCGCCGTCGCTTACTAGAACAAGCAAGTGCCGGTGAAAAAACTGAGACCTCCGACTTGCGCGAAGAAATTGTCGGGTATGTGCGCGATGAAGTGGCGAGCATCGTCGCTCTACACGCACCACAGCAATACACGGACAGCGAGTATGGCGAGTTAGTACGTGAATTTTCGAAACTCATTCCGTTTGATACCACCTCGCAACAACAACTAGCCAAACAATTGAGTCAAAAAAATACAACTGAGGAAATAAGCGAGGAATTAACCGAGTTAGCCGATCGGGCCTACAAAACCAGAGAGAGGCAGTTCGGAGCCAAGCAAATGCGGTTTCTTGAGCGTGTAATCTCACTCACGACACTCGACGAACGCTGGATGGAGCACTTAGATTCTATGGAAGGTTTGCGAGACGGCATTTGGTTACGGGGAGACAAGCAGACGGTGCTTTCGGAGTACAAAAAGGAAGCCTTTGGCATGTTCACAAAACTGGTCGATGGCATTGAGTCGAGTATTGCCAGTCGTATTTTCCGCGTGCAACCACGTGATCCCGCAACCCAATCAGCAATACCTACCAGAGTTATTGAGCATAAAGACGATATTCATGAGTCACTCGCTAAAGAAGTCGCTGATGCGACTCCCAAGCAAGCAGCTAGTAAAAACACATCAGGCAGCACTAGCGACTTAGCCGCCGCACTTGGATCCGCTCGCGCGCAGGCCAAACCAGAACCTGGTTCAAAAAAAATCAAGATCGGTCGCAATGATCCTTGTCCCTGCGGAAGTGGTTTAAAATATAAAAAGTGCGGTCTGATCGGAGCAGCCGAACATAGAGCCTAACTATGAAAGTTGTAACGGGTACAGCAAATCCAAATCTAGCAAAAACAATTGCTGAAAATCTGCAAGCAGAGTTTGTTGTAGCCGAGTGTAGCACTTTCAAAAACGGCGAGCAGAAAGTTCTCATTGATGCCAAGTTTGCTGGCGAAACAGTAGTGCTCGTGCAGTCTCACACCGATCCCGCTGACGCAAATATTATGCAGCTACTCTTCATGATCGATGCCGCAGAGCGTCAAGGCGCCAAACAGATCTTCCTCGTCATCCCCTGGTTGGGTTACTCACTGCAGGACAAAGTTTTTCGATCGGGTGAGGCAATTGCCGCCAAGGTTGTCGCAGACATACTCTCTCGACCGAGTGTTGATAGAATTTTCTTGGTGGACTTGCATAGTAACAGCATCCCCGGATTCTTCTCGAGGCCAACCACACCACTCAGTGTGCTCGATTTATTCAGAGACTATGCCAAAGAACACTTTGAGCTGGCGAACTGCGTCGTGGTGAGCCCCGACTTTGGCGGTATCAAACGCGCGCGACAATTTGCAGAAGCACTCAACACTCCCTTTACAAACATCGACAAACAAAGAGATGTCATCACAGGGGCAGTGACCACAAACGCAATCCATGGAGTAGTAAAAGACAAAGTATGTCTGACGTACGATGACGCAATTGTTTCTGGTGGCACTATCATAGAAACGACACAGCTGCTCAAAAAAGAGGGTGCCAAAGAAGTACATATCTTTGCTAGTCACGGCATTTTTGCAAAAGATGCTGAGACGATTATCAAAAAATCTGGAGCAGACTCTATAGTGGTCACCAACTCTGTTGCCCAGAAAAAGCACGACGCAAAAATAAAAATTATTGATATTGCTCCGAAAATTTCTGAGGCTGTTTCTCAGTTTGTATAAACACATGTTATACTGTCAGCACAAACTTGTTGCAGTGCTGCAACACGCGAGCTCCTAACTCGTGGTTTCTTCGAAAAAGAGTTGGTGGGGATCCAAAGTTGCTAACCCATCCGGCAGACGGCCGTAACCTTCCGCCACACTGTACTAAGCAGTGAAAAAGTTTTTGCTCGCGAGAGCAGAAAGAAGCAAAGTGGTACCGCGGTTTTCCGCCTTTGCAGCACGCAGTTTGCGTGTTTGTAATAGGCGGTTTTTTTGTAACAAAAAAGGAAAATATGAAATACTCAAAACTTTTCGGCAAGGCAACTTTTGACTCGAGTAAAGACTCAAAATTTGCGAGCTATAACTTGCTCATGAAGGGTGGCTTTATTCGCGAATCGAGTGCGGGCAGATTTTTCTTTTTGCCCCTTGGGTGGCGCGTTCACGACAAAATCAAAGCAATCATAAAAGAGGAAATGGACAAGACGGGTGCGCAAGAAATGCTCGTGCCGACGCTCCATCCTCTTGGACTCTGGGAAGAAACAAATCGCACCAACTCTGTGGGTTTTGAGTTAATGAAAGTTCAGGATCGTAACGGGGCAGAGTTCGCTCTAGGTGGTACGGCTGAAGAAATGTTTGTTGATGTGGTTAGAAAACTCCATCTTTCATACAAAGATTTGCCAATCAACCTCTATCAATTTTCTAACAAATTTCGCGATGAGTTTCGTGCTCGCGGTGGGCTGTTGCGCGTTCGTGAGTTTGTCATGAAAGATGCCTACTCCTTCCACACGAGTGAAGAAGACTTTTTGAAAGAATACGAGGCGATGGCCGCTGCATATAAGCGGATGTATGACCGAATGGGTCTCGAAGCTCTGCAAGTTTCTGCTGATAACGGCTACATCGGCGGCGAGTACTGCCATGAGTTTCAGGTAGAGAGTGAGCTCGGTGAAGGTAGATTCTTTGTGTCAGAGGATGGGAAGTACTCAGCGCATGAAGATGTGGCAGAATTTTTGAAAGAAGATAAAAACAGTCAAGAAGAGATGGGAGAAATTCGAGAAGTAAGGACAAAGAGGGGAACTACAATGGAGGATGCTGCCAAGTTTCACAACTTACCTCTCTGGCAACAAATGAAGAATGTCTTGTATAGAGATGAAACCGGACGCTATATTATGGCGAGCGTTCGAGGAGACTTTGATGTAAATGAAGAAAAAGTTAAGCACGTTGCAGGCGTTCACCATCTTGAGATGGCTACAGAAGACGAAGTCAAAAATAAAATTCACTCGGTACGGGGTTTTATCTCTCCATACAAAATCCGCGACCAAATTGAAAAAGACGTGCAACTCTTGCTTGTGGGTGACGACTCTGTTCGGACGATTCGTAATACATATATTGGTGCAAACAAAGACCAAGTTGAGATGTTAAACGTTAATCTTGATAGAGATTTTTCTTTTGACATTGAGGGTGACATCGCCATGGCCCAACCTGGATTTAAAACGAAGGACGGCACAAGCACCTTGGTCGAGAAGCGGGGGATTGAAGTTGGCAATATTTTTCAACTCGGGTATCACTACTCGAAGAAAATGAGAGATGCCACCTTTACTAGTGAATCGGGTGAGCAGCAGCCCTTCTACATGGGCTGTTATGGCTTTGGCATCGGACGCACGCTCGCAACGGTGGTTGAAAAACATCATGACGAGAAAGGTATCATCTGGCCTAGCTCTATCGCTCCATATCAGGTGCATCTCATTTCACTACAAGGAGGAGAGGATCAGTCCGCCGCAGTCTATGAGCAACTGCAAGCAGCTGGTGTCGAAGTACTCTGGGATGATCGTGAGGAATCTGCTGGAGCAAAGTTTGCCAATGCTGACCTTATCGGCATTCCAACTCGCCTCATTATTTCCAAAAAAACGGGAGACAAGATTGAGTGGAAAGCGCGAAACAGCAAAGAAAGTGAGCTCATTAGCGTGGAAGAGTGTCTTGCTCGCTGCAACAATTCCTGAATAATGTTCGGGAATTATGTAGGCTTATAACTAACATTCCTGCAATCAGTGAATGCGTTATAGCTCTATACTTCAATACATTTTCCTGCTGTGCATTTTCTATATCACGCCATATATTACTCATACATTCCGGTGAGGAATACCCACGACAACTGACCTGATTCATTCTGAATTTTGGCTCTTGTGGTGGGTTTTCTGTTATACTCCAGGTATGAAACGACGCAGAGCAATTGTTATCCATCACGCACCTGATCTAGACGCGATAGGTGGGGTGTGGCTCTTTACTAGATTTGCTGCGCAAGATTTTGCCAATGCAAAAATCCTTTTTGTAAATCCTGGTGACACACTCTCGCCAACAGAAATTGCAAAACAACAGCTCGACCCACAGGATGTCATTCATGTCGACACAGGCCTCGGCCAATTTGATCATCATACGGTAGAAAAAAGCAGCCGCTCTATCTGTGCGACCTCGCTCGTGTACGAGTACCTCAGTAGCAAGCACATGGAAATCGCCCAGGACAAAGCACTCAAATCCCTCGTCGGGTTTGTAACTGAAATTGATCACTTTGGCGAAATCTACTGGCCGGAGGCAGAAAACACTCGCTACGCCTTTATGATTCACGAGCTCATTCGCGGCCAAGAACTAGCTGACCAACAGAGTGATGAGCGGCAACTCCAATTTGGGCTCCAGTGTTTAGACAACGCTTACAACGTTCTCGTTCAACAACATAAAGCAGCGGAAATTCTCAATTCTGAGGGACTGACGTTTGCGATCAAAGCAGGGAAGTGTCTTGGCATCACCAGTAAAAATGATGATGTGATCAAACTCGCGCAAAAAATGGGTTACACGCTGGTAATTCGCAAAGATCCAGAGATGGGAAACATCCGCATCAAAACTCGTCCAGACAGCTCCTTCACTCTAGAAAAACTGCACCAAGCCATACTCGCACAAGACAGCATCGGCTCTTGGTACTATCATCCGAGTGGCAAAATGCTCATTAATGGCTCGAGAAAAAACACAGCTCAAAAAGCATCGCCGCTCAGTTTGGAAACAATTATCTCACTCACCAAAGAATTATATGGATAACGCTAACTGCATTTTCTGCCAAATTGTAGAAAACAACATGCCCTCACACAAAATTTGGGAAAGTGAGTCGCACCTGGCCTTCCTCTCAATTTTTCCAAATACAGAAGGATTTACCGTTGTCATTCCCAAAACTCATCTTGGGAGCAATCCATTTGAACAGTCCGATGCTGCTTTACACGAACTGATATCTGCTACCAAACAAGTTGCAAATATTCTGGTTGAGTTCTTTCCCGATATCTCTCGCTGCGGTATGTTCTTTGAGGGATTTGGGGTTGATCACCTCCATAGTAAGCTCTATCCCATGCATGGCACAGGAAACCTCGAGACCTGGAAAAAAATTGAGTCGGGGCCTATCGATACCTACTTTGAGACGTACCCAGGTTACCTGAGCTCTCACGACTCCCACCGCGCTCCAGACGACCAATTGGCGGAGTTAGCCAAAAGTATTAGAGCCTCTTACCAAAACGCGTAACTGGCGTTATAATAGCCACCTTATGCCAATCATAATTCGAGCAAAAAAGAGTGATAGTGTTCACGACCTTATTAAACGCTTCAAAAAAGCGGTTACACAAACCGACATAGTGCAAATTGCCAAAGACGGCATGTACTTTGTCAAACCGTCAAAGAAGCGAGCAATAAAGCGTATCGAGAAAAACCGTCTACGACGAAGAGCCCTCAGTCTCAAACGCATGAAAAACGTTTCTCCCGTTGCTCTGCAAAGAATCAAAGAGCGACTCGGTTAATTCCCTTATTTTCTTCTAGTTTTAACTTTTGCCGCGACAGAAAATTCCCACTGGTCACCATCACTGGTGTCAAAACTTTTGGAGTTGGTAAGTTGAAAGTAATTCAGCAGGTGATTGCTCAAGGTCTCTTCGAGCTCCTTCTTTTGTGCAGAAAGCTCGGCAATTGAGTTGCGGATGGCCACCGTTTGTGGACTCGCAAGCAATCGAGCTTTTTCTTCTTTCACTTGTGCAGACTTCTGCTGCGCAATCTCATCAGCTTCCGAGAGACGAGCATCATTTTCGTACACTGATCGCAAACTTTCTCGCTTGAGCTTCAGCTCTTCAGCCACTCGTTCTGACTCCAACGCGTTGCGCTCAATGACGCTTTGGAGGTTTGTTAAAGAGTCAGCAAGGTCATCTGATTGCCCGACTTCGTCGAGTGAAGTACCGGAATCGGTCGAAGCCAATGCTTCCTCTGCGAGGTCCTGTGCTGATTTCGTTTGCGCTGTCATGGTGGTCCTTTCTGATCAATACACTCAACATAATCTTCTACTTGAGAAGAACTGTCAACCATTGGATAATGGGAACAATGATATCCTTACCAAAATCCACAAAAATCGTCGCGACCATTGGCCCAGCTACCGAAACTGAAGAAATTCTCGAGCAACTCATTCTCGCTGGCATGAACGTAGCACGCTTTAATACAAAGCACGGCACACCAGAGTGGCATCGCGAGCGCATCTTGCGCGTCAAAGCGGTGGCCCAACGTCTACAGGTCCCACTCGCTGTTCTAATTGACTTACAAGGCCCAGAGATTCGTATCCAAACTCCCGGAGAGCAACCACTGGAGATTTCCGAGAATGAGCACATCACCTTTAGCACAGTCCAACAAGGCGATGAAAAAACAATCATTATCCCCCAAGAAGTCATTGATGCGGAACAAGAAGGCAACACGCTTATCATCGACGACGGACTCGGTGAATTTGTGATTATTGGTAAAGAAAGCGATTCATTGATTGCGGAAGCAAAAAATACCTGCACCATTGGAAATCGAAAATCACTCAACACTCCTGGCGTTGTCATCAACATGCCGCCACTCGTCCCACAAGACTATGTGCATCTTGATGCGGCCACAAACGATATCGTGGAGTTTGTCGGACTGTCTTTTGTGCGCAGCGCCCAAGACATTCACAACCTGCGTGAAGAGCTACGAAAACGAAACCTGCAAGCAGACATAGTTGCCAAGATTGAGAATCAAGCAGCCTTAGACAACATCGATGAAATTGTTGCCGCTACAGATGTGGTGATGGTTGCGCGCGGAGATCTTGGGGTAGAAGTGCCGTATGAAGAATTAACCCACTGGCAAAAAACAATCATTACTCTCTGCAGAGAAAAAGCAAAACCAGTTATTACTGCCACACAGATGCTCAAAACCATGATTAATTTTCCGTATCCATCCAGAGCGGAGGTGAGCGATGTAGCCAATGCGGTGTACGATGGCACCGATGCTGTAATGCTGTCTGACGAAACAACTATTGGTAAGTATCCAGTCAAAGCTGTCGCAACGCAGGCAAAGATTGTTGCCTACAATGAGCAATTTGCGGTGCCTCCAATCATCCAGGTTCCAGATATAGATGTCAGTCACTGGGTGACGCATGCCGCCTCAATGCTGCTCAATACCTCAAGTGACCCAGCCAAAAGTCTTGTTATCCATAGGGTCATTTGTTTTTCAGAAACTGGCACCACTGCAAAGCAACTCATGCGCTTTCGACAAATTCGAAGTATCGATGTAGTCACTAATTCACAACTAACATGCAATCAACTCAGCATGTTGTATGGCGTGCGACCTTGGTTGCTCTCGCTCGAAAATGAGAACTTATCGGATACCGAACAACTGGTTACCAAATTAAAAGAACTCGGCATCGCGAAAAGTGGCGAAGTCACTCTACTCATTCATGGCTCGCACTGGAAACAACCTAGTCTCACTAATGTATTAAAAATAGTAACAATTCCTTAGGAGGAACAAATGGCAAAACAAAAAGGGTTCTTTTCACTCATAACCGGCGTGGTACTTGGTGCCGCTGCTGCGTATCTTTCAAATGACAAGAACAGAGCCAAGACTAAAGCGGTGATTGCAAAAACAGCCGCTAAGGTAAAAAAAGCTGAGGCAGAGTACAAGAAAAATCCAACTGCATTCAAAAAAAAGGTGGTCGCTGAAAGCAAAAAAGTTGCAAAACGAACAGTCTCAAAAGCAAAAAAGTCTCTAGCGACGAAGACCAAGAAAAAGACGAGTAAAAAAGCTTAATTCTCTCGAGATTTCATTAGCTCAGAAACTTTGGCGAGTTCGGCCGGTGTATTGATGCCAAGAGCTTCCTCAGCTTCGATATGTATGGTTGCAACTTTTTGTCCTTGATCGAAAGCAGCCTTGAGTAAATCAGTGAGATAGTACTCGTGTTGTGCATTAGTGTTTTCTAGCTTGGTAATATTTTCCCACAACCACTTGGCAGAAAAACAGAAGTAACTTGGATTAACTTCCGTGATTTGCTTTTCTTCTTCTGTGGCATCTTTGACCTCGACAATTCTGCCGACAGTCCCATCAGGATTACGAATAACACGACCAAAGTTGATAAGCGCTTCTCGCCACCCAGAAAAATCCGGAACCTTGACCACACCAAGCGTCATGACAGCATCCTCCTCTTGATGCTTGGCTACCAATCGCTCAACCATGCGAGCTGACACCAACGGGTGGTCACCATACAAAGTCACAATCGTATCGGCCGTCCCCTGCAGCGACTCACGCGCACAGCCTACAGCGTGCCCCGTACCGAGCTGCTCGGCCTGCAGAACGTAGTGAAAATCTGGACCCAAGTACTCTTTGACCATCTCAGCTTTTGAACCGACGATAATTGTCGGTGGTTGAGAAAGCGCCAATTTTTTTAGCTCTGCAACCAAGTAACCAACGATAGGCTTGCCGTTGAGTGGCGTTAGCACCTTTGGCAACTCACCGCCCATACGCTTGCCCAAGCCTCCAGCTAAAACAATGATTCTTACAGTATCGAGCATATCGGCTATTATCGCTTGCGTCCTGCCGAAAGGCAAGCTAGAGTCATCCGCTGGGGTATAATAACTACGTTGCGCCAGTAGCTCAGCTGGATAGAGCAGCTGCCTTCTAAGCAGCAGGTCGTGAGTTCGAGTCTCGCCTGGCGCACTTACTTTCCTCCATACCGCGACTCAATCAGCCAAGCATTGTTGTCATCTTTGAACTGCTCGACATACTGTTCGTGTGTCTGACTCCCCAACAAATACTTGAGTGATCGATTGGCAACGAACAATCGCGGAATCAGTAAAAGCAAAGCAATAGCTAGCACAATGATTGGCCAAAACGATTCCTTGCGCCGAGAGAGCCAAACTAAAACGATAAGCAATCCAGAAATAAATCCGGCCAATGCATATCTTGTAGACGGCGGCGGCACAAACCACCAGATAGCTAATTGATTTATGGTGAACAGAACAAGCAGCTGCAGCTGTCTATTTTGTCGAATTTGTTTGCGAATCACCACCAAGGCAACAGGCAATACTCCAAGCAAAGGCGAGGTGTAATCTTTGGTAAAAAAGAGATCGAGGAAAAATTGTGGAATAGCTTGCAAGCGTGCCAACACTAAGCCAGGTAGAGAATTGGAGCTGGTGAATGAGTCGAGCTCGCCAACATGTTTTTCTATCGAGAAAAAGTACGAACCCGTATTTTGAAAAGCAAACAAGTAAAAGGGGAGAGCCAAGATTGGTAACACCAAAATAAATTGCGGCAGAGTGACCATAAATCCGAAGAGCATAAAGGGAAGTAGTAACAGCGAAAATCCCTTACTCGCTAATGTCGCTGAAAAACTGAGCGCCGCCAACAACGCAAATTTTCGCTGTATCACTTGCTTTCTTGTGAGCAAACACTCCAAAAGAAACCAAAGTCCAGCTAGCTCGAATACCGCCTTGGCTACGTCTATATAAAAACTGGCCGACTGCCACGAGACAACTTGGAACACACTCACAGAGATCACTGCCAGTAGCGACCACTTGCGGGGAAGAAAAATGCGAGCAAGTTGGTACGTAGCTGCAATCAGGGTAAGTCCAAACCCAAACGCCACAAGCTTCGCCCCCAAACTCTCCCACAGCAAATAGCCAAGGGCAAAAATACTGTCGGCAAACAATGGATTTGCTGTCTGGTATAACTCTGGTTGATACGTAAATTGATGGTTTTCACTCAATAACTCAGCGATCGGTAAGTGGTACCAGAGCGCATCAAAACCTGATTCTGGCACAAACACCTGTAGCAGATGGAGTAACCAAATAAAGCTCAGCAACACAATGAGAGTCTTTTCAAACCGAGACAGTGAAAAACTGACTTTGCCAATCTGCCAGACAATAACGAACAATATTCCAAGAGGAAGCAACAAAAACACCCAGAGCCAAGAGTAAAAAAAACCAAAAAACCCCGCCAAGCTCGCAACTGCTCCGCAAGCCAACCAACTCATCACTAGTAATACTGTTAGTACTCGGCTTCTCAGCATAGACACCGTAGTCTATAATACTCCAATCTGGTGGTATTAGCTCAGTTGGTTAGAGCGTCAAGAATCCGCAGAGAGGTACTTTAACATTTTTACTCGGTCATTTACAATCAAATTGGATGCCACAAATCCCATGCTTGATTTGCAATAAGGACTTTTATGTAAAGCCAAGTCATCAAAAACTTGGATGGGGCAAATTTTGCTCGGTCAAATGCAGAAGCATCGGTCAACTCAAGGGAAAACAAGTGCATTGCAAAATTTGCAGCAAGAAAACATACAAGTCTCCTGCTCAACTAAAGCACTCAAAAAGCGGAAATTTCTTTTGCTGTAAATCGTGTCAGACTAAATGGCGAAACACTTTTTTTCTTGAAGAGAAGCACCCGAACTGGAAGACAGGGGTGCGCACATATCGCAATATCCTGCTTAGAACAAATGAAGATCGTGCTTGCGTTAGTTGCGAACTGAGAGACATAAGATTGTTATCAGCTCACCATGTCGATCATAATCGCAAAAACAATACTGCATCAAATCTAATTTGGCTTTGCTTTAATTGCCATTACCTCCTGCATCATGACAAAGATTTTGAAAAGTCCTTGCTGTTACAATATACGAGTAAATAATTTGGTGCTTGTAGCTCAGTTGGTTAGAGCGTCGCTCTGTGGCAGCGAAGGTCGCGAGTTCAAATCTCGTCAGGCACCCATTGCGGGATTTTCAGATAAAAATAACTTGAATTGCTCCGAATTATCAACGCTTTCAAGAGGTTCAAACGCTTTCGCAGCGTTGCTAACAGTTTCTGCGATCTCATTTACCATTTTGAGCGGTCTTTTAAGCTCTATATCTAGAACGTGATTGGTGAGGGTGAGGTTCGAGCCAAGATAGGCAATAATCTCTCGACGCTTAT
Organism: bacterium; assembly: GCA_027620445.1. Classification (GTDB taxonomy): domain Bacteria; phylum Patescibacteriota; class Microgenomatia; order UBA1400; family PJMF01; genus UM-FILTER-42-14. The sequence continues at coordinate 33,352 of JAQBYG010000007.1, forward strand.
GATCATCTGCGTCAGCAAAAGCAGCGCAAGCAGTAACCGCAAAACTGAGGTCTTGATCTAGCTCTTGGATGCGTTCATTCACGCGAGAGTCAATGCCATCCAGCACCTTCTTGCGAACCTCCTTTGTTTGTTCTAGCTCACTTAGTTTTCGTTGATAAAACTCCTCAGGCAACTTTCCCTCAAGATATTTTTCAACCAATGTATCTAGTTGCTCGATGCTTTCATCGTAGTT
>JAQBYG010000008.1 GCA_027620445.1 bacterium
AATTGCTGGATTTTTGTACGTACTGCGTGACCTTCCCTCTCCAACTAAGCTGCAAACAAGTGAAACCTATGCGGTAAGCTCACAGATCTTTGATCGTAATGGTGTTTTGCTCTATGAAATAATTGGCGACGAGCACCGCATTCCAATCAAACTCGCTGATCTTCCCAAGCACGTAACGCAAGCAGTGGTCGCCATCGAGGATAAAAACTTCTACTCCCATTGGGGTTTTGATGTCACTGGCATAATTCGGGCACTGCGAGCCAATATCACGGGGGGGCAAGTGCAAGGTGGCTCGACCATCACCCAGCAATTGGTAAAAAATGCCCTCCTCACCAGAGAAAAAACAGTTACCAGAAAAATAAAAGAGGGCGTGCTCGCAGTCATCACAGAGCTGATTTACTCCAAAGATGAGATTTTGGAGATGTACCTCAATTACATCTCGTACGGCGGCACTTCCGTTGGCATCGAGGCCGCTTCACAAACCTACTTTGATAAGCCGGCCAAAGATCTCACGCTTTCCGAGGCTACTTTGCTCGCCGGTCTGCCCCAAGCCCCAACCAAGTACTCTCCGTTTGGCTCCACGCCAGAAAAAGGGAAAGAGCGACAACAAGCCGTACTCCGTCGCATGGCCGAAGACGACTACATTACTAAGATTGAGGAAGCGGCAGCAGCAAGTGAGCCGATCCAGTTTGCCATTAGTCGGAGTGACATTGCAGCACCTCACTTTGTTTTTTACGTTCGTGATTTGCTGTACGAAGAGTTTGGCGTCGACACTGTTGAACGTGGTGGACTCCGGGTCACAACAACTCTCGATCTTGATTTGCAAAAAACTGCCGAAGCCTCACTCAGTGCTGAACTACTAACACTGGAGCGCTATCAGGTAAGCAATGGGGCTGCTCTGGTTGTTAAGCCAAACACTGGCGAAATCCTGGCAATGATAGGTAGCAAAGATTATTTTGATAGCGAGCAAGACGGTCAAGTGAACGTCACGCTGGCTGAGCGACAACCGGGAAGTTCTATCAAGCCACTGATGTACGCAACTGCATTTCAGGACAAGACACTCAATCCTGGCAGTATCTTGATCGACGCACCTACTTGTTTCACTTCTGCAGGACAAAAGCCGTACTGTCCAAAAAATTATGACGGTTCGTACAGTGGGCCGGTAGCTGTTCGCCGTTCACTTGCTAACTCACTCAACATCACCGCTGTCAAAGCGCTGCGCACTCTCGGGGTGGAGCGTTTCATGGAGGTAGCAACCGCACTCGGCATCACCACTTGGAATGATCCGAGTCGATACGGCCTCTCGCTTACACTGGGTGGTGGTGAGGTTCGCATGATCGATATGGCGCAAGCATTTGGCACACTGGCAAATGAGGGAGTAAAAGTGCCACTCACCCCAGTGCTCCGGATCGAAGATTACAAGGGAAATGTACTGCGCGAACTTGATCGAGAAAAACGTTTGGCCGATCTTGAGTTCTTGTCCGATTTTGATGAACAAACAGCGGGCGATCTTCAGCGAGTAATGGATCGTGCGCCGGCCTACTTGGTCAGTCACATTCTGCAAGACAACCCTGCCCGCCAACACGCTTTTGGCCTGAGATCTGAATTGGTGATTCCCAACCAAATTGTCAGTGTAAAAACAGGCACTACCAATGAGCTTCGTGACAACTGGACCATAGGCTACACGCCGGAGTTCCTCGTGGCAACTTGGGTGGGCAATAATGACAATACGCGCATGAATGGTCGTGTCGTGTCAGGTGTTACTGGGGCTGCACCCATTTTCAATGACATTATGCGATTTGTTTTGGCAGACAGAGAACCAGTTTGGCAAGAAAAACCACCGGACGTACTCTCAGCCCAAGTCTGCGCACATGGTATGCCACCAACGGCAGGAGATAACTGCCAAGCCAAAGACCAAGAGCTTTACTGGGACCAAAGCATCCCCTCACGCTCACTGGCAGTTCGCAAAAATACCTGGATCAACCCCACGACTGGCCTCCCACCAAATCCGGGAGAGCAAATCGAGGGTCTTGTTCTAGAAGAAAGGTCTATTTTTCAGGACCCGGTTACAGATTACTACTGCAGCGATTGTTCTCGACCGGTCAATGAAGAAGGCAAAGTTCTGTACGAGCAGCGAACAGTGCCGCAAGAATATCAAATACAACCATACTCGGGCAAATCAGAATGAGTTACGGCACATTTGTCAAACAGCACACAACTCCACCAACAAAAACTGCCAAAAAAGTACACACCACCCACTGGCTGTCACGTCACAAGTGGCACATTAAGCTCAGCGTCATTGGCGTCGCCCTTTTTGTCGGTGCTGCATCATCTGCACTCTGGTGGTTTTGGGAACAACCACTCGTTACCCCGCTCACTAGTCTCTCGACTTTTCGTTTCTTGCAGCAACCAGAGTCAGACCATGGGCATAATAAAGTTGTCTATGGCTTCCTCCCTTACTGGAATCTCTCAGACGCAGTGTTGCAGCCAGAACTCACCCATCTTTCGTACTTTGCGCTCACCATTGGTGGCAATGGAGAGGTTCGCTTGCAAGAAGATGGCAGCGTCGAACCGGGATTCAATAAACTAAAAAGCGAACAGTTGCTCGATATAATCAACCTTGCCGCCAAGCAAGACACGCAGTTTGAGCTTGTCCTTTCGCAGTTTTTGGCAGACGACATTGCCGCATTTTTAGCATCAGAAAAAGCCCAACAACGCTTGATCGAAACGCTCGACGGCGTCATCCTTGCCTATCCAATTAGTGGCATCAACATCGATATTGAGCTCAATGGTACTCCAAGCGAGCGACAACGACAGCAGCTCGTTACCTTTATGACCAATTTACGCCAACATCTAGATGCTCGCTACAAAGGCATGACGCTGAGCATCGACGTCTACGCTGGAGCATCAAACAACAAACAGCTGTGGGACATCGTGGCGCTCGAACCAGTTGTCGATTACTTTGTGGTGATGGCCTACGACTTTCATCGGCGCACCTCCCCACAAGCCGGTCCTGTTGCACCCCTGTTTGGAGGCAGCGATCTCTGGGACAGTGACATCAATGAGCACCTCAGAGCATTTCTGGAGTACCTGCCAAAAGAAAAAATTTTGTTGGGCGTGCCATTCTATGGGTATGAGTGGCAGACAGAAAATCGCTCAGCGCAATCGAGTACCTTTCCCGAAACGGGCTCAACGGCAAAAATCACCCGAGTCAAGGAACTCCTTGCAAAAGCAAAAGAACTGAAGGTAGAAGAACACTGGAACGAAGAAGCGCTCTCGCCTTACCTGACGTACGTGGAAGATGGCGAGACATATGTGCTGTACTACGAAGACTCTCGTTCGTTGTCATATAAACTCGATTATGTTAACCAACTAGACCTTGCTGGAATCGCGATTTGGGCACTGGGATACGAAGGTGATGCACGCGAGCTGTGGGACGTGATCAACCGCAAGCTGGATTGAGCTCACTTTCTCTAGTAAAAGTGCTCGTTTTGTGGTAATATTCCACGCTGTGAAAGCGAACAAAAAGTATCTTAATAAATCAGAATCGCTCAGAAAATATCTGATTGATTTTGCTGCATCTCGTTCGCTCCGTTACAAAGCAAAAGATACTGTCAACAAAAAAAGCATTACGGTTTTTTCAAACTCTAAACAACGGAGCACAGAGCGGCTTGTGTCTCTGCTTAAATTCTTGTGGTTACTCAGGTACTCCTACACTTTTTCTTACAAAAGTGTGTTGCCTTCCGTCATAAAAAAGTTTGGAAGAGCTCCAAACAAAGTGTCGACCGTCCCTGCTCCAACAAGCTCACCAGTCACCACGCTCATCCCCAAAAAAATACAACGCGCTGCTGACAGACGTAGAAAATGGTTGCAACAATTGATTCAGCAGATTCGAAAACCGTTTCTGCAGACATTTCGCTTCTATCCAAAACAGGCTGGAGTAGTCATCTCAGTTCTAGCAACTCTTTTTGTGGGCACATTTGCCATTCATGAGTATATTTTTCGAGATTTACCAGATCCGAGTATGCTCAAAACTAACCAACCAGCACTCACTACCCGCATCCTAGATCGCAACGGGGAAGTTTTGTACCGTATTTACAAAGATGAGAACAGAACACTGATCCCTTTGTCTGAAATTCCTGTTGTTCTGGTAAACGCGACAATAGCGATCGAAGACCAGGAGTTCTATTTGCACCATGGTTTTTCCTTACGCGGAATTCTGCGTGCAGCGATAGCAAATAAAAACGGCGAAGTGGTACAAGGCGGCTCCACTATCACTCAGCAATTAGTAAAAAATCGCTTGCTCTCACCAGAACAAACACTCCGGCGGAAAGTTCGAGAAATCGTCTTGGCCGTGATGGTGGAGCAGTCGTACAGCAAGCAAGAAATTCTCGAGATGTACCTCAATCAGGTAGCGTACGGTGGCTCAACCTATGGTATTGAAGAAGCGGCGGAGCGCTACTTCGGCAAGCCCGCAAAAGACCTCAACTTGGCCGAAAGTTCTCTTCTTGCTGGCCTACCAGCCGCACCGTCGAGCTACTCACCGTTTGGACCTAATCCTGATTTTGCCAAAATCAGACAACAAGAAGTGCTCAAGCGCATGGTAAAAGAAGGCATGATCTCCTCACAAGAAGCGCTGGATGCGTATCAAGCACCATTAGCGTTACAACCGGATGTAGTTGATATTCAAGCCCCGCATTTTGTCATGTACGTCAAACAGCTGTTGGCAGAAAAGTATAGCGAAGCAGTCTTGCAGAATGGCGGTCTCGAAGTCACCACCACCCTCGACTTGCCTCTCCAAAACACTGCCCAACAACTGGTCACCGACGAAATTACTTCCCTAGCACGCTTGCGCATCCAAAATGGAGCAGCGCTGGTCACCAATCCAAACACAGGAGAAGTCCTGGCAATGGTCGGCAGCACCGATTACTTTGACGTAGAGCACGATGGGCAAGTAAATGTGACGCTTCGTCCCAGACAGCCAGGAAGTTCCATCAAGCCCCTCACCTACTCACTGGCCCTCGTGAACGGTTTTACTCCAGCCAGTATTATCAGCGACGCGCCTGTGACGTTTGATATCGCCGGCAGCAAGCCGTACACTCCAAAAAACTACGATGGAAAATTTCATGGACAAGTCACCCTGCGAGAGTCACTTGCTTCGAGCTACAACATTCCAGCGGTTAAAGTCTTGGCGCAACTAGGCGTTTCGAACCTCCTAGACTATGCAGAAAAACTCGGTATTTCAACTTGGAAAGAGCGCAATCGTTTTGGTCTTTCTCTCACCCTCGGTGGTGGCGAGATACTGATGACCGAACTCTCACAAGTCTATGGTGTGTTTGCTACTGGTGGCAATCTCACGCCACTCAACCCGATTCTTACAATTACCGACCACACAGGTAAGGTGCTGTATGAAAATACTTGTGCGCTCTCTGGTAAAAACTGTCCAAAGACGCAAGTGCTCGATCCCAAAGCGGCCTACCAAATAACGAGCATTCTGTCGGATAATGTCGCCCGCACGCCTGCCTTCGGACCGTTCTCCACTCTCACCATTCCAAACCAAGAAGTAGCGGTAAAAACGGGTACAACCAACAGCCTGAGGGATAACTGGACAATCGGCTACACCAGCGATCGTGTCGTCAGTGTTTGGGTGGGCAACAATGACAACACCCCAATGAGCTATGTTGCTTCTGGTATCACCGGTGCCTCACCTATCTGGAACAAAATCATTCGCACACAACTATCAGATGATAATCCGCACGTCTTTGCCGTGCCGTATGGCCTAATCAAAGTACCAGTCTGCAAACAAACGGGCACGCTCACCTGCGCTGGCTGTCCAACTACCTATAATGAAGTTTTCGTAGCTGGCACAGAACCAAAAAAGACTTGTGGCAGCTGGAGTCCAAAGCCAAGTCCAAGTCCATCGGGCGCGCCGCAGATACTTTAGAAAAACATCAAAACAACCGCCGAGATAACAACCGTAGCTACAAACAAAACCGGAGCGATGAGTCGCTCGAAACGACGTTGTTTTTCCTGAGATGATTTCTGCTTCTGCTTGGCCATTCGCACCAGTTCTTGCTGGCGTTTGCGGGCCTCGATCTGTTCGGTCAATTCGCGAATTGCTTGTGACGGCTTGGTCTTTTCTGCCATAACGTTACAGCGAACGAAGCACTGCTACTCGAGACACGATCATGTCTACCACTTGCTCAATACTTAATTCACTTGTGTCAATTTCCCAGGCTTCAGGAATTTTTTTGAGCGGGTCGGTTGTTCTGTGCAAATCTTGTTCGTCGCGTTGTTTGATGCCTTGCAAAACGTCTTCGTACGAAATATCTTCTCCTCTCGTGAGGAGTTGTAAATGGCGACGCTTGGCACGGATAATGTCGCTTCCGGTTAAAAAGATTTTAAGTTGTGCTTCTGGCAACACACGATAGGTAATGTCTCTACCTTCCATAACCACATCCTGACCCTCGGCGATAGCTTGTTGTTTTTTGACCAAAATCTCTCGAACCTTTGGGTGGGCAGCAACTTTTGACGACCCGGCACTGATCGCTTCGGTGCGAATTTTCCATGAGACATCCTCACCATCGACAATGACTGTCGTTAATCGACCATCCTTTTCCGCTTCGAGTGGGTTATGCATTTCTATGGCAGATATTGCCACAAGCTCCGTGACCGCTGCCTCATCGGTGAGGTCTACCCCAGCTTCGATAGCTAAGTATGCGGCAACACGGTACATCGCACCCGTGTCTACGTAGAGAAACCCAAGTCGGTCAGCTGCGAGTCGAGAAACCGTACCCTTGCCAGCTGCTACCGGACCATCTATAGCCAGGTGAAATGGTGTGATGTTTGTCATGTAGACAACCTTTCTAGCACAACAAACGAATTAATTACTTCTTTTTTGAACGACGTGCAGCGGTCTTTTTGGCTGGCTTCTTTGGCGCGCTGGATTTCTTTGGCATCCCATACCACTTATCAGTATCAGCAGTTAGCAAACCGCCGAGACCAACAACGATCAGGATAAGAGGCCATAAATTCCAGAGCGATCTTGGCAACATGCCAAGATTGGAGGCGAGAAAAATCAACCCCATGATAATTGCTGCTACCGGCCAAAATACTCGTTTGGGCATACGAATCTCCTTTATTACTTCTGGGTCATTGTAAATGATTATTGGATGGAAATGCAAGAAGAAACTAAGCCACTTCTCGCTGCTCGCGAATTTCTGCCCGCTTCTTCAGGTACTCACGCTTATCACCTTTTTGGCGGGCTTTGGCCACACCTACCATCACTTTTATTTTATTGTGTTCGAGCACAATCGCAACGGGGACCAGCGTGCGATGTTTATCTTGTTTTACACTCTGCAGTGCCAAAAGCTGACTTTTGCGCAAGAGTAATTTGCGTGTGCGTTGTGGCTCGTAATCTGGGATTGTTGCAAACTTGTAGGGGGAAATGAGCGCATTGAGCAAAAACGCTTCGCCATTGATAATCTGGACAAAACTACCAGTCAGACTCGCTTGCTTGAGGCGCAAACTCTTGACCTCATGCCCTGCTAGGACAATGCCTGCGACATATGTTTCGGAAATCTCGTACTCAAACCGCGCTCGGCGGTTGTCTATCAATTGCATACTAGAGGTAGTATACCGCGGGTAGAAAGAAACTTACTCTGCAACTGCGATCTGATACACCGTAGAACCAGAGGTAAGGTACGCAAAACCGCCAACCTCGTCTACAAAAAATGAGGTCACCGTCGCAATACTCGGACTCTTCACTTCACGCAAAAACGTACCGTCTTTATTCAGGATAACAAGGCGCTGCTTGCTGGTTTCAAGCACATATATTTTTTCTGAGTCTGGAAGGGTTGCAAGCAGCAGCGTTGAAGAGAAAGCCTCTTCGAGTCCCGTAGTGGCAAATTTCTCGCGCCGGCCACTGGCATAGCGGAAGATCTCACCCGCATCAGAGCCAAACCAGATTTCGCCATCAATACTCATGGCTGAGATCGTGTCGTAGGAAACTGGGAGAGGATCAATAATCCACCCGATTGGATCAGAAACGCTGTCAGCTGTTTGTGTGTAGCGAAACACATTGCGCTTTTCTGGATTAAGCACATACAAAAACGAACCAAAACTGCCAAGCAGCGCGCCGCCTTTATTAGAGTCTCCGCTTGACTTGATTTCTTGTGGCGTTGCATTGTCGCTAAACGCTAACTGCCAAATGCCATCGCTCAGGATATATAGTGAGTCATCACCTACTGCGGTCGCTTGTACTTGAGATAGAGCTGAGACATCAAGCAGTTGGACTTTCTTACTCGCTAGATCGAGCACCACCGCGCGCTTTTTCTCGGCATCGATAAATACTCCCTTGCCGTCAGCTCCGTGAGAGGATGAGGTTACCATTTCTGATTGGGCCAGACGTAAGTCATAAAAAATGGGCAATTCATCGACCGCCACCTTACCAGAGATTGCCGTGAGTACCTCTTGGGCTTGTGTCAGTGCCGTTGTGTACCTTGTCCCGACAAAACGCTGCGTCCCCTTGGTGCTGGCAAGTGTCTCGAGCTCTGCTACGACTTTAGACACTTCCTGGCGGGCAGCAAGTGGCTCGCTGTTAACTAAGTTTTGGGCAAAAAATAATCGCTCCTCAAATGGGGCAAGTTCAGCACGAGCGGCAGCTTGTTGGGTTCTACTCCACCACCAAAAACCAACAACCAGAAGCATTACAAACAACCCTATTCCTGCATACAAGATCAATCGCCTTCGCCACTGCTGCTGCAACTCTGTTTGGACGTACACACCACTCTTGTGAAAACGCAGGGAGCGAGCTACAAGCCAGAGTTTTACCCCCAGTTGGTTGCTTTTCGACAGCACGCGAGAAATCAAGGCAGCGAAGTGTACTCGCTTCGGCTGGGTGGTCGTTTCAGAGCTCGCAGTGATTTCGGGCTCGGAGATGGCAGTCTCAGCAAGAGGTTCTCGGATCGGCTCGGGCACAACCGGTTCGACAAATTTTTCTGCTACCTCTACCAAGGCAATCGCAGCCGCACCCGAGTCACGCAAGCTCGATTGGACGGCAGGCACCAACAAGGTAGCGACAACCTCAGCAAGCAATCCTTTGGCAAAGTGCTGCTCTATCGCCGGGACAAACTGCTCTGCTTGCTCGTTGAGCAAAATGTACACATCATCTGGCTTGCGCTTGCCAGAGCGTAAACTAATCTCCGCACTCACCGGCAAGACTGTGCCAGTCGTCAAATCTCGATGCAAAAGAATGCCTGCACGCAAAGTGCCGAGCGTTACTTTTTCTTCAGTCACCAGAACACAGGCAGCCGAAAAAACTTCGTCTGGGTGGTTTTCTTGCAAATCGGTCAACATCGTGTGCAAATCTTCTACGCTCTCTGGCGGCGCAGTTTCCAATTCATTGAGCACAGACTGTCCTAGCACAGCAGCAGATTGTCCGTGTACAGAGAGCAAAATCGCAAACTTCCCAGAATCAAAGTGAAATGTAGCCGCCTGAGACCAATCTGTGTAGGTCGGTAGTCCGACAATTGGCGTGACTCTCAAGGACCACATATGAGGCTATTGTATCACGCAAGATTTGGGAAATATTTGGCTTGTACCGACAATTACAAAATCGCAAAAAACAGCAAAACAACAAACAATGAGAACAACAGATGTGCGTATCCCGCAACGAGCATAAAGGGAGAAAAGCTGGTCAATAAGGTATTTTTCATAATAATAATTTGGCGAATAACGACAACTGCAAACAGAGAGTACAGCACTGCAGCGACCACGAAAAAGAACTTAAACACAATTAAAATCAGTGAGCTCTGGTCCAAAGCGGTGGTGAGATCAAAACCAAACATTAACTGACCCTTCCTTCTATTTTCTCGCGCTCTTCTTCGAGTAATAAGTCGTTGATTAGCGCAATTATCTTGTTTGGATATGGCACATCCTCAAACTCAAACTCGGTTTTTTCGGCAGCTGTCTGGATGCGAACGCTACCAAAATCGAAGATGGACCTGAGCGCACCACTCGTCTGAGCGGAGACATCCTCGATGTTGTCAATTTTTGCCGAGGATATATTGCGATAGATGAGAGAGAGAAAATCGACGTCGACAATGCGCTCGTCGGTAATGATATAGACATTAAAAAACCACGAGAGAATAGATTCTATGACAAAGCCAAGAAGCAGTAAGTACCAACCCAAGTGAGCAGCAAACAAGTAATTAGCAGGAAAAAAGGAAAAGAGCTCAAAGTTTGCCAAAAACAACGGAAGCACGCCCAGAATAACTGCTGATACTATCCATTTAATCTGGGTAATCGGGTGCTTGCGCAGCAACAAAATGATCTCTTCTTCTCGAGCCTGACTCGCAAAGAACGTTTTTAGCGGTTTGGGAACAAATGCAGTCATGGGGTTTGTTGAGCGTTTCTCGTGCGACATAACCTCGGAGTACTCGTCGACGCTGCGATGTCGCCTCTTGGGAGCATCTACTGGCACTGGAGCAGCATGGGTTGGGCTGTGACCTTGTCGGCCGTGGACACGTTTTTTGCGCAATCCATGCAGCAACTCATTGGTCGCTTCCATGGTGGATGACTTTTTTGGGGCGTGAGAACTCGAAAAAACCTCAGGCATACGTTTATTATACCAGTGGCTGGCGCATAAGCTGCAAGAAAACGTCTTGGTCTAGACTGACAGAGCCAAACTGCTTCATTCTCTTTTTGCCCTTTGCCTGTTTGGCAAGCAGTTTCTTGCGCCGAGTCACATCTCCGCCATAGAGCTTGGCTGTCACATCTTTGCGCAGAGCCGACTGTGTCTCTCGGGCAATGATTGTCCCGCCGATAGTAGCTTGAATCGGAACACTAAAGAGCTGTCTTGGCAAAATATCTTTCAACTGCTTTACCAAAGCCCGCGCTTTTGCTTCTGCTTGCGAGCGAATGGCGATAAAGCCAAGCGGGGAAACTTCCTCCCCATTGAGCATAATAGTAACCACTACCGCGTCGACGACCACTTCTCCTGTTACTTCGTACTCGACAGAGCAGTAGCCAGAACTGATCGATTTAACCAGATCGTGAAAATCGGTAATGAGCTCGCTCAGCGGCAGTGAGCAAGTCAGAATAACTCGATCCATCAAGTGCTCACTCTGCAAAAACTGCCCTCTTCGTTCTCGCACCAAATCTAACACACCACTCATGTAAGCAACTGGGGTGATGAGCGTAAGTTTGGTGACGGGCTCACTCACCTCTGCAATTTGGGTTGGATCTGGAAACTCAGTGATCGTACTAATAATCTTTTCTGTCCCGTCTTTCAGTTTCGCGTTATATGGTACGGTTGGCCTGGTTGCAATCAGCTCCAGATCAAACTCTCGGTTGAGTCGCTCCACAACGATCTCAGCGTGCAGCAGTCCCAAGCAGCCGATGCGACAACCACTCCCCAGTGCCGGCGAGTGGGTACTAACAAAGGTAATAGCGGCATCACGCAGCGACAATTTTTGCAGTGCGTCGAGCAGCGCGTTGTAATCTTCGGCTACTGTAGGAAACAGTTCAAAAAATACCAGGGGCTGCGGCTCTCGGTATCCCTGGAGTGCAGTGACTTTCTCCTGATCTGCCACTGTTGTGAGCGTATCACCCACTTTGAGTGAGCGCACGTCTTTGAGTCCGGTGACGACGTAGCCAACTTCTCCCGGACCGAGCATAGGAACTGCGGTTTTCTTGGGCAAGTAGGTACCAATCTCAAGTGGTAAAAAGCTGACAGGGCTGGAAAAAAACTTCAGCCGCTGTTTGTCGAGCACGCCATCCACTACCCGAACAAGCGCAAGCGCTCCCTGGTGTTGGTCAAAGTAGGAACTAATGAGAAGTGCGCGCAGTGGTGCCTCGAGCACACCGGTTGGCGCTGGGATTCGCTCCGCAATTGCCTCGAGCAAAGCATCGATACCTATACCAGATTTGGCAGACACGAGTAAGATGTCTGATTCCGGCACGCTGCACAGCTCCATTACCTCGAGCAGTACTCGCTCTGTCTCGGCAGAGGGTAAATCAATTTTGTTGATAACCGGTATCACAGTCAAGCCAAGTTCAAGCGCTTTGTAGTAGGTAGAAAGGGTTTGTGCTTGAATCCCTTGTGAAGCATCAACAACCATCAGCACTCCCTCACAGGCAGCGAGCGAGCGACTAACTTCGTAACCAAAATCAACGTGTCCGGGGGTATCGATGAGGTTAAGCGTCAATTGCTCACCAGCTTTGGTCGTGTACGGCAAGCGAACAGGCGCCAACTTAATGGTAATGCCTCGCTCTCGCTCTATCGGATTACTGTCCAGGAGTCGCTCGTGCGGATGGGCCAAATCGACTTGACCACAGTGCTCCAACAAACGATCGGTCAAAGTTGTCTTGCCGTGATCAATGTGCGCGATAATCGAAAAATTTCGCAACTGACTCAGAGCTGTCATGCAGCTCCTTTACTTGGCTAGGCGAGAAGCCTGTCGTTTCAAGCGTCCTGCAGCATTTGCATGGATGAGGCTGCGTTTGGCTGCGCGATCAATAAAACTATATGCGGCGCTCAAAGCATCCTTGGTTTTGGTCGTTTGCAAAGCTTTGACAGCTGTTCGCATCTTGGATCGGAGCACGGAGTTGTACGAAGCCTTACGCTTGCTTGCGCGCAGTGCTTTTTTTGCATTTTTTAGAATTGGCATAGGTTCCTCTTTTTTTCCTGAGGGTGATTATAGCAGAGAGGCGCTATAATTAAAAACCGATGTTTGCCGCACTCCGCTTTCCTAGCCTTCTCACCAAAAATATGGAGTGGCTCGAAAAAAGACAATCGACAATTTTGTCGGCTGCCCTGATCATCACGATTGCAAATATCGCTTCCTCCTTGGCAGGATTGCTGCGCAGTCGTCTGCTCATTTCGTACTTCTTTAACTCAGAGTCGTCACAACAAGCATACGAGGCATTGCTCGTGGCGTTCCAAATTCCGGACATGTTGTTTCAACTTATCGTGTTGGGAGCGGTCTCGGCTGCGTTTATTCCCCTTTTTGCCAAAGTGAGACGACGCAGTGAAACTGAGGCCTTTGCCTTGGCATCAGTTGTCTTGAACGCGATGTTATTGGTTTTTGCCGCCGTTGCCTTGGTAGTCGCATTTTTTGCTGAACCACTTACGCACTGGCGGACTGGTAACGCATTTACTCCAGAACAAATAGTCATTGTCGTTCGGCTGACACGAATCATGTTGGTTGCACAGATCTTTTTTGCTGCGTCCAACGTCATGTCATCGATGCTCCAGTCATATCAACGATTCATTATCCCGAGTATCGCTCCAATTTTATACAACTTTGGCATCGTGGCTGGCGTCTTCGCACTCGAACCAATCTTCGGTATCTACTCCGCTGGCATTGGCGTGTGTATTGGGGCACTCCTCCATTTGTTGGTGCAAGTGCCGTTTGTACTTAAAACGGGATTCCGCTTCCGCTGGTCGCTCAATTTCTCTATTCCCGAGAGCAAACAACTGGTTAAGCTGATGCCGCCGCGATTTTTGACCATCGCAACAGCCGAGTTCCAACGCATTGCACTGGGATTCTTTGCAACATCACTCGGGAATCTCAGTTTTGTGGTGCTCAAGCACGCGCTTGATTTGATGATCTTGCCAATCCGGCTTTTTGGCGTACCCATCGGACAAGCTTCGTTGCCATTTCTCTCAGCAGAATCGGCAAAGTCAGATCAGCATCGGTTTCGTCATCTTGTCTCACAATCACTCAATCAAATTGTCTTTTTTGCCATTCCCGCCGCCGTTCTGATCTTAATTTTGCGCGTGCCATTTGTCCGCCTGGTGTTTGGAACCAAGAATTTTCCCTGGGAAACAACGCTGATGATGGGTAAAGCGCTCGCTATCATCGCGCTCTCCATCCCCGCCCAAGCAGTTGTCCAGCTCCTCATTCGTGCCTTCCATGCGCTCAAGGACACTGTCACCCCCCTGATCGTCACTGTTACTACTGTGGCTATCTACCTGATTGGTGCAACCGGAGTGATTTACCTCACAGACTTTGGCGTGCTGGGACTCGCTGCGGTTACCGGCGTGGTTGCAATTCTTGAACTCGGTCTCTTTTTATTCTTTCTGGAGCGTAGGGTCCCCGGCTGTCTTGACCAGTCATTCTTGCATTCGCAACTGAAGATGATGGCAGCAGGCTTTTTTATGGCAGTCTTCCTGTATTTACCATTTCGCATTCTTGATGAACTCGTATTTGACACCACACGGACCATTGAACTACTCGGTCTGACGATCACTACCGGGACCATTGGCATGTTGGTGTATATCTATTTTGCTGCGCTTTTGTCTATACCAGAGTTAAAGATAATCGGCAGTATTCTCGACTCCATCGGGTCTGGCACGCGCAAACAGATTGCCCAAAATCCAGAGTTAATCGTAGATACGATGGACGACGACTCGCCATAACGTTACAATAAAATTCAAAAGACACTGCTCATGTCACGTCATATCGCCGCCATCAACATCAATCTATTGCCGAGTGATCCTTTCTTTGCGACGCCGCTTGGAAGAATTTTGCGTTGGGCACTCTCGGGGGGACGATACATCGTCATTTTCACCGAACTCATTGTGATCGTCAGTTTTGCGGCTCGCTTTACCCTCGATAGACAACTGACTGATCTGACAAAAGAAATTTCGCAAAAAAAGTCGATAGTGTTGTCGTACGGAGAGCTTGAAAACCAAATCCGCAACACCCAGACAAAAATCACCAACTACGCAAATCTCGAGCAAGACACTAATCTAGCCGATGTATTCGAGAAATTGAGCATCGTTACCCCAAAACAAATCACCCTCAACAGATTGGGCATCACTTCGTCTGCTATCACAGTCGATGGCTCTGCGCCTTCACAATCGGTCTTTAATATCTTTATCACCAACCTCCAGCTCTCATCTGACTTTTCTGCCGTCACCGTTTCAAAAGTTGCGTCGGCAGATAAAAATACGCCAGGATTTCTCTTTACCCTGAGCGCACAAACCAAAAAGGATGCAAAGCTCGAGGCAAAACCCAAAGCGCCGACCAAACCTGACAACAGCGTGGAGGAGCTATAGCCATGCGAATATCGACTAAACAAAAACAACTACAAAGTACTCTAGCTTCCTTCTACAACAATCCAGTTGCCAGGGTCTCACTCGAAGTATTCTTGTCACTTGGATTAGTCATTTTCCTCGGCGCGTTTGCGGTGCAGCCAACACTGGTGACCATGTCAGATCTGATCCAAGAGATAGAAGAAAAGCGCGAGATCAGCCAGCAGCTCACGCAGAAGGTCGCAGCACTCAGCACCGCACAAAGTGAGTTTGCCGCCCTCGGAACACAGCTCACATTGCTTGATGAAGCAGTTCCCAGCGACCCGCAAGTTATCAAAACGCTCAAGATAATCGAAAAACTCGCCACAGAAAATACGGTCATCATCACTGGGCTCTCCCTACCACAAGTGCCAGAGCCAAATGCGAGCGCTTCGGCCGCTCTGAAACAAGAGTCTCTCCCTATCCAAGTTGCGGTCACCGGCGATTATGCATCTATTCGACAATTTGCAGAAGCTCTCCTCAGTACTCGCAGGCTCCTGCATATAGAAACCATCAATTTCTCTCTCAATGAAAAGCGAGGCAGTCGCACGCTCTCGGCAACTATACAACTCAGTGCGCCTTACTATCAATAATTATGAACAATACATTCGCGAAAGAACTCCAAAAAATTCGAAAAAGCCAGAAGGCCTTGACCATCTTCGTGTTACTTTTTGTCCTCGTTATTGTTTGGGGTGTTGTCACCTTATTTTCTGCACAGCGAGAGACAAAGATCGACACTGAAGTGCTCATGCTTGCGAAACCGCTCAACCCAGTCATCGACACTGCTCACTTCGCCAAAATGCAGCTCAAGCGCTCTTTCACAGACACAGAGCTCGCCAACTTCCCTATCTATCAGCTTTTGACAAATGAAAAAACAAGAGAAGAAGTCGTTGTGCCGATTGGCGTAACCAAGAAAGACCTGTCTACTCAAAGTGAAGTGGCACCATCGCCGACAACTAGCACACAAGACATCTAGTTTCGCCTCTTCTTCGCATTGCAAGTGCCTGAGGTTTTCTCTACAGTAGTAGCAGACCAGAACCACTGGTCTAGTTCTGTGGATGAACGATGAAGCCAACCATTAAACTGCCAAATACTGCTCTGTTCCAAAAACGCATGCCGACACTCATCGGCGTTGGTATTTTGGTCATCGGACTGATATCTGGCACCCTGCTGTTTAGCAATGGTACTGGTGTGTTTGCCCCCAGAGCTTCGGCAGAAACGACACCAAGAAACATTAAAGTAACGAACGTCACAAACACAAGTTTCACCGTCTCATTTCTCACCGATCTACCAACTATCGGTTTTGTTAAGTATGGAGACTCAGCAAAGTCACTGAAACTACAAACAAGTGATGATCGCAACCAACTTTCTGGTTCGACTGCCGAGTTTGCCCTACAGCACATCACCGTGCGTGGCCTCACCCAAAACACGACCTATTATTACGTCTTAGGAACCGATGGTGGGGCAACCTTTGACAATGCCGGACAACCGTTCTCCATCACAACTGCCAAGCGCAGCGGTGCGCCGGCTGCCGCCAAAACAATTTATGGCACGGTCACGACTGAATCTGGTGCACCAGCCGATGGTGCCGTTGTGTATATCAAGATTCCAGGTGCTGGAGATATGTCGTCGCTCGTAAAAAGTTCTGGCAGTTGGGCTGTGCCGCTCTCGAATGCTCGTGTTCCAGATGGAAGTGCCTACGCAACAATCGACGACACTACGACTGTCTCACTCGATATCCAAGGAAAATCTGCGGCCCAAAAACTGCAGTTCTCGACAACAGTGAAGGAAGCGCAACCTGTGGTTGGTCTTGCTTTTGGCACGACGCCGGTCAGCAAAGTCGCTGAGGCTCCTGCGACAGCTGCGAAGACCGAAATTGCGACACTAGAAGTTGCAACCGAAACTGCCAAATCAGCCAGTGCCAGTGCGCGCGGTCAGCTCACCGGGCTCCTCGGAGAAACAGTCTCTGTCCCAGAAACAAGCACAAGTGCTGCTGAGGCCATAACCGAGCTCGATGTTGACGCGAGTGAAAGTGCCACCGTTACAACCGGACAGCCCACAATTGTCGGCAGCGCACCTGCCAATGTAGTCATTACCGTCGAAATTCACTCTGATACCGCAATCAATCACCAACTAACCAGTAACGAAAATGGTGAGTTTGAGATCAACGTGGCAGAACTCGGCAAAACACTTGAGCCGGGAGAACACACCATCACCTACAGCTACACTGATCCAACAACTGGCAAACTTGTTACTAAGACCAAAACCTTTACCGTCGCCAACACGAGTACACAACTTGCCCAGGCGCAACCATATGGAACACAGAATCCCTATCCAGTTGGTGGTGCCTCAAGCTCTGCGAGCACCGCAACTGGTTCTGCAAGTACCAAGGGTGGCTCTGCTACCAACTCTGCTACCAGCTCTGCTCGCTCTAGTATGCCTGCAACCACCAGCGCTGTTCCCGTCTCTGGCTCTGTCGGTACAACACTCGCTCTGATTATCGGCGGGCTCTTCTTTATTGTCTCTGGCAGCTGGAGCTTCTGGATTGCTTCTCAGCTGGCAAAGGAAGAAGTGGAACGGTAGTCTTGGCAAGGAGCGGTATAATCACTCCTCATGCGCTCCATTGTTATCGATCCGTACTATCACTCAAGGCAAAAACGGCTGTTTGACATTTGTCTGAGCATCTTCCTCATACTCGTACTCTCACCTGCTTTTGTCGTCCTGAGCTTGCTCGTACTCCTCACGCTTGGCTGGCCAGTTTTGTTTGTGCAACTGCGACAGGGAAAAGGTAAACAGCAGTTTCGTCTCTGCAAGTTTCGTACCATGATTACTACTGCAGCCGTTTGGAAGTCGCTGCTGCGCAAAGGAAACGAGGCGCCCGAGCCAATGTTTAAAATGCAAAATGATCCACGGTTTGTCGGCATCGGTCGCTGGCTATCTCGCTCAGGGCTCGATGAGCTACCACAATTATTTAATATCCTGCGCGGTAACATGAGTTTTGTCGGACCGCGTCCTTTACCAGTGGAAGAAGCAGCTGCACTGCCCGCTTCGTGGGAGTTTCGCTATCAGGTTCGACCGGGATTGGTCAGTGAATGGGTGCTGAGTGAAAAAAAGTATGGGTCGCTGCGAGATTGGCAGGGGGCGGAAATAGAAACACTTCGTTTTAAAAACTTACAGAGAGACCTACTATTGTTAATAAAAGTTGGTTGGAAAGTCTTAAGTTCTTAATCTAACTGAGATACTATTTTGCTCTCACGTTGGAATACTTCTTGCTTCTCTCCATTTGAAAGCTTCGCTGCTCGAGCAAATAGTTTGGCGTGTGCCTCAAAGTTCCAAGCTAGAGCATCGCCTCGTCTGCCTAACATAGCCTCTGCATACTCAAGCACCTGTTCATCGGTAAGCTCGTCTGGCGACATACTTGCAAGAAAGTGGGGGGCAAATGAGGAAGCCCAAGGAATAACCGATATTGCCTTGGAGTAGTAAGCACCTATGCTTGCCTCACCTTCCGCTGCAGAGCGATTCCCGTTTTCGATAAGAGCCCGAGCCAAGTCTTCCTGAAATGCATACTCAAAACTCAAGTCGTTTGTAGATAATACACGCCAGACTTCGAACCACTTATCTACCGATCTCACATCTTGGGATGCCATCGCGACAGAAGAGGTGGTTTTCCATAGATTTGAAGCGACATTTGAGTCAAATGTTACTGCACGCTGGGTTAGATATTGCACATCTGTCACACTAAGCTCGTCAAGTAATTTCAGCAGTGAGAGATGTACTTGAACAAATTGCTGACCATGTACGCCATAGTGCTCTGTTGGAATATCCTGTGTTGCTCTCAAAAAAGTAAGTATGTCTTTGCTTGGCTTGAGCGGCAAGGCAATTTTCCTCTGTTTATGAATTGCCCACTCATCTACTGTCACCGCCAAGTGATACATCAGCCCCGCTCTTTCGTACTGCCCATCTGCTAGCAACGCGTTTGCAACTAACAATATATCCTGAGCAACCTGCTCCTTTTTTTGATAGTCAGCGATATACAAACCCCGGGATTCGCCCGCTATCAATCGTTCTTGAAATAACTGTAACTGCTTTGCAACGATATCTACTTCACCCTTTGCGATACGTTGCTCAGCATTTCTATACGAGAGTTGCGACCAAGGAGAAAGTAAAAGATATGCGGAGTCGCTTCCAGCCAAAAACAACACCCGCTGCAGCTCGGGGTCGTACTGAAACAGCTTCTCAAGTTGTCCAGTGCTTTCGTTTTGCACAACTTCAGAATCAAAGTAAATTGGCTTATGAAAAAAGTAATACGGAAAAGAGGCAAATGCCTGAGCAACACGTCCGGATCTAATCTGAAAATCAACCAGATAAAAGCCAATACCAAAAAGTACCAGTACCAGTGCGAGAAAAAAAGAAAGTAACCGTAGTACTTTGGTAGTACGGATCATGTGCTGCTTTCGTCTAGCCTCACGCAGTAACAAGGCAACAAAAAAAACAAAGAGTAATTGAGAGCCAAAAATACTCCAGTCGTAACCTACTAAGCTATTGAGTAAGTATCCCAGCACTCCAAGACTTACTCCAATTTGTAACGAAGCTTTTTTTTGCTCTCGACGCAATTCTCTAACCGCAGCAACCACCATAAAAATGGTAAGTAGCAAAAATACAAAACCAACCAGCACGCCACCAGTTGCCATTTGCTCCAACCATGCATTATGGGCATACTTGACAATTGCGTGTGGCGTGTACGCATAACTATGCGAGATTGGTGAAAAGCTACCGACAGAGTAACCAAATGCTGGATACTCCCTTATCACATCACTGGCTTGTCGCCAATACTCTGGTCTCATCTCCTTCGAGAGTGGTTTGCAAAGTTGCAATGACAATGGCATTGCAGAACAGCCCAGAGAGGGCAAGGCGAGAAACACTCCAAGCAAAATGGTTGGAACTAGTATTTTTGAGACTCCGCCTACCAAACTCTCTTTGCCGTTGACCCAAAATAACCAACTAAATTGTAGTACTAATATAAGCAATGCTGATCTGGAAAAGGTCAGGGCCATAACAATTGAAAAAAAGATTATCAACAGATGCAACATCTTCTTATGCCGAGGGAACAGCTCCCAAACATATTGCCAAACTACTGGAAAAATGAGCACGAGAACACCTGCGAGCAAGTTGTGGCCATGTCTAGCTATGAGCACATTGCTATTCGGAATTTGCCCGGACACAGACAGCAGAGGAAATGCAGTAGTAAGCAAAAACAACAGTGATAACAATCCAACATTGATAAAAATACCGCTCTGCATCGAGAGTTGCCTCTTGGGAAGATGTAGTGTCGTCACAAACCAAACAAACACACCTAACTGAACAAAAAGCTTGTGTAGTGAATCGACAAAAACGTGTGAAAAGATTGTCGATACAGCAAAAGCAAAAAGATAAGCGAGCCAAACAAAACACAACGCTACTTCAAACTTTGACAATTTTTGCTCTGCGTACCTTCCATTCACAAACAATCCTCCAAGTCCAATAAGTAGCAAAACAAAGTAAACTTGGAACGTTTCTCCAAAAAGCAACGTCAGAAACAGAGTCAGACCGATCAAGATCGGCACAAGATACTGGCGCAAAATAGTAAATAACTCTGACATAGTGATATAACACTATACCAAGCTATGCCAAAAAATATCTGCATTATTCACGACAGTTTTCGTTACTTTGGCGGAGCAGAAAGAGTTCTCCTTGCATTGGTAGATCTGTATCCAAGTGCTGATATCTTTATCCCAATTATCGATAAAAAATTCTTAGTCCAGATTCAAAAGAAATCAAACGGCAAACTATTCACCGCTACTTTTTTAAACAACCTGGGAGTCCCCGTGCGACAGCTCAGTATTCTCAAGCCATTCATTTACCTCTACTGGAAAACACTCGATCTGAGTAAGTACCAACTGGTCATTTCTTCATCCCACTCTTTCTCTGCTAAATCCGTCCGTGTCTCAAAAAAATCTAAACATGTCTGCTACCTACATACTCCCCCCAGATACTTATATGCAGAGTTTAATGAAATGGTGTGGCTAAAAAAATCCCCGTGGAAACAGCTGCTCTATCCTATGACCACTTTGGCCAGAAAACTTGATTTTCGTGATGCACAAAAAATAGACAGTATTATCGTCAATTCAAAAAATGTTCAGAAGCGGGTGCAACGCTACTATTCCCGAGAAAGCACAGTTATTTATCCCCCGGTCACCATCCCAAAAATCCTTGAGAAACGAGCCTCAAAATATTTTCTTTGTATTTCGAGACTCGTGCAACAAAAGGGGGTCGACCTTGCAATTGCAGCTTGCAACAAACTACATGTAGATCTGGTGATCGTGGGAGTGGGGCCAGAGCTTGCTAAGTTGCAGAAACTTGCTGGACCAACAATCACATTTGTGGGATTTGTTCCCGATGCCAAACTCGCAAAATACTACAAAGAGGCCACAGCGCTGCTCTACTGCTCCAAAGATGAAGACCTTGGCCTCGTGCCTCTAGAAGCACAAGCGCATGGGGTGCCAGTAATCGCGTACAAAAATGGCGGAGTGCTCGAAACAGTGCTTGAAAACAAAACAGGCATCTTTTTCTCTAGCTTTTCTGTGGACTCTATGGTCAGGGCGATGCGAAAATTCGAACGAAGTACTTTTTCCTCAACAACCTGCCGAGAATATGTTCTCACATTTGATCGAAAAATTTTTCGGTATAAAATGCGGCAGCACATAAACAAACTTTTAGAAAAACCTTCATGAACATTTGCATCACTGGCTCTTTAGGCTTGATCGGCTCTGCGGCAGCACAGCATTTTCTCGATGCTGGCCACACGGTCATCGGAATAGATAACAATCAGCGGATGAAACTGTTTGGAAAACAAGGTGATATTTCTGAAAGTAAGTCATCACTCCAAAAACAGCAACACTTTATCCACTATCCTGCTGACATTACCTCTCAGACGGCACTCGAATCTATTTTTCGCAAACACCGTTTTGACGCAGTCATTCACTGCGCAGGTCAGCCAAGCCACGATAAAGCAACAAGCATGATTGCAAAAGACTTTCGCATCAATGCTTACGGTACATTGTTACTTCTGCAAAATACTCAAAAACTCGCCAGCGACGCTACTTTTATTTTTACCAGCACAAACAAGGTTTATGGAGATAATCCAAACCAAGTACCAATGGTGGAAATGGAACAAAGATTCGAGTATGCCGACAAAACATATCGAGGAATCGCAGAGTCTACCTCTGTCGATCAGACCCTTCACTCGTTCTTCGGCTCGAGCAAACTTGCTGCCGACACCTACACACAAGAATTCGGCAGATACTTGGGACTGCGCACGACAACCTTACGACTCGGTTGTGTGACTGGTCCGCATCATGCAAGCGTCAAACTGCACGGATTTCTCTCATTTTTGGTGAAATCCTTAGTGCACAAACAGGCATATGAAATCATTGGGTATAAGGGCAAACAAGTTCGAGATCAAATCCACGCACTTGATGTAGCGTCTGCATTTGCTGCAATTTTGAAAAAACCAAAAACTGGTGAGGTTTACAACTTGGGTGGTGGCAGCAACAACGCTGCATCGATCCTAGAACTAATTGAGCTGATAGAAAAAAGATTAGGAACAAAAACAAAAATTTCTTACACAGCCATCCCTCGTAAAGGCGATCATATCTGCTACATTACAGACCTCACAAAGTTTCGACACGACTTCTCTAATTGGAAATTGTCGTACTCTCTTGCTGACATTGTAGATGAATTACTCGACCATGAACTCCAAAAAAACTAACATCCTCTCTGTCGCTGTTTCTGTCACAACGTACGAACAAGTTCTTAAAAGCCTTAGAATCTGGATTAAACAGAAAAAAAGAGCCTACATTTGTGTTGCGGCTACCCATCTAATTATGGAGTGTCAGAACAGCAAATCACTGCTTGCCGGAGTGAATGCTGCTGATATTGTCACCGCTGATGGCATGCCACTCGTTTGGATTGAGAAGCTCTACGGTCACAAAGGGGCAACGAGGGTATATGGTCCCACACTCACACAAAAAATATGTGCGCTCGCTACCAAAGAAAAATACAAAGTGTTTTTTCTTGGGGGCAAAACTGGGCAAGGATTTCGACTAAAACAAAACCTGATTAAAAAATATCCAGAACTGCTTATTGCGGGAATTCACGAAACTCCAGTTCGACCCTTGTCCAAACAAGAGAATAAAAAAATTCTTACACAGATAAAAAGCGCAGAGGCACAAATTGTCTTTGTGGGACTTGGTTGTCCCCTACAAGAAAACTGGATGGTCGAGCACGCCAAAAAGCTACCTGGGGTAGTTCTGGTCGGAGTTGGAGCGGCTTTCAACTTCATCAGCGGCGACGTTGCTCAGGCACCTCTTTTTATCCAGAATAGTGGGCTAGAATGGCTGTTCCGCATAGTCCAAGAGCCGAGACTAATCAAACGATACACAATCTTTAACACACTCTTTGTACTGGCTGTTACAAAACAACTACTCACTGACCTATACAAAAAACTGTGAAAAAAAAACTACTCTATATTAGCCAGGTCTTTCCATACCCCACTGATGGTGGTGGCAAAATAAAAACCTACAACACATTGCGGGTCTTAGCAAAGGAATACGCCATCTCTGCTGTGTTTGTTTCAGAAAAAAATCCGAGTACGTCTGAGATTGCTCACCTAAAAAAGTTCGGTGTAAAAAAAGTGCGTGTATTTTTCAATACAACCATTTTGGATTCAGTGAAAGACAATCTCTGGCATCTAATCAAAAACTTTCTACAACTTCGTCCTCACTATGTCTTCCAGTACACTCATACAACCGCGGCAAAGTTTATCCAGAGTGAAATAAAATCATTTTCTCCAGATGTCATCCACATTGATCACGCCAATATGGCGCAGTATCTACCAAAAGAAAAAAAGCAGGTTTGGATACTCGAGTCTCACAATTTAGAATTTTATCTACTCTGGACTCGGTTTGTTCATAGCTCAAAGCTCTCAAGAAAAGCATATCTGTTAATTGAGGCGACACTTACCTACTTATTTGAATACAGAATAGTAAAACTCTTTGATTGCATATTTGCCATCTCAAATGATGAAAAATTTCGCATGCAACACTTTTTTTCTCCAAGGCGAATTGAGTCACAGCCACTTTTTTATCAACTTGCAAAACGAAAAAGCCAAGTCATGGGAGATAATCAAAACCTATTGTTTATCGGTAACCTGCGCTGGCCACCCAATGAACACGCAATCGAGTGGTTTATCACCAATATTTGGCCTTTGATTCGAGCAAAGAACAAACGAGTGAGATTGCACATTGTTGGACAACGATACGATATTTTGGACCAGCGTCTGTCTCTCCTTGATCTTACGAATATTTCTTTTTTTGGCTTTCAAAAATCACTCGACAAATACCTCAGAGCTGCGACTGCCTTCATCCTGCCATTTAAAATGGGAGGTGGTGTGCGCCTCAAGTCTCTAACTGCCTTAGCAAGCAGCATCCCTATTGTTTCTACAAGCCTTGGCGTTGAAGGACTTACTGTACGAAAAGAATTCGAGTACCTAGAGGCAAATACAGAGGGTGAGTTTGCCGAGAAAATATTACTTCTGCTTGAAAATAAAAAAATGAGAGACGCAATGGCAAAAAACCAAGAAATGTATATGAAGAAAAATCACTCAGCAACCCAGAACAAGCTTCTTCTCAAAAAATATCAAGAAGTTATTCAAGAATCTCAATAATTTCAGCATTTCGGATGACGGTTTCGGAAAACTGGAACCAGATTCTTTCGCCAACCTTAATAGCTGCACCGTCAACAAAGTAGCTGGATTGATCAATGGTAGTTGTGGCAATACTGATCTCAGCAATCACTGTTTTTAACTCTGGGTGAGCAGTCCTGAGTAATTGATATAGATTGTCGCTATAATGTACTTCGTAGTATGGAGATATTTCTATAGAATCAAGTGTGGCCAACTCTCTTCCTGATCCATCAAGCATGCGCAAGCCAGGTTTATATGAATTTGCAATCCAAGTTGGCACTGGAGCAAGCCGTACTACTATTCTTTTTTTCTCGTAGGAGATTAGCTCATTATTAAAATCAGTAATTAATCCTTGCACATTTCTAGTGCCAAAATTTATTGACAAAGGCTTCCCGACAGTGAGCGGACGGTGGTCAAACAAATATTGATCGCGTTTGCTGTCTTTTGCAACTTTTAATTCAAGCCGAACCAAAGCATTTCTAAAAGAAGCTCCCTTGTCGAACACAGATACTTCAAGAATGCGCGCAAAAGTATCACCACGAGCGTCTTTTGCCTCCATTCCCTCTGCAAGCTCAGTAACGTACCAGCTCTCTGGCAATTCTGCCTTCCACCAAAGGTTGTCATCGCTGACGAGCAGAGTTACGCTCACCCATTCAGACTTTTGTGAAAGTCGTTGTATGAGAAAAAATCCAAGCACCGCAATAATGAGCACGCCAAAAATAATGTCGAGAACTGTCAGTCTTTTTTTTAGGCCCGCAGGTATAATCCCCATAGATGGACAAACTATATCAGATTTATCAAAAAAGTGTGTCGCCGCAAGCAAGAGTATTTGTTGTGACGATACTTTTTTATCTGAGCCTGTTTCTTAGCGCGAACAATAGAACTTTTCTTGTTCTCTCATTTTTATACCTTGCTGGTTTGTACTGGTGCACAAAAAACCTAAAACTATCACTCTTCTTAGTCTTTGTGGCAACACTCCCATTTGCAAAAGGCAGGGGGTATCAGATTTTTCTCATGGCCAAGGAGGATGTTCAGTTGAGACAGCTGTTTGATTTGGTGTATTACTTCCCGCTCTACTTTTCAGGATTTTTTCTTCTGCTACTCGCATATTTGCAAATAAGGATGAAAATTTTCAAAAAAAAGCTTGAAGATATAAAAAACTCACATCTTGGGATCACTGGTCTTTTTTCTCTCTATATCATCGCCTCGCTTTTCTCCTCGGGATACACAGCCTTCCCCATTGTCGTTTTGTTATCTGCCGTACAACTACTAATGTTGCTATTTGTCATGCTTATCCCCACACTCATGCAATTTGACCGCACTCAATTGCAAAAAACAGTCCTAACGGTTTTGTGTGCTTCAGTTCTGTTTCAAGCTACTTGGGCAGGCTTGCAGCTGCTTAAGGGTGGCCCGCTCGGAAAAGACATTGAAGCCATTCTACCCAATGGTGAGTTTGGAATAGTTGCCGCCGAGGATGCTTCATTTCTCAGAGCAAATGGTACTTTTTTTGAACCAAGTATCTTGGGAACATTTTTATTCTCGGTCTCTACTGTCCTCCTTGTAAGTGGTTTAACGCAAAAACAAGTGCGCCTCAGACAGGTGCTCATTACCGGATCTTTTTTGGGATTTGGAGCAATAATTTTTACCGGCAGTCGCATGCTCTATCTACTCATACTGCCCACTTTGCTGTTCATACTCGCTACACACGTACAAAATAAAAAGGCAGTTCTCAGTGCTTTCGTTCGCAAAAATACTTGGAGAGTACTGGTCGGTGTCACGCTTTTGCTTCTGATTGCAACACCGATAGTTGTCAAACGATTTTCTTCTTTTTCGGAAGTGTTCTCGCAGTACGGAAGTGCTCGCTACCGAGTGCAACTAGCGGAAGCAGCTATAAAGATAACAGAGGACTATCCGTTTGGAAGGGGCCTCAGTCTCTCTCATTACTACTTTGCAGAAACCTTCACCAACACAGACTACATATTTGACCCAGCCTATCCGCACAACATCTTCTTCCAAGTATTGGCTGAAACTGGACTAGTTGGAGTTATGCTCTTTTTTGGCTTTGTGTATCTACTCATCAGAAGAGTTCCTCTTAAAAAATCCACTTACCATCCCTTTTACTTTGGTTCGTTGTGTTTTTTACTAGCTGCGCAATTTTATCCAATATTTTTGAGCCACACAGAGGTACTCTCATACTTTTTCTTGTTTTCCGGCCTCTCACTCTATCTAGAAAAGCCCGATAATGCTCAGAAATAGAACCATCATCACTCCGCTCAACCTCGACTGGGTCAGACCGGCTGATTTTCAGCGACAAACCTGTCTAGAGCTAGCAAAGAAAAATAAGGTTATCGTGTATGTACAACACGAGGCGCGGTTTTTTCTGAAAACTACAACGAGACGCGTATTTCCGAAGTTACAAAATATCTCATTCTATGTACCAACATACTACATCCCCTTCCGACGCTTGCGAATCATTGAGGAGATAAATAGAAACCTTTCTTTTCTCATTTTTCTACTCAGTATACGGGCAGACAGAAAAATCTTTTGGTTTTTTGATTCCGACTTTGTCTGGATGCTCAAGTTTGCAAGAAAGAATGATGTCACACTCTATGATTGTGTGGATGACGGGCTATCGTACAAAATAGCAAATGGCCTGAGAGCATATGCGCAGGAGGTTGCGTTTGTTAAAAGAGTACGGCTGTTTTTTACCAATTCACTTTCACTTTCAATCCGCTATGCAAAAATCAGATCTGCCACCTGGGTTCAGCATGCCGGATTTGATTTATCTAACTTTGCTAGTCTTAAAACGAGTGCTCTGTCACAAGCAAAAAAATCAAATAAGAAGCCTCGTATTGGATTTGTTGGATGCATCGATGACAGGATCAACTTTGTGCTACTTGCAAGTATTGCAGTGCAACTGCGACGAGCTGACTTCATTTTATGCGGACCAATAAAAAGAAATGCTACAGCGGCAATGACCAGACTCGTCAAACTGCCAAATGTACACCACCTGTCAGAAGTACAAAGATCTCAAATCGGCTCGATCATCTCCAACCTAGATGTCTGTATTATTCCGTACAAAAGTACGCCAAAAGTATTTTTCTCACTACCAACAAAACTTTTTGAGTATTTTTACTTTGGCAAACCTGTCGTCAGCTCATCAATACTTGAACTTCTTAGGTTTGATAACTACCTTAAAATATCCAGAACAACTTCTGATTGGGTAAGGGAAATAGAAAAACTACTGAACACTTCCATGTCCACGATAAAATGTCAGGCACTTATGCAAGTTGCCATAAACA
This sequence comes from bacterium, assembly GCA_027620445.1. Classification (GTDB taxonomy): domain Bacteria; phylum Patescibacteriota; class Microgenomatia; order UBA1400; family PJMF01; genus UM-FILTER-42-14. The sequence continues at coordinate 28,166 of JAQBYG010000008.1, forward strand.
ACTCATGGCAGCACAAGCTATCGGCTATCGAAAAAGTGCTCGAAATGCGCATGCGTAGTAATTAATAAAAACAAGTAAACTATACTCATTTTTAAAAATAAATTGAAAATGACTTCTGCCAGTGAAAAGAAGTCTTAGAGATAAGGCCTCAAGTATTTCTCTTGTGTAAGACTTGCAGTCATACTTTTTCAATGTTTGGTCAACTATAAACCGCTCTTTTCCTGCATTCCAATATCTCTGAGCAAGGTACCGTGAAGAAAATCTTTTTCTTGATACCACATTTTGTACTTCAATTGACTTGTCGTAAAAGACCTCATCACCAAGCAACATGTATCTATTTGACAACTCGAAATCTTCTGCGTACAAAATTTGGCCATTTGGCAAAACTTTGCCCAGTTGTTCATCAAAAACCTTCTTGCCTTTTTTTTCAATACGAATAGACATATTTGCCGCATGTAATAACTCTCCAGGAACTAGCATTCTCGATTTGTCTTTGTTGAGTTTTCCAAAACACCAGTCATGTTTTGAAATCACTTTTCTCTCCCGCGCAGAAAAGTTGCTACCGTCTAACTTAACACCGACGTTGCCACCTATCATTCTAGCGTTCGGGTGTTTCTGCCACGCACTTTGGAATAACAAAAAGTAGGCCTTGTCAATTTCACAATCATCATCCAGAAAAATTATGTGTTTGTAGCTCGCGTGAGCGGCACCCTTGTTTCTTGCAAAGGATGGCCCAAGCTTCTGCTCAGCAAGTGGTATGTATAGATATTCTTTAGTAAAAAATCCAAAAACCTTTTTTTTAGAAGTTGTTTGGGAACCATTGTCCACACAAATTACCTCAATTTTCCCGCTGAAAGTTTTCGCGCAAGATTCAATGTTTCTCAGTAATCTCAGAACTAACCTTGGTCTATCCTTAGTTGGGATGACAACAGAAAAGTTCATATGCTTAAGCCAAATCTATGGTTTAAGTACTTAAAAAATTTGGTTCTTTCACATTCGTCTGTGAAGAGAAGTTTTACACCTTTTAAAGACATCATGTCTTTAAAATAGAATGAATTAAAATTCTCAAAATTTTTTTTTATTAACTTTTCTAAAATTGATATTTCAACTCCTCCATTCCTATGACGATTTAAAAGATATCTTCTAGTAAATCTTGCCTTTGAAACGAGGTGTCGAACAGATACGGCACTATCAGATACAAAAATGACTTTATGAAGACTCATCGTTGTTCTAAGACAAAGTTCATAGTCCTCTGCGCCAATCAATTTATTGTTAGTAATAACTCCTAGATTACTAGAAAATTCTAGATCATGATCGGTATTATCATAACTCATGTTGGCTGAAAACAAACAATCTCTAACATCTAAAACAGAGTCGATGTCCCCAGATGTTTTTTGACCAAAGCACCATGCATATTTTTTCAACATCTGTCGCAATTTCACCGACATACTCTCACCCCCCGCTAATTCGGAGTAGATCGATCCTCCTAAGATTTTCGCATTTGGATACTTTCTCCATGCAGCATCATAACCATTTAAAAAGTCTGGTTTTACACAAATGTCATCATCAATAAAAACCAGGTGTCCAAATTTCGCTTTGCCTGCACCAGTATTCCTAGCAAAAGACATACCTCTCCTTGGTTCAACGAGATATGTAAAATTTTTAAACAACTTCCTTTTTTGCTCCACAACTCTCTTTGTCTTAGTGTCTAGAGAGTCATTGCTTACAACAATTACTTCAAAAAACTCAGGAGGATACTTTTGTGCGGCCAAAAATGTAAGGGATTTTTCAAGCAAAGTACTTCTGTTCGTAGTTGGAATAATAACTGAAAAAAGGTGTCTGTACTTTCCCCGAGCTATTCTTTGTGATTTTACATCTGTAGCTTGAAGACCAGTTAGAATCTGGTTAGCTTTGGATTGAGTCTGACTTGTTTGCCAGTTTTTTTTATATGCTGTTCTGTAAAAATACTCAACTATTTTTCTTTTATCACTATCGGACCTTGTTAGCAAATGATCGTGATAAACAACAATATCATCGCAGTAGCGAATTGTTTTTCCATACCTTAATAATCTCGCAAAAAAATCGATATCCTCCCCAGC
>JAQBYG010000042.1 GCA_027620445.1 bacterium
CGGCTCAAGACTGCGCGGGAAATGGGTGACCTTTCCGAAAATGGTGCCTACAAATACGCCAAGTTCGAGCTCGGCTCGATCGGTAGACAGCTGCGCAGAATTAACCATCTACTGAACGAAAGCGTGGTGGTAACAAGCCAGCAACATTCAACTGTGCAGTTTGGATCTCAGGTAACTCTCAAGGGACCCAAAGGCACGCAAACCGTTCTCATCGTCAGTGAACACGAGTCAAATCCTAGAGAACATAAGCTTGCCATGACCAGTCCGATCGGGGCAGTGATTATGGATAAGGTCGCAGGTGACACTGTAACCGTGACTACTCCCCGCGGGGAGGTTCAATACAGTATCGTTGCTCTTGCGTAGCTTTATATGCCTTCTCACCAACACCCCCGCCCAGCCAAACCCAGACAAGACACTTCTTGGCAACAAGTTTCTCCTTGGTACAACAAACTCGTCGGTTCTGAAGGCCACTTTTTTCATGAACAAGTAGTGTTGCCAGGCGTTGTGCGTCTACTCAAGCTGCAACCGCAGGACTCCCTGCTCGACTTGGGTTGTGGTCAGGGTATTTTGGCCAAAAAAATCCCCAGTATTGCAAAGTACGTCGGGTGGGACAAAGCTCCGGCGCTTATTCGCGACGCCCAAAGCACAACAAAAAATCCAAACTCCACATTTGCTGTCAAAGACGTCACCAAAGTTCTGCCAGAGCCGGCGGCAACTTTTTCGCATGCTGCTTGTATTTTGGCACTACAAAACATGGCTGAGCCGAGGGGGGCGCTGCAAAATGCAGCCAATCACTTGGTGACTGGTGGCAAGTTGGTACTGGTCCTCAACCATCCGTGTTTTCGAATCCCCCGTCAGTCTGGCTGGGGTATCGATGAAAAAACAAAACTGCAACATCGCTGGGTAAATCGCTACATGACTCCGCTGGAAATCCCAATTGCCATGCACCCGGGACAAAAAAATGCTGCCGTAACCTGGTCATTCCACCATTCGCTCCATGATATCTGCGCACTGCTGACTGAGACTGGATTTGGTATTGCCGCACTCGAAGAATGGACCTCGCCAAAAGAAAGTGTCGGCACGGCTGCAAAAATGGAGAACAGAGCTAGAAGTGAGTTTCCACTGTTTTTGACGATTTTGGCAGAAAAAAATAGAACATAGCTCACCCCTTACTTGTCGACTTCGGGAGAAAAGAAATTCTAGCCAGGACAAGCCTGCTTTAATTGAAGGAATACCTTTTGTATCAAATCGTGGGTTACTTTACTGATAATGACATCAATGAAGGTCTCACCTACCATACCGCAAGCGTTCTTTGTAAACGGTTTTTACTACCACTGCAATAATTTTCGCCTGATTTTTTGTAGGATGCCCACCATCTTTTGATCCTCCATCCATTTGGGAAACTGTTCTGCTCTGATAAATTTCATTCCTGGAAAATTTTTTGCAAGAATTGGAATTAATGGGGTAAAATAAGGGTTAACTACAATAACACCAATATTTAATTTTCCCTTATCATCTGTCAAACTCTCATCTATCGGTGCTATTAGCGTAAAGCTGCCAGTTACATAAGCGTCAACATAACCTGAGCTTTTTATGAAAGCCCAATCACCTTTCAACTTGCCGGTTGTCAATATAATAAGCAAAGCTTGAAGTTGTTTTTGTTCATTGAACTTTGTAATACCATGTGCTGAAAATCTCTTTAGGTCTTTATCATTACATTCTGACAAAATATGAGGGAACCAATCTCCTGGAGAATAAACATCTTCAACACTCCCAGAAAAAAACTTGCGGGCCTCTGCCCCCATTCATATCTATATTGATGCATCAACAGCTTTGCAAAATGTTCAGTCATCTCTTCCCATGAAAATAAGCTTTGTGTTTCATCATTAGTCATAACGTAATATGCCCATCACTTTTTGCATCATTCTGAATTTAGCACAATTAGGACAGCTCCTGTTACCATAATAAGCCCTGCAATGAATTTTTTAAAAATACCTTTTTCCTTAAGGAATGTTCCCGACAGAATTATTGTTAACAGAATATTTAAAGACACAATAGCCGTAACAAAGGCTACCTTACCAGTACTGACTGCCTTGGTTCCGGCAAATAAATACAGACCATTACAGATTCCCATAATAAGAATTGCCTTACCGCTCACAGCCATGTCTTTTAACTTCGCCCTCCCTTTCCTTAAGAACAAAAAAGTAAAAGGAATAGCGGCTATAGAAAAATAAACAGCTGCAAAAAACTGCGATGAAGAATACAGAATCGCCATTTTTTGAATTGGGACGATAATTCCAACGATTAAACAAAACAAAATAATCAGAAGCACTCCTTTTTCTTTCGTTAACTTTGCAAAGGGGTACAAAATATTTTTACTGACTCCAAAGTCAAAATTGAGCACATAGATACCTAGGACAAACAATAACAACGCTGCGCCATGAATTATGGTAAGCTTTTCACCTAAAATGAGATATGCGCCGATGGCTATAAATAAAATATTAAGGGCGGAAACGGGCGTAATGAGAGAAAGTGGAGAGATTTTAATAGCTTTGAAGTAAAAAAGTGTCCCTGCAATCTCTAAAGGTATCATAATAAAAAGCAGTAACCAGAACCTGCTATCAATAACCGGCATACCTTTGGCAAACAAGACGATCCAAAGTACTGGAAGGGTAGTAACTGCACGAAGCCAGGCCACTGAATACTCATTGAGTTTGGCATTATTACTTACCTGTTTAGTAGCCAGATTTACAATGGCCCCAAAAACAGCTGAAAGAAGTGATAAAACAATCCAACTAGACATAAGGTAATTATATAGAAGTGATAGATGCTTTGCTCGACGAGAGGATTGTTCTCAACATGTTTAAGAATGATAAAATACCTGCCAGAATCTTTATAAGGAGCTAATACAATTATGTCAGTAAAATTAACTCCAAAAATCCATCAAGAAATTTCGGCATATAAAAAGTTGCTCAAGGAAGCAAAAGTACCGGTTGAGGCCGTCATTTTATTTGGTTCTCAAGTAAGAGGAACTGCAAAGCCCTATAGCGATATTGACCTCTGTGTAGTCTCCAGCCAATTTGGCAAAAATCACCACGATGAGCTCGTCGCTTTGCTTCGCCTCACAAATGCTGACACATCAAGCATTGAGCCTCACCCATTTCATCCCTCCGACCTGGCAGATATGTGGAATCCTTTGGCAAGTGAGATCAAAAAATTCGGTATTTCAGTCTGATTTACCCGCGTTCAACCACTCAATGTGTGTGCATCCCGTGGCCTGTCTGGTTTCTCGGTCCCAACCAGCGGTTGAGCACTTCTTCATTCGCTTGCCGCCATTCGTTGTAAAAATAACCAGTGGTTCGTCACACTCGGGACATTTTTCGTCTGTTTGTTCAGTTGTGCCGTTAATCCACTCTACATAATCGCAACCCGAGGCTGTCTTGGTCTCTGGATCCCAAGTATTGGTGCTGCATTTTTTCATCTTCTTGCCGAATCTGGTTACCTGCAAAACTAACGGAGAGTCACACATGGGGCATTTTTCGTCGAGAGCTTCTGGTTCTGCCACTAACCACAAAACATAATCACAGCCTTCTGCTTTGCGCGTCTCTTTGTTCCAGCTGCCGGTACTACAGCGTTGGAGCTTGCGTCCATTTGGTGTCTCAGTGACTTCACTAAGCGGCGAATTACATTTGGGACAGAGGGTTGTTTCTGGCATAGGGGCTTAGTGTACACGTCACCCAACAAAAAAGTAAGCAGACCAATAACAAGGTATGTATAATAAAAATCGAAGATTCTTGCAGCGTATGCCAAAAACAATCCCAGCTAATCCAAAAGATATTTTAGAACTTGCGACTGCACTGAGCGCACTCGGTAGCCCCAAGGCAGTGAAAAATTTCTTGCACGATGTCGCTACTCCACAAGAGATTGATGCCCTCGCACAACGCTTTAAAATAGCGAGACTGCTGTGGGATACAGATCTGTCGTATCAGGAAATCGCACAACAAACAAAAGCCAGCACGACTACGATTACAAGAGTCGCTCGCTTCCTCAAACAAGAGCGCTTTGGTGGTTATCGCGAAGCTCTCAACCTGCTCCATCCCAAAAAATAATTTGCCGTTTTGATGAATTGATTATATCAACATGTTAATATGTTGACATAAATTAATAAGGGTGATACGATACCAAAATGTTAAGTGACCGAAGATCAAAAACGAGCGACCATCATCACTCTCTGCATATAGTGGGAGTGTTTTCTCGTGTGATTGTATAAACAAATTTCAAACCAAACCAGAAAAGAGAATGCTCCCCAAACAGGGAGCTTTTTTGTGTTCTCTGCTCTTTTTCTGGTTTGGTCAATGAAAGAATGTATGAACAATCTAGTAAATAAAGAAAGATTAGTAAAACCAGTAAAAGAAGGTCAGCCCTATGATGCTTCAAATGTTTGTACAGGATTCGGCGTTGGAATGTCAGTTCCTTGGCGAGCCGCCGCATACGCGCTACCCGCGATACAGGAAGCTGGTAGGCAAGAGATATCTCCAGAATTTTACTTTGCTGAGCGCTTCTCTACAGAGATTGGGAATTTGCCACCCCAACAAGCAAAACAGAATGTCCAAGTCATGAAACTACTGATATCGTCAGCAAGTGAATTAGTCAAAAATCCCAATGTTCAGTGGTTAGAGGAGCAAGACCCGTTCGAAGCAGATCGCTTTTTATTCATGGCAATGATGGCCGACCAACTGAGCAAAATCGCTGACGAGCAAATCATGAGGTTTGCAGAAAATAGAGATGGTGATGATTCATTGCTTTACATGGCTGCACACGCCTTATACATGTGGGATCCACTCGATATTGAACCAAATAAATTTATTGTAGAAAGACCAATTATTCCAAATAAATTACTAATGGTTGGCGGACCTGCAGAAAAAATATTCTATCGAGCAAGACAAGCACTCATGGGCAAATTT
>JAQBYG010000043.1 GCA_027620445.1 bacterium
GCCTGCTCGTCGAGTTGTTTCTCGAGTACAGCTAGCTGCTCTTGTTTTCTTTGCAAAGAAACCGTGTCGCTCTCGAGAGAATCTAGCTCTAACTCGAGACCTTGGATAAGCTTGTCATCCCTTACTTTGACCGAAGATTGATATGCCAAGTCCTTGGTCACGCTCGCGGCATCGCTGCCTGCCAAGTAAATCAGCAATGGATTGAGGGAACGCGACTTTTTGTACTGCGACCGCACGCGTTCGAGGAAAATCTTGTACTGGATGGCGAGATCTACTTCTCGCTCTGCGATATCTGCTTCGAGTGCCGCGATTTCCTCTCGTGCTCGGACGATACCCGAGCGAGCGGCATTAATTTTGCCCTCAAGATCTTTGACCTGACCTTCGAGCGGCTTGGTTGCGTCTTCTGACAGTCGTCGCAGTTTCTCTAGTTCATTGATCTGCTGCTGGAGTTCTTGGACTTCGTCTGCCTGGGCGAGCGAACTTTGCGACACGACAAATATGGCAAAAGCACACAAAATACTGACAAACAAGCCAAAACGAATATGCGAGGACATTAGCTGTAGTGTAGCAAATGCGTTCTGCCTTGGGATGGGGTACAATAATGAAATTGATGCGACTTCTGAATATTTTACTCACGAGCTTGGTTTTTTTTGTTATGTTTGGGCTGGCGCCGAAGGGGGTTTGGGCGGACTGGTTTATAAGTGACTGCACCGATACAAGCATTGGAGCCACAGTTGAGGGCGTCGGAATAGCAGTAGAATCTGGCACTGCAGAACACACCATAACCGTTACAGGAGCGTACCTGCCAAATGGTAATTATCGAATTGGCGTCTCGGATGACGCAACAGCAACTAGCTTTGAACCAAGATGGTACACAAGCTACGTAGCAAAAACAAATGATCAAACCAAACTCTCTTTTTCAGTTACTGGGGATGCATTGATAGACGACGACCCAATAGGGTGGAAGGATACAAGACATGCATATTTGTATAAAGAAGATCAGTATTTTAATGTCTGTAAGGTTGGAACGTATGATGTGATGGAAAATCCAAGACTCACTTGTGACGCACTAGAAATCTACCAATACCAAAAATATGATACCGACGGCGATGGCATAGAAGAACCAGAAGAATATAAATGTTATAGCAGTGGATGCATTGACTCCGAATCAAAAATTTTTATAACTGGAGGTAATTTTAAAAACCGAGGCGACATTGTAAACTGGGGCGCGCTTACGTTTAAGTGTGGGCGTGGTGGAGACTGGAGAGCCTGTCATGATGGATATGTATCAATTATCAACGGTCAGCTTAAATTATACGGAACAGATATCTCAGTAAATTGGGGTCCTGGTACTTGGTCGTACACTCCACAATCACTGGTTGTGGGCAAAAATTGGGAAGGAGCTTGCCAAGGCTCACTTACAATTCTACCATCCTGTCCAAAATCTGAGTGCCATGAAACCTTTCGAACTCCAAAAAATCCGGACGAGGCAACAGTTTTTGAACTTTGTACACAAATCAACGATCCGACACTCAGAACTGAATGTCAAGACTGCGCAAGCAGTAGTGACAGAAAGAAGGACGGACAAGCCGGCGTTTGGACCGCCATCGGCTGCATCAAGCGTGATCCCACCTCTATCATGCAGCGATTCATCAGACTTGGCCTCGGTATTGGCGGTGGCGTCTCACTGATTATGTCGTTCGCAGGTTGCTTTATTCTTACAACCTCCCAAGGTGACCCAAAGCGCACCGGTCAAGCAAAAGAAATGATAACCAATGCTGTCATCGGCCTGCTTTTTGTCATCTTCTCAGTCACGATTCTGCAGTTTATTGGCTACACAGTATTTAAGTTACCTGGGTTTGGAAAATGAAAATAATTACAAAAAAGCTCATCCATCTGGCACTTTTTTTTCTGCTCGTTGCATCACAATCCTCTGGAGTAGCTGCTCGAGACAGTACTCTAAGTTGTGGAAGCATCCCATTTCTTGATCCAGGAGTCACTATTTCCTCAATAGAAGGACTTGATCAGATTATCCAACTAAATTCGGCAACTCACAACGTATCAATCATTTTCTCTACTACCAAAGTTCGCTCAGAATACTTTTTGAAAGTTGCCTATGATGGCACAACTGTTGTGCAAACGCCTAGAGTTTCTCCAGAGCAAAGCGGAAGTAACTACAAAATTACTTTTGTGCTGAGTACAGCGACAGATTTAGCAATATTAAACTCATTCAATGATGATACTTTGGCAAGAACGTTCGACGTCACTTTGTTTGCCAATAGAGGTTGGGCTCTAGGGGATGAATTGTGCGAAATTGGAAACTACACCGTAGCCACACCAGAATTGCTAAGCGAAATAGATGTAAATCAACCAGGAAAATACTGTGGAGTATACGATCCACGCACGTTTGAGTGCGTGACAACAGATGGCACAAAAGTCCAGTCTGCAGACCATGATATGTGTGATGGATCACAAAATAATAACAGTCAATATGAGTGCTGCTCTGTCAAATACCTAAGTCTTACAAACAATGTATGTCCGTCTGAACAAATTGTGGGTTGCGGCACAATGGTCGACTCTGCTTGTCGCACCAGCGATGGAAGGTACATTAACAACTACTCAAGTTGCAACTCGAGAGCAAGTGTGTGCTGCAGCTCTCTTAACCTCTGTCCTGCGGCAGATAAGCCAGCCCCAGAACCAATCACTGGCTGCGGTATTTGGGTCGGAAACGCCTGTAAAACTGATGATGGTAAGTATGTGCGCGATCCGCGTGGGTGTATGGCAGATAGTGCCAAATGCTGTAGTTCTGGCGCACAACCTGACAGCTGTACAGGTCAAAATTCAACACCAGAACCAACTTGTGGAAGACTCGTAGAGGATAAAAACCCTGATAATAATGTTTGTGTATTTGGAACTAACCCTGTTACAAGAGGATTTGTCTCTTGCCCCAAGGCGGGCGAGTGCTGTAGAGAAACATCACAGTGCACTCCAGTTGATGATGATCCTGATGGAGGAGTTGACCCTGGAAACGACCAAATCGACCCCCCCATCCAAGGCCCCACACTCGAAACCTTCAACGCCCTCAACCCGCTCATTACTGAGGGAAGCGCACAGGCCAAACGCCTCTCTACTCCCGGTGGCATAGTCACTCGTTTCTTGCAGTTTGCTTTTCCTATCGCAGGACTCATTCTCTTTGCTATGCTGTCCTGGGCAGGATTTGAGATTCTAGCCGGGGCCAGTAATCAAAAATCACTCGATGCTGGCAAGCAGCGTGCGACCGCAGCCTTCGTCGGATTCCTTCTACTCTTCGCTTCCTATTGGCTGATGCAGATTGTCGAAGTGATCTTTGGGATCTCTATCCTGTAACCATCCTCACAAAAAACCGGCCTACCTCACCCCGCCCCAAACCTGCGCTTTCTGGTAGCAAAATCTGCTAGAACCTCGTCTAGCTTTTCTGGTGTGAACTCTGGAAAACTAAACTGCGGGAAACTAAACTCGGCATAGTTACTCTGCCACGACATAAAGCCAGACAGGCGCTGCTCACCGCTCGTGCGAACAATCAGATCTGGCTCTGGCATTCCAGCCGTATCAAGGTGATCAGCAATTACTTTTTTGGTAATCTGAACTGGCTGCAACTCACCTATGGCCACCTTGCCGGCAATTGTTTGTATCGCCCGCTCGAGCTCATCTTGTCCGCCGTAGTTCATCGCAAAAGTAAGCGTCAGGCCAGTGTTATCTTTGGTCAGTTCTACCCCGTCGACAATCCGCTTTTGAATATCTTTTGGTAAACCAGCCGGATTTCCAATGTGCTTGATCCGATAATTTTTCTCATGCAGCCGCGGCACTTTTTCGTCAAACACCTTGCGAAATAAGTTCATGAGCGCTGTCACCTCCCTCTTTTCGCGGTCCCAATTTTCGGTACTAAACACCCAAAAGGTAATGTAGGGAATCCCGAGCTTGGCGGCATGATCTGCCAGAGGTTCAAACACTTCATCAATCGCAAACTGGTGACCGCGCAGCACATCCCAACCGTGCGACTTGGCCCAACGGCGATTTCCGTCGCAGATAATGGCAAGGTGGGTGGGAAGATTAGTCTTTTTCATGGTTATTTTTCTATTTTAGTCCCGAGAACTTTCTTGCCCGCAACGGCTTGCGATAAACTACCATGCTCTATCCCATCAATTATCAGGCCGGGTATTCCTTGTTGCGCAAGGGCGAGCGTCTCCTCCACTTTGTGCAACATGCCGCCCGTCACATCAATGCCATTGGAGCCAAGCAGGCTAGCTTTATAGTGATCAAAGTTCTTTCCATTGATAAGTGGAATTGTTTTACCTTCTGCATCGTACACTCCGTTTGTCTGACCACAATGAATAATTTGCTTGATTGCATACCCCTTAGATTGCAAAGTAAGCGCGATATGCGCCAACACTGTCTCAGTAGAGAAAATGGTGCAACCCCTGATCTCATCAACAACTTGATCGCCATACACGACAGGCAAGAGACCAAGTGAGAGCAGTTGCTCGATACTTTCTGTAAAAATATGGCCCAAACTAAAGTCTTTCGCCGTCATCATGCTCAGCGGACTGACAGAAACCGCCAGCACTCCCGCTGCAATCAATTCTTGCAAAACTATATCGTTCAGCTGTCGAGCTGCATTGGCAACTTCGACGATTCCCTGTTTTGCATTTGGGTGAACAAGACCCTTGTGAGTTTGGTATTTTTTAGCAGGTACGTGTCCAAATGAGCCTGCACCATGTCCAATGATCAGCTGAGTTCCTGACCGGGTAGCTTTTTTTACTTCCGCTGCAATTGTTCTCAGCGCAACTTCTTTAACTGTGAAGGGTTTTGT
>JAQBYG010000044.1 GCA_027620445.1 bacterium
ATAAAAAGAGCCAAAAATTGTTTCATAAACCAAATACTTTTGCGAGCTTTGCTATTGATATTCCCACTGCGAAGCGTAACACTTTGAAAAACTCAGTAATGCTGTATGCATTATAAAAAAAACCAGCCCATTTTTCGCGCGCATTTTCCTTATCTTGATACATTTTAAGATCAGCTGACAGAGGAGGCTTGAATTTCGGGCCAGCAATAAAGTAGCTAAACAAAACGGGCACCTCATTATTTTCTGTTAGTTTTTTATCTGCAACGAGAATTCTGCGAACAATCGGCTTTCGTCTCTGAGGAGCTACTGCAAAGATTTTGCTGTTGTGCGTAAGCAGGTGATATGCCAAGCCACCATTAGTGTCGTGTTGCTCAAGCAAGGCAAAGTGTCTTTTCATTGTTGAAATAATTAGATCAGAATGGATTGCCTCAGTTGGATCGGTATGAAGCATGGTGGCAAGATGGGGGTACTGCAGATTATCATTTCGTGCCTGCTGTGGCAGTGAGTCATTAAAAGCTAGAATTTTGTTCCAGTGCGAGCGAGAATACTGGTTTCGCTGTGGTCCAACGTAATCAAAATTTACGAAAATTCCATCTGGTTTTATCGCTTTAGATAACAAGTGCAGCAACCGATTAAGATACTGCACGTGATGCAAGGCCGCATTATTTACAATCAAATCATACTCGGCATCTTTGAATGTAATTGTGTTTACATCTGCTTGGAAATACTGGATTTTTCGCTTGCCTTTTTTTGCCTCAGCTTCCTGAAGCAAATCGGTTGACCAATCAAAAGCAACAGCTTCCAAGACTATTTTTTTGTCTATAAACTCGCGAGATAACCAGCCATTTCCATCGCACAAAAATAACGCTTTTTTAAATTGCTTTCTGCCAGGAGAAAATCTATTTTTGAAATCCTGTGTCCACCATGTTTTCTTATCTCCAGTAAAACACTGAGACATGTACTCCTGGACTTCTGGCAAATCATTCCAGTACTGTCCTTGGTAGTACACTCCAGCACTGCTCGGTTTGGTTGTACCCATAAGTCATTTTCCACAACTATGATACGATCACTATAGTAGTTGGAAATAAATTCGCAACATTGAAAAAGCTTCCATTCGCCTCGATCATCATTGTAAATTATAACGGTGCTCACTTGCTGGGCAAATGCTTAGACTCTCTCAACAAAAGTTCATACCCCAAAAAAAGCTTTGAAGTAGTTGTGGTAGATAACTGCTCTCGAGATGGATCGAGACAACTTATTAAGCAACGCTTTCCTCAAGTTAAGCTTATTGGACTATCTGAAAACAAAGGTTTTGCAGCAGGCAATAACGAAGGACTTAAGTATGCTAAGGGTGACTACATTTTGCTACTAAACTCAGATACAGAGGTTGATCCAGAATGGATGCAAGAAATGGTGACAGCTGCTTTTCCAAAAAATGTGGGAATTGTAGCCCCAAAAATCCTCTTAAACACACCATTTGTCGAAGCAACCATACAAAGCAGCGTTGTTCAACAATCAGATTTTGACCAATCTATAGATTTTTCCCCTCGAGGAGTATTACTGCAGAATGTTACTTGTAGTAATAAGCAGTTTCAAAACAAGATTTGGTACAAATCAGGATTTAATGAACCAGTTACCATAGAGGATATCACTGCTCGCTGGACAACAGGGAGTGCAAAGATACTCCTCCCCCTCTCGGACGAAGTGGATGAATTTACCTTCATCATGCATGGTTACCCAACTCAAAATCAGAAGCTAATATCGAGCGGCACAATCACAATTGCGGGAGAGATGAAAATACCTTTTTCTATTACACCAAACTCAATATTTCGCAAAAAAATCATTCTAAACAAGGCACGACACCAAAATAATCTAATCTGGCTTGTACAAAACGCTGGCAACCTCGTTCTAAAGGATGGCTATAGTAAAGACATCGGAAGCGTTACCCGAGTAATAAATAAGCACGTTGATGAATTTTACGAAGAAGACTCTAAGTTTTTTTCTGAAAAGCAAAATCTTATAGCAGCATGTGGGGCAGGTATGCTGATTAAGCGCTCAGTAATCGATGTGATTGGTTTTTTTAATGCGCAGTACTTTATGTACTACGAAGACATTGACTTGAGTCTGAGAACATGGAAACAAGGTTGGGATATTGTTTATGCACCGAATGCAGTTATCAGCCATGCACATCGAGCCACCACTGGAAAAGTAGAATCAAGTTTTTTTCTTAGCATGGTAGAAAAGAATCATCTATTTTTGCTGCTGACTCATTTTCCCCTAACAACATTTTTGAAGGAATATTTTTTGTTTGGCTGTCGTCTAGCAACTGCAATCATGAAACAATTTGTGTTTAGATTTCTACGTTGGGATAAGTATCAAATTTGGAGAGTCAAGACCTCGGGCAGGGTTGGTGCTTTCTTCTCATTTCACAGCCAACTGCTCACATTCATAAAAATTCGATTTTGGTGGCAACGAAGAGAAATACGAAGTTACAATCAATTAGAAAAACATTTGTATTAGCCATGCACGCAAAAACAAAAACCGCTGCTATTTATAATCGCTGGCTTTTTACTCTCGGTGGAGGAGAGCAGGTAGCTTTTGCCTATGCAGAGGCGCTGCGAGATGCTGGCTACGAAACAAAGCTACTCACGCATAAAAGAATTGATAGGCAAAAGGCAGAGGAGAAAATGAATGTCGATTTATCCGAGATCACAATTGAGTATTTACCCCTGACCACTTCAAACGAACTGTCGGCTCAATCCGAGGAATATGATTTGTTTATCAACACCTCATACCTCGATTACTTCCCAAATAGGAGTAAGAATGGCTATTTGTCTGTGTTCTTTCCAGCCGAGATTTATCTCTCCCCATGGGAATTTCTAAAAAGGAGCATTTTTATACCCACTCTAAAATTGCTGTTTGTGTACCCAACTGAGTTTGATGGCTTTTCTCATGACTCTTTCTCCAATGGAAAAATCCTCAAGTGGCTTGGGCATCACTCTTCGATAACATTTAACAGCACTCAGATTCATAAGCTCTCAATCGAGTTATACTTTCCGACCTTTGCATACTCGCTCTCAGAAGGCATTGTGTTTTTGGTCAACGAATCCACACACCTCAAGCCAAAAACAAAGACTCTCAATCACAAAACAAATGTTGTCCGGTACACATTTGAAAGTGTTGTTCCGATAACCTCCCTCACGATCGACACGTCAACGCTCACCTCAAAAAATATTGCAATCACCCAAATTGAGATACCGAAAATCCGCTACTTACTTTATAACCAGTTTAAGCGCTTCTTTCCCAAATGGGAAATGAGGCTGCATGGAGGTCCAGGAGTAACTTCGCTCAGCGATATTCAGTCGTACAAAAAAATTATCACTATCAGCAAGTTTTGCCAGTATTGGATCGGAAAATACTGGGGATTACCAAGTGTGGTTTTATATCCTCCTGTTAATATAAAGGCTTTTTCTGCAAGTAAGAAAGTAAACTGGATTACACATATTGGCCGATTTTTTGTAACTGGCCACTCAAAAAAGCAGTTAGAGCTTATCCAAGTCTTCAAAGAGCTTGTGGATAGCAATGAGCTCGTCGGTTGGGAGCTACACTTGATAGGATCTGTCTACGAGGGAGAAAATCATCAGGAGTATTTTACTGCTTGCGTCGAAGAAGCAAAAGGGTACCCGGTCGTTTTTCATACACAGGCGCCGTTTTCAGAGGTAAAAGAGATTCTCTCAAAAAGTAAAATCTACTGGCATGCAACTGGGCTAGACGAAGATCCCACGAAACAACCAATTCTTATGGAACACTTTGGCATTACAACTGTAGAAGCTATGGCTTCCGGCTGTATCCCTGTAGTTATCAATGCGGGAGGACAACCAGAAATCGTAACACCGGGCTCAGGGTATGTCTGGAATACTCGAGCAGAGCTCAAAAAGCGTACTCAAGAGATTGCGCAAAGCACCTCATTACAGAAGCAGCTATCTGTTGCTGCTCGAGAAAGAAGCAAGTACTTTAGTAGGGAAGAGTTTAAGAAGCGGTTTGAGAAAATTATTAAGTGATTTGACTAAGTTATCGTGGCTTTACTCCCTCAAAAAACAACCAGTGGTACCACTCGGTTTCAAACCATCTGTCATTTTGTCCAAGCTTTGGATCTGTCCAGTTTAAGTTCCAAATTTTACTTCTTGCACGTATCGGATTAACATCTTGTAGTTCAATAAAACCTGCTAGGGAAAACCATTTCTCGGCGTCATCATGAGTCCATAGCCAATGATGTACATCAAACATATTGAGGTGTCCACCCACCGTCCAACTCTGCAAACGATCAAAACTAACTCTACGTTTGGCTGCAGAAGTTGTAATTTTTTCATAGTCTGGGGTCACCATGAAAAACTTTCCACCTGGCGCAAGTACTCGGTACATTTCTTTCAGCACTTCTAATGTCGTTCCAATGTCATTTCTCATCTGCGCACTCGAAAGTTCTGGATGGCAAAAGTGTTCCATGATGTGGACTGCCCGGATCTCATCCTTCACAAAATTATCGGGCAGTGGCAGTTTGCGGGCGTCGGCGAGAATATCTACTTTTGGTGAAGCTTGAATATCAGCATGCACGTATCCAGGTTCAGGATTGTCTCCTGAACCAATCTCCAGCCTCTCGATACCATCTGGATACTTGGCCAACACTTGCTTTTTTGTTGCAGGAATACTCTTTTTCTTCATTTGCTAATGATATCATTAGCTTCATGAAACATGCTCATTTTCTTATTTTACTTCCGCTGTTTTTT
>JAQBYG010000009.1 GCA_027620445.1 bacterium
TGACCTCAAATGACCTGGCGATTAAGTACACCGGCAAATGGTGGAAGCGCATTCACAAAGTGACGTATGTGGCAATTTTTGCGATCATGGCGCATTTAGTGCTCGTAGAGCATTGGCTGTATGCTGTTGTGTTGATTAGTATTTTGGTGGCGAATGGGTGGGGGTTACTGAGAAATCAAAATTTTACGCCAGTAAAGCAGTAAGCCGTTCCAGCAAGAGGTTCAGAGCAGCTTTCACTCTAACTACCAGCTGCTAACCAAGCTAGCTACCCGATTATTTGCTGCAAAACTTGTCTACTTTGAGCTAGAGCAAGAGCGTCACTGGGGTCTGAATAGGTTGTGACAGCCGCTTGAAAATCAAGATGAACACCTACTTCAATAAGGCGATTATCGATATCACTCGGATCTCGTCCAGACAAAATGAGTAACCTCCTGATGGAGCGAATATATAAAAATGCAATAATTCGTTCTCCTTCTGCTCCAATACCACTCAAAATCTGCATATGCAACAATCTATTACCCTCAAAAAGATATAGCCGGCTTATTGCCTCGGCAAGAACATTACACTCTATCAATGCTTTGGCCATTGCTTGGGTTGCCGGAGAGATCTCGAGTTTGGGTAGAGCTTTTGCAGGTTTAGAGTCTTCTTCGGACTCAGGTACAGGTTTGAAGTTGTGGAATTCTGGGGTTGTGTTATTTACCTTGGAAAGGAAACGCATCATTTCATGGACTTCCCTAGCAAGTTTTGGATCGGAAACTTCGAGTTCATTGAGTGCTGTTTGAAAAAAAGGATTCACTGACCAATCTATTTTTGCTCTTTCTCCTTTTCCTAAATAAACACTAATTTCGGTCAATAACTCTGGTACTGTGCTACTTTCTCTATCAGGAAGTTTAAGCCTGGAATATGAGACCTGATTTCGCAACCATTGAAGTGAAGCTGCAAGTCGCGACATCATTTCTTCAGTTAGGGATTTCCATGTGGTCTCATTAACCAACCCTACCTCCTGCGTTCGAAGCAGAAACTGCTCTGCATAAAAGAAAAATGCATTGGGGTAAGAATTTTTAAGAGAAAGAAGCCAGATTAGTGATTCTTTGATGGTACTAGCCATCTTGAAGGTGCGCTCTTGTTTCTCAATGTCTAGCTCTTCACCTTCTGTGTGAGAGTCTGCCAACCCTAGTTTAGGAAATGCTGTGCTTCGTGTCATCTTTTGTCTCCTCAAACAAATCATAACACATCAATAAACATCAGTTGTTGGCTAAAATTTAGTGGTCGTCGTAGCCCTACTCCTGATCTTAGAGCTCACGCTTTGTTGAAAAAGCAAACTTCTTGTTTAGAAGCACGCAATTTGCCGCACGCTATAATACCCTCTCATGGCAAAAACGTACTTCATTCATACCTTTGGTTGTCAATCCAATAAATCCGATAGCGAGCGGATTGCCGGCGACTACGAAGCGCGTGGGTACACCGAGGCAGAGTCGTGGCGGACCTGCGATGAGCTGGTGGTCAATACTTGCGCAGTGCGTCAGCGAGCCGAGGATCGTGCGCGCGGGTTTATGCATAATGTCGTCGTTCACTTTAATGAAACTGGTAAGAAGCGGCCAAAGATTATTTTAACTGGTTGCATGACGCATCACGGCAACGAAAAGCTGTACGAGATGATGCCAGCGGTAGATGAGATTCTGCCGATCAACGAAGTGGGATTTAACACCGCGGCGGTCCGCAAGGATGTCAAGCACGCCTGGGTGCCGATCTCAACCGGTTGTAACTCGTTTTGTACCTTTTGTATCGTCCCCTACTCTCGTGGCCGAGAAAAATCGCGTGATCTCGACTCGATTTTAGCCGAAGTGGAGCGATTGGTGGCAGGAGGCACCGAAGAAATTACGCTGCTTGGGATGAATGTCAATTCTTGGGGGTTGGAGAAGCTTGGCATCGGTTTTCGCAAGTTGATGCACGAGAAGCCAAGCTACAACAGGGAGGATCTGCCCGATAATCAGTCGCAGTACTTGCAACCCAAAAAGACTCCCCCATTTGTGCAGCTCCTGCGAGCTATCTCTGCATTTGACCAAATAAAAATGATTCGTTTTATGACCAGTAACCCCTGGGATTTTCATGATGAGCTGGTTGACGAGATTAGCACCAACAAAAAAATTGATCGCTATGTACATTTGCCCGTGCAGTCTGGCAGCAACGACGTTTTGTACCGCATGAATCGCGGCTACACCCGCGAGACGTATCTCAAGTTGGTTGAGAAATTGCACAAAGGTGATCCTGAGATTGTGCTCGGGACCGATATTATTGTCGGCTTCCCTGGCGAAACAGACGAAGAGTTTCAGGAAACGGTCGAGCTTGCCAAAGCGGTTCGGTGGCAAGTTGGGTTTGTGGCGATGTACTCTCCTCGTCCGGGCACGGCCAGTTGGCGCATTTATCCAGATGACATTCCCCATAAGGTAAAAAAAGAGCGTTGGGAGATTCTGGACGAGTTGATCAACAAGCGCAACCTCTCGACGCGTCCGATTGTGGTGTGATGCCAAAACAACTACCAGTCCTCTCTATCTTTGGCCCAACTGGTGCGGGCAAAACCGCGGCGGCGCTCGATTTGGCAAACAAACTAATCGCACAAAAGAAGGCTCAGGGAGTTGATATTATTTCTGCCGATTCGCGCCAGGTTTATGCCGACATTCCTATCTTGAGTGGTGCAGACGTGCCGGTGGAGTTCGTCAACTTCACCTTCGGAGACATTGCGCTTCATGGCATCGGGATACTTAAAGCGCACGAGTCTTGGTCGCTTGGGCAGTTTCAAACTCTCTTTCAAGCCGTGTACGACTCTGCCAACAAACAGCAGCGAGCCGTGATTGTTGTTGGAGGTACGGCCCTCTATCACAAGCAGTTGTTGCAACGAGATCCTCACTTGCGTGTGCAGCCAAATGCAGTCCTGCGGGCAGAGCTTGAGTCATTAACTGTAGAGCAATTGCAAGAGCGAGTGGAACAGCTCAACTCTGAGCGTTTACGAAGCATGAATGACTCTGACCGAGCTAATCCGCGCCGATTGGTGCGCGCAATCGAACAGGAATCATCCCCAGTTACCGCTCGTAACAAAATGGTTGAGTCGCCCGAACAAGCCTTTTTCTTGGTGACTGCAGCAGGCAGCGTGTTGGAGGAACGAATTGCAAAGCGCGTGCAAGAGCGTTTTGTCGGTGGCGCGGTTGCCGAGGTAGAACACGTTCTCCAACTGCCGAGTGTGAGCGAACAGCTGCGAACCGCCTGTGGTTTTGCCGAAATTACCCAGTTTCTAGCAGGCGAAGTTGCTGAGCAGACCTGTCTGCAGAACTGGACCCAGCGCGAGCTACAGTACTCTAAGTCGCAAAAAAAATGGAACTCACAATTTCCCGCCGCTCTTACCAATTTACTCCAGGTGTTAGATTCAGTATACTGAGAGCATGCTGAAGCTATTCTCTCGTAATACAGAGGTGACACTTGCGCCTACCAACATAATTCAAGTGGTCGCAATTTTACTTGGCCTCTACTTTTTGTTTGCCATTCGCAATATCCTGACGTTGGTTTTCTTAGCATTTATCTTGATGGTCGCACTGAATCCGGTGGCAAAAAAGGTAGAACGAATGCTCCGAGTACCGAGAATGCTGAGCATTGTTATCGCATACATTCTCCTGATAACGATCCTGACGCTGCTCATCGGTTTGCTGCTTCCGCCACTTTTTTCACAGTTGTATGCCCTCCTCAAAGCGATCGATATTCCGTTTTTGCAAGAACAGCTCGCCCACGCCAATCTCAGTTGGTCACCCTCTGATCTCTCGAGCATTGCCAACCAGATCGGCAGCTCTGTTTCATCAGTTCTTGGCGTAGTGCTCTCTACTTTTGCGGGGATTTTTACTCTGTTTACCCTTTTTGTTTTGTCGTTCTTTATGTTAGTGGAGCGAACGCAGCTGCATCACAAGATTGCTTGGTTTACCAAGGAGAAAAAAGATTTTGAAGCAGCAGAGAAATTTCTGGATTTGCTCGAAGCACAGTTGGGCGGCTGGGTGCGGGGCGAAGTGGTGCTGATGATGAGCATCGCGGTTTTGACATATGTCGGTCTAGCGCTGATAGGTATCCCCTATGCGCTGCCGCTCGCACTACTTGCTGGCTTTTTAGAAATTTTGCCAAATATAGGCCCGACCATTGCAGCGATTCCGGCTGTGGCGATTGGATACATCACAGGAGGACCGGTAGTGGCTGGAGTCGTGCTGTTGATTTCGATTATCGTCCAGCAACTCGAAAATAATGTCTTGGTTCCCAAAATTATGCGTGCCAATGCCAATGTAAATCCGCTGATCTCGATCGTTTCAATCTTGACCGGTTTGCAACTGGCTGGAGTGATGGGAGCTCTGCTTGCTATCCCAACGTATATCACGATTCGCGCTGTCTACAGCGTTTTCTTTCGACACTAGATGTTATACTAGCCCTGCTGTGCGACCGCACGATGGCTCATGAGGACGAAAGTCTGTTCATGAGAGGAAAGTCCGGACAGCAGAGTACAGGGTGTCCCGCGAAAGCGGGAGATCCCGCCTTTGGCGGGAGACAGTTAGAGCAACAGAGACGAGTCTCTGGTTCGCCAGAGAGTGAAACGGGCAATCCTCCCCGCTGCAACCACCGAATTTCACCACAATGGATGTACTCCCTTTCTTGGTGAAGCTGCCGTGGGCATAGATAGATCATCGCACAAACAGAATCCGGCTTACGAGTCGCACAGCATCTAAATCTTCTGTATACTACGCGTAAGGAGGGTTCTTGTATGTACGAATCAGTCTGGAGTTTTGTTTCTCAATCATTGTCTGATGTGGCTGTATTTTTTCCTCGCCTCCTCGGAGCGTTGCTCATTTTTGTTGTCGGTGCTGCAATTGCCAATGGTGTCAGAAAGTTTTTTGTCAAAGTACTCGAAAAAGTTCGTGTTGCCTCGGTTTTGAAAAACACACCAGTCGAACACTTTTTGAAAAATGCCGAACTTGGTCATCGTGTTGAGGATGTTATTGGCAGTGTTTTTTACTGGCTTATTATGCTCGTGATCGCACAGACCGCTGCGGGCGTGCTTGGGCTTGAGTCACTCACTGCACTGCTCGATCGCGTGCTTGGGTATCTACCTAGTGTGATTTCCGCCATTCTCGTGCTGTTTATTGGCGTGTTGCTCGCAGGGTTGGTCGAGGGTTTGCTCAAGGGTACGCTCAAGAGTGTTGATGCCAAGAGTGCACGCGCGTTGGGCAAAGTTGGTAGTTACATGGTAGTGACGATTGCTATCATGATTGCCATTTCTGAGCTCGGCATCGCCAAAGAATTTATCTTCATACTGTTTGTCGGCTTCGTCGCCATGCTCTCCCTCGGATTTGGCTTGGCGCTCGGACTGGGTGGCAAGAACTTGGTCGGCAAGTTGCTCGAGCGTTGGTATAGCGATATTTCCGACGAGAAGTAGTTAGACCTATGACGATTTTTCAAAGTTTGATCCTTGGCATTGTCCAGGGACTCACCGAGTTTTTGCCGGTTTCTAGTTCTGGTCATTTGGTGTTATTTCAGAGCTGGTTTGGCTTTTCACAGCATGATTTATTTTTTGATTTGCTCCTGCACATGGCCACTTTGGGCGCAGTGTTTATTTTCTTTTTCCCCGCTCTCAAAGCGCTGACCACTAAAAAAATTGGCTTACTTGTCGTTGGCAGTATCCCGGCTGCTGTTGTAGGCATGCTTTTTAAATCACAAATAGAGATGCTATTTGCCTCGGTTCTATTGGTTGCAGTAGCACTTTTGGTGACTGCATCGATAAATTTTGGCATCACGTATTACTTGCGAAAAGAGCGAGCCGAAGAACTTTCTTGGAAACGAGCGTTCTTCATAGGTTGTTTGCAAGCGATTGCAATTACACCTGGTATTTCTAGATCTGGAAGTACCATATTTGCAGGACTTAAGGCTGGTTTGAGTCGAGAAAAGGCGTTTGAATTTTCTTTTCTGCTATCTATTCCGGCTATTGGTGGGGCCACACTCTTACAACTACTCGATATGCTGGAGGAGGGATTTGCGATACCGTCTTTAGCCCCGCTCGTTGTCGGTTTCGTAGCAGCATTTATTACTGGATGGCTGAGCTTGGGTTTGCTCAAAAAGTTACTGGTTACGAGCCACTTCAACTTCTTTGGTTGGTACACTGCGAGTGTTGCCGTAGTCGTATTGGCAATAGAGCTTCTTCGTTAAGTGTTGGCTAAATGCAGCACCACAAGGCAGGTCTCGCCAGCGTAGGCTTCATAAAAGTCGCACTCTATCGCAATGCCCATGTCCTGATAGTTAGATTCAAGTAGTTGTGTGTTGTGGCTTGGACTTTCTTGCCAATTGGTAAATGTTTGCCAAGATGTTTTGACGCCAAAGGCAAGATTCTCCCCTGCCGTGGTGTAGTGATATCCGGCTTGGGTAAAGAAGTTCCAGGGCGGATAGTTGTTGGAATCGCCATGTCGCCAGTATTTTTTTTCGAGCATGTCATTCATTTTGAGCCGCGCACTTTTTTCTAGTGCTGCGTCGACAACGAGTGCTGAAAGTTTGTTATCTCTGCGATAGCCGTTGATGAGGCCATAGAGTTTGTCGGCCTCGGGCCGTTCTTGTGCTTGAGCGTTTCTACTCGTAGTTGTCCCAAGGACAGGAGCAGCTTCACTTGTCTCTGGCGTCTCGGCAACAGGCTGTGTTTTGAGGTACCAGAGCCCAACTGAGAGGAGTGAGATGGCGATACTGAGCAAAATGCCAACGAGTTTTCTGGACATACCAAGAGTGTAGCACGGCTAGCTCGCTCGCTCTGGTCGGTACTGCAGCGCCTCGGTGATGTGCTCCACAGTTATAACGGGCTGCGACGAGATATCCGCAATTGTTTGCGCAACTTTGATAACTTTGAAGTGAGTTCGTGCTGACAACCCGAGTTTTTCTCCGGCTGCGATGAGCATTTCTTTTGCCGTTGGAAGTAGCTTGCAGTACTTTTTGGTGAGCGTGCCATCGAGCTCACCATTTGTTTGGGCGGCGGTTTGTGAGAGGCGTGCGCGCTGACGTTCGCGAGCCGCGATGACGCGCTGGCGAATGGTGTCTGATGACTCATGTTGCTGTGTAGACATAGTTAGTTGTCGATGACTGACTGAGCCGACGCGGACGTGGAGATCGATGCGATCAAGGAGTGGTCCTGAGAGTTTGTTGTGGTAGCGCAGGCGCTCTCGAGCGGTGCATCTGCACGGCTTGTCGCTGCCCCAGTAGCCACATTGACAGGGATTGGAGGCAGCAATCAGCATGCAGTTGGCAGGATACTGTGTCGTTCCAGTGGAGCGCGTGATCGTGACAACTTTCGATTCGAGTGGTTGTCGCAGTGCCTCGAGAGAACTACGGGAAAACTCTGGAAACTCATCGAGAAATAAAACTCCTTCGTGCGCGAGTGAGATTTCTCCTGGGAGGAGCTGTGCACTACCACCAGTCAGGCCAACAGCAGTTGTGGTGTGGTGGGGAGCGCGAAATGGTCTGGTCGTGACAACGCCAGCTTGCGTCGTGAGTCCAGCTACTGAGTGAATCATAGTCACCGCAATAACTTCCGAGGTAGAAAGTGGTGGCAAGATGCTGACTGCGGCTTGTGCCAACATACTCTTGCCTGCACCGGGTGGTCCAACCAGGTGGATGTTGTGGTTGCCAGCAACCGCAATTTCGAGTGCGCGTTTGGCGGCAGTCTGGCCAATAATGGCGGCAAAATTTTCATTTTGGGGAGTGTTTGTTATTCTCAAGGGTTCTGGTTTGTGAACCGGGATTTGCGTGATGACGCCTTTTGTCGCCAGCAATTGTCGTAAGTTGTGGAGTGGACGCAGTGTGACCGAGCTGAGAAAGCCGACTTCAGCCAAGTTCGCAGTAGGCAGTAGTACCTCGGTGAGACCAAACTGTTGCGCTGCGAGCACGAGCGGCAAACAACCACGAACGGGTTTGAGTTCTCCATCGAGTGAGAGCTCGCCGATGAGTAAGCAGGTATCGGGTAGTGGTGCAATCTCGCCGTAGAGCTGTAGCAAACCCGCAGCAATAGCGAGCTCGAGTGTGCTGCCGCTTTTTTGGATGTCGGCCGGAGCCAGATTAACTACAGTTCGTCGCGCTTTGATCCGCACGCCACAGTTGAGCAAAGCCGCGGTGATGCGTTCTTTCGCCTCATCGACTGCTTTACTCGCCAAGCCGATGACAATAAATTGTGGTGTGCCTTGGATCGCATCGACTTCAACTTCAATAAGTTGTGGTTTGAGACCAGTTAGCGTGGCGCTGAAGACACGGGTAAGCACACAAGCAGTCTGCGCGCGTTTTCTTACAGCAACTGTAGGACTAAACCAAAGCGACTTGCTCGATCAGGCGGTTGCAGTAGCCAAACTCATTGTCGTACCAAGAAATGATCTTGACCAGATTGCCGCCAATCACGTTGGTGAGCGAGAGGTCGACAATGGATGACTCTCGACGGCCTTTGATATCAGACGACACGAGTGGCTCGTTGGTCACAGCCAGGATGCCTTTCCAACGATCCTCGTTGGCGGCTGCGGTCAAGATCTCATTGACCTCTTCGATTGTGGTATTTCGCTTGGTAATAAACACCATGTCAGACAGTGAGCCAGTTGCAGTTGGAACGCGGATAGCAATCCCGTCAAACATGCCCTTCAGTTCTGGAATGACCTCGGTGGTTGCGATGGCTGCGCCGGTCGAAGTCGGCACGATATTTTGTGCGGCACTTCGTGCTCTGCGCAGATCTTGGTGGGAGTTATCGTGTAAGTTTTGATCATCAGTGTACGAGTGGATGGTGGTGAGACTTGCTTTTTCTACCCCCAGCTTGCTCGTGATAATTTGTGCCACGGGTGCAACACAGTTGGTTGTGCACGAGGCATTAGATTCGATAGTCGAATCAGGATCATAGGTGTTGACGCCAATGACTGAAGTATCAACTCCATCGCCTTTGCCAGGCGCCGAGATCAAGACTTCCTGAGCTCCGCCCGCAAAGTGCAATTCAGCTTTCTCTTTGGTGACGAATACCCCGGTCGACTCGATCACCACTTCTACCCCGTTTGCTCCCCAAGGAATTTTGGCTGGATCACGCTGTGCAGTTACGACGATCGTTCTGTCGCCAATCGTCAGGGTGCCGAGCACAGCATTTTCATCGCTGACTTCTTTTTTTGATTGTGCTCTTTTGACCGTGATCGGTTCTGCGAACGGTCCATAGTTGGAGTCATACTTGAGCAAGTGTGCCCAGTCCTCAATCTCCATCGAGCCAGAGGTGTTAATCACTTTCAGCTCAAGGGTGTCGCGATGATGTAGCCACCAGACACGAAAGGAGGTGCGACCAATGCGGCCGAAACCATTGATACCAAATGTGCGCTTGTCTGCCATACTTCCTTTACTCTGCGAATGCAGTTGTTACGTCATTGCTGACATAGGTGCCAATGTCTTCACCTTCGACAGCTTTTTGTAAATTATTCTTCTTGAAGAGCTCAAAAACCATCACCGGCATGTTGTTTTCCTTGGACATGGCAAGGGCAGCGGTGTCCATCACCTCAATGCCTTCTTTGCTTATGGCATCGGCAAATGTCAGTGTTTTGTAGCGTTTAGCATCTTTGAACTTTTGTGGATCTTTGTCATAAATGCCGTCGACCTTGGTAGCTTTCATCAGCACATCGCACTTGAGCTCCAGTGCGTGGAGTGAGGCACCAGTATCGGTGGTGACGTATGGTACGCCAGTGCCTGCAGCAAGCAGTACTACTCTTCCCTTTTCCATGTGTCGCAGTGCTTTGCGGCGAATGAAGTTTTCGGCCACGGCTGGCATCTGCAGGGCAGATTGCACACGACTGGGGACACCTGCTTTTTCGAGCGCATCTTGCAGCGCAAGTGCGTTCATGACAGTTGCAAGCATGCCCATATAATCGGCGGTTGCACGATCGATGCCATTTTTAGATCCGGCTACTCCGCGGAAGATGTTGCCACCGCCCATGACGAGTGCGATCTGCACATGCTTGATGTACACTTGTTTGATTTGTTCTGCAACTTCAGCTGCTGCTTTCGGATCGATGCCGTACGCCCTGTCCCCCATCAAGGACTCACCTCCGACTTTGAGCATTATGCGTTGAAATCGTGTTGCAGACATACAATCTTTCTTTTTAGTTATTACCTGGACAGTTTTGCTTTTAGGCGAAGCAGTTTCCAGCGAATCGAGTCGCCAAACTGATATATTTTATACCACAACGGATCGATAATAAGGTCATAGGTTCCGACGAACTCGACGAGTTTCCCCCCGTACCCTTTTTTGAAGCGATGAAAACCAAACCAAGGATGCTTGGGATCTGGTTCTGGTCCGAGCGATCCCCAGAGGTCAAAGGTCTTGCAGCCGACCAGTTTGCCAAAGCGAATCATTTCCCAGAGCATGAGGTTGCTGGCCATGACATCTCTGTGCGCATCGCGCGACGCACCATACGGGTAGTACAGCTCGTCATTGAAGAGAAACATAATCCAAGAAGCCAGCGTTTGACCTTCGTATCGTGCTTCGAAAATGCGCATCATGCCAGAGCGACTCAGCTCCTGCCACATGGTGCGAAAGTACTCCGGAGAGTGGGCGTAAAAGCCCTGGCGCTGGGTTGTTTCTGCCTGGATGGCGAGGTGTTCTTCGAGGCCAGCCTCGGTTGTATTTTCTACCACGCTGACACCCTTTTTGGCCGCGAGTGAGACGTTGTAGCGAGTTTTTGATTGCAGGTTAGCAAACAGCTCCTCCTCTGTTTTGGTCAAATCGATCTGAAAGGTGTACTTGGTAAACAGCGGCTTGCCAGCTACAGCACCGTGATCTTCGAGGAATTTGATGATCGTGCCGTGCGCACTCTTGGCTTCTACTGGTTGTGCGATATTTGGTTCGAGTTTGACCGCCACCGCATTGTGATCTTTTGCCAATTGGCGAATAGTACTGAGCTGTTCTTCGTCTGGCATGTAGCCTTTGGGGAGGTATCCCATGGCGCGCTCGATAATAGGGATTCGATGAAAGGTGACCTGAAAGGCGCGGACCAACTTACCGTTCTCAAACATGCCGACGCGTTCGAGCTGAATGCCGGTCTTTTTGCGAAACTCCCCCCACTCCCAGGATTGCAGGGGATGGGTGACGACGTTGTTGTAGAGCTGTCGTTCTTCTTCGCGGAGTTTGCGCAGGAGCATATAGGGGTATTATAGCCCAGGCTCAACTATCAATAAAAGCATCAATACTGATTTTACCAGACAGCATGTCTTCGATCATCTCCTCATCTACCACCAGCGTGCGTTGATCTGTTAGCGGAATTGATCGAGTGTTTGTATAACTATAGCTATCTCGTCTTCCATCTTCGACTTTCTCGAGTAATGTTTGTTCTATATCTGCCAGAAACCGACTGGGGATGCGGTTGCTTCTTACCCCATACTGGTAGCGACTGCGCGCGCAAGAAAGAAATAATCGCTCTTTGGCTCTGGTCATGCCAACATAACAAAGGCGGCGCTCTTCTTCGAGTTCTTCTGGGTTAAAGATCGAGCGCGAGTGCGGCAGGAGTTCTTCTTCGAGGCCGGCCAGGAACACCACCGCAAACTCCAGGCCTTTGGCGGCGTGCAAGCTCATGAGGCTGACGGCATTTGACTCTCCCTCGAGGTCGCCATCGGCAAATTGCTTATCTTGCACCAAGGCGATATTTTCTAGGAACTGACTGACTGTTTCGAACTGGCTGGCGACAGCGACCAGTTCTTCTACGTTTTCCATGCGAGTGCGGTCTTCTTCTACTTCTGGTTTGTACTTCCCGAGGTAGGTCGTCACTTTGAGCACTTGGTGCAAAAATTCTTGGGGTGCTTCTGTGCTGAGTTTCTCGAGTTTTTTGCGGGCAGATTCGAGCGCTTCTAGCCGTCGTTTGCCCAGTTTCTCTGCTCGAGCCTGGCTGACTGTATCGAGTGGATTGACAATCACGCGCGCATAGGCCAGGAGGTCCTTGATTTCTTTTCGCTCATAAAACTTCACGCCCCCGACCAGTCGATACGAGATCCCAGCCCGCAAGAGCGCTTCTTCGAACAAACGCGACTGGGCATTGGTTCGGTACAAAATGGCGATCTCACTGGCAGGATGGTGACGCAGCTGCTCGCTGACCGCTTGGATGATGTAGGCTGCCTCACTCTCCCCGCTCTCCGCCGAGTAGGCGATGATTTTGTGCTGAGAGGTTTTTTCACTCCAGAGAGACAGGATGGGATGCTGAGTGTTTTTTGCGATCACGGCTGTTGCAGCGTCAAGAATACTCTGGGGTGAGCGATAGTTTTGTTCGAGTCGGTACTCTTTGATATCTGGATAATCTGTTTTGAGCGCGAGCATGTTGCGATAATCGGCGCCTCGCCACGAGTAAATGCTCTGCGAAAAATCACCGACGACAAATAGGTTATTTTGTGGCGCAGCCAGGAGCTTGGTCAGGACATACTGGGCAGTATTGGTATCTTGGTACTCGTCGATGAGCACGTGAGAGATTTGTTGTTGCCAGCGCTGTCTGGTCGGACCGTCTTTTTGCAGCAACTCTACCGAGCGCATCAGCAAGTCATCAAAATCGAGTGCTTGTGCGGCTTTGAGTTTTTTGACGTAGAGAGCATAGATTTTGGCGGCAAATTTCTGAAAGTTGCTGGTAGCGATCTGTTCGTACTCTGCCGGAGACAGGAGTTCATTCTTGCTTTTTGAGATGAGCGCATGCACCGATTTTGGGGCAAACTCTTTGTCGTCAAAGTGGTGTGCTTTATAAATCTGTTTAATTGCGTCGATCTGGTCGTCACTGTCGTAGATAGTAAATGAGGGTGAGATGCCAATATGGCCGCCACTTTGTCGCAGGAACTTGGCGCAGACGCTGTGAAAGGTCCCGCACAGTGGCAGGTCTCTGTTTGCCTGTGCTCTCACGCGCTGCTTGATTTCTTGTGCTGCTTTGTTGGTAAAGGTAACGAGGAGGATATTTTCTGGTTGTGCTAAGTTGTTCTCGAGGAGCCAAGCGACTCGGGCGGTCAACACTGTCGTTTTGCCCGAGCCAGCGCCTGCCAGAACCATCGCAGGTCCTGTTGCATGTTGCACTGCAAGTTTTTGTGCCGGATTGAGATCTCGCTGCGCCATAAGAGCTCATCCTAGCACATGACTTCGCCCGGGTGATATAGTGTCGGTAAATATGAAAAGATATGTTCTCGCCAATTTAAAAGCAAATAAAACTGCCAAGGAGTTCACGACTTGGCTGGCGGATTTTGGCACGCCGCCACAAACAGATACTGTAGAGATTATCGTAGCGCCGCCCAGCACCCTCCTGACACAATTGCAAACAGAGCGAGCCGTTGGCCTGAAAGTAGGCGCGCAGGATGTGAGCCCGTATCCACTGGGAGCGTATACCGGTGCGATCGCGGCGCAGCAATTGGCCGAGTTGAGCGTACAGTACTGCATTGTTGGTCATTCCGAGCGTCGGCAGTACTTTTATGAAACCGATGTAGACATAGCCAAAAAAATAGTTGAGCTACTCAGTTTTGGCATCACGCCCGTGCTCTGTCTCGATGAGCCGTATATCGCAAGTCAAGCACAACAGCTCAGTGAGGAGCAGCGTACTGCCGTTATCATCGCGTACGAGCCAAAAGCTGCAATTGGATCTGGTCATACGCCCAGTGTTGGTCATGTAGAAGAGGTGTCAAAAAACATTAGGCAGTACTTCTCGAGTGTCCCAATTTTGTATGGCGGCAGTGTCGATGAGTTGAACTGCGAAGAGTTTTTGCTTGTTACTGATGGCGTGCTCGTTGGCACGGCATGTTTGGATGGACGACAATTTGCGCAGATCGTAGCAAAGTGCGCAGCTCACTGAACTGAGTAGACGGTCTTGTTTTTCAACTGTAGTAGTATTGGAAAGTGTTGTGCAAAGAACGCTTCATCAACCTCATACTGTTGTCGCTCTTCGTCTCCAAGTACCACGTACGATATATTATGTTTCTTGAGCAGGGCTTCGGCATCCTGGTCACCTGCAAATATGCTTCTTACCTCTGACTCTGTTTCTTGATAGTCGACTCCATGCGTCCAGAGCCAACCTCGATATCCTAATACGGTTGATCTGCCTGCCAGCATGGGGATTGGGTGATTGTGGTTGTCAGCGGTTAGGAAAACTGCCGTGCTCGCTGTTGTTGCTCGCGCCTGTTTGGCAAACGCAAGCTCATCGCTCGAAGCCAAACGCCAGGATACTTGGTTTTGCCTGATGATCGAGAGTGTGCCGGTGAGGGTAAGTAGCGCAAAACAAGTGGCGGCGGCGAGTCGAGAGTAGCGAGCTAGCTGCAAAAGCAGAACAGTTGTAAACAGTGCGGTAAAAAAATGGATATAAAAAAAGATTTTGATATTGTCGTAGATGTACGGTTGTAAGCTGATGACATTGCCCAGCACAAAAACTACGAGGAGTGGTGGGAGGAGGAGGTGCAGGACTGTCCGCTGTTTGGTTTTCCAAAAAATGAACGCATTTCCCAGTGTCAAAAAGAATAATTCCAAGCCAAGATTTTTGAACCAAAACCAACCAATGAACTCTTTTGGCTCCATCCAGCCGCGGATACTTTTAATAAAGTGAGCCCCCTGCTCGCTTGCTCCCATCCACCAGAGTTGCGTCATGCCCAGAATCATCGCTGGCAGGACTGCAAGCAGTAGTTGCTTGGTTGTAATTTCTTTTTGGAGTCTTTTGACAAAGAGTAGCCACCCGAGACAGCCAAGTAAAACCAAAAAAGTGTGAACATGAATCAATGGCGTCAGGCCAATGAGAAGGCTGCTGAGTACCCAGCGTTGTAAGTTATTTTTTGCTTGTTGCCAGATAGTGAGTGCGACGAGAAAAAGCGCAAGTCCAAGAATAATGCCGCGCTGTGGTAGGAGTAAGTCGGTAATGACGTTAGAAAAATGAATGCCATGATCAATAATATGCGAGTAGTTTTGTAGTATTTTTTTACCGGCAAAAAAGTCAGAGAAAAAGTACCAGAACCCCAAGCCCCCGTTGAGAAAAAACAGACAACTTGCAATCCAAACACCCCGAGCACTTTTTATCAGAACAAACACAATGCGATAGAACAACACGAGGCTTGCCACGAGCAAGCCGAGGCTGGTGTACACGAGTGCATGTTGGATCGAGATCCCTAGCCGCACGAACTGTGCGGTGTAGAAATCAAATAAAAAGGGATACCGTGTTTCTTCCTGTGCATAAATAGGTGAAGTGAGATCAAGTTCTAATTGGTTGGCAAACTTGGAGATAAAACTGGTGTGGAGCGCGAGATCCCCCCAGGTTCCGCCGCCAGAATACCACCCGTCGATTTTTTGTTCTAACATGCGAGATTGCAGTAATCCGGTGAACAAAATCCCCCAAGCCAAAACGAAGATAATCTGCTGGTACTCAATTGGCTGGTGTTGTGTAAATCGCCATGTTCGTTTGACTACAACACTAAGTGCGCCGCCGCAGAGTATTGTTGTAAGCAACAACCCCAGCTGGTACCCAAACACTGCCACGCCCAAAAACCAGAACCATGCTACTGCTGCAGTGCCAACTATCCAGTAAATTGCGAGTAGCTCAATTCTTGATAACTGCATGCGAACTACTTACCCAACCTTCTTTTTGTTCGAAGCGGATTTTGTACCAGCCTCCGAGTGATTCCCCCAAGTAAGGATGGGAGCTGCCGGCAGTTACATAGCCAAGCGTGCTGCTCTCAGTATTTGGGTTGTTTCGCACACGCAGCGACTCGACGCCCTCAACGAAAAAGCCGGTTGGCTGAATGACCACAACTGCGCTCGTTTGCGCCGAACCGCTCGCAATCGGGGGCTGACTGGTCACTTCAGCAGAGGCGCTCGCTTCTTCAGTAATCGGTTCGAGAGTAGTTGCATCAGCTCCAGCCAGCTTTGCCAATTTTGCCCGCACCTGCACACGATAGCCGGCTACTACATTCAACGTATGTTTCTGGGTTTCGTATGAAGGTAGCGTAATCTCAAAGGTATGCTCGCCTTCGGTAAGATTAGGAAAAGTAATAGGGGAAAACTCTTTCTCCAGATCATCAAAGGCAATGATGGCTCCATCAGGTACGGTGATGAACGCAACTTCAGCCTGTTTTTTGTTTTTGAGCGGCTCCATCTCGTACACGACACCTCCGCTGAGCTCTGGATTTTTTTCTGGTTTCCAAGTCACAACAGTCAGCAAGCCAGGCCGCAGAGTAATACTGGTCTCGTAGGGAGTGAGGTTGGGATCATCAGGCTCAATCCGAAGTGGGTAGGTACCTGGCTTAAGATTCTTTTCTATGAACGGCGTTTTTTCTAAGTACTGTCCATCGAGAAAAACAGAGCTTGGTCGCTCGCTCGTCAGTATTTGTAAGCCGCCAGTTGTGTGTCGCTCAAACAAGGTGCAGCCACTCAAGAGAGTGGTGAGAACTACGGCAAACAGAAATCGTTTCATGATGTGACTAGTGTAACACTCTCGGTCGTTTTACTGTCGAATGGCTTGTTGTATAACGTCATCGATCGTGGACATCGGCACAAACTTGATTGCTTTGAGGACTGTTTTTGGAAGATCAACGAGGTCTCGTACATTGTCCTTGGGAATCAAAATACTGGTGCAGCCCGCTCGGTGGGCAGCAATGCTCTTCTCTTTGAGTCCGCCAATGCGCATAACCCTGCCGCGCAGTGAGATTTCACCTGTCATGGCAACTTCTTTACGAATTGGTTTGTTGGTGAAAGCAGAGACAATCGCAGTCACAATTGTTACGCCCGCCGAAGGACCATCTTTTGGTACCGCCCCCTCTGGGACATGGACGTGTACATCGGACGTACTGATTTTTTTGTCTGAGATGCCGAACTCTGCCGCATGCGCTTTGACATACGTCAGTGCTGTTTGCGCCGATTCTTTCATGACATCACCTAATTTACCGGTCAGCTGCACTCTTCCCTTGCCTGGGGTGAGGGCTACTTCTACAAACAAGACATCCCCGCCAACGCTCGTCCACGCCAGTCCGGTTGCTACGCCAACTGAGTCCTGCTTTTCTGCCAACGGTTCGTCGTAGGGTGCTGGCCCAAGGAAATCTGCTAGTGTTTTGTTTGTGATGGCAAGGGTTTTATTGGCTGAGTATTTTTTGGCAAGTCGGATTCTGGCCGCTTTACGCGCAATCGTGCTGAGTGTGCGCTCGAGCTCTCGCACCCCTGCCTCGCTCGTGTACTGCGCGATGACCGTTTGGATTATCTTGTCTGGAATAGTCAGCATTTTTTTTGACAATCCATTCACCGTCAGTACTTTACCAAGCAAGTGTTTCTTGGCGATCTGAAACTTTTCCTCTTGGGTGTAGCCAGAGTAGCGAATAACTTCGAGCCGATCGCGTAAGGCAGGAGGAATGGTATCGAGTGTATTGGCAGTGGTGATAAAAATCACTTGCGAGAGGTCAAAGGGAAAATCAATGTAGTGATCTTCAAATCTGGCATTCTGCTCTGGGTCGAGTGCTTCGAGGAGTGCTGCTGAAGGGTCGCCGCGAAAATCGGCTCCAAGCTTGTCAACTTCATCGAGCATAATGACAGGATTACTGGTTTTTGCTTGTTTGATGCCGTTGATAATTCGACCAGCCATGGCTCCGACATATGTTCGGCGATGCCCGCGAATCTCGGCCTCGTCACGCACGCCACCGAGTGAGGCTTTGACAAACTTTCGTCCGAGGCTTTCTGCAATCGACCGACCAATGCTGGTTTTTCCTACGCCTGGCGGGCCGACAAAACAAAGAATAGTTGGCAATCTGGTATTTTTGGCTTTTGCCGCCTGTTGTTTGAGGGTCAAGACCGCAATGTACTCAAGAATGCGATCTTTGACTTTCTCGAGTCCAAAATGGTGTTTGGCAAGGATTTTTTCTGCTTTTTCCAGATCCGGACTACTCTTGGAGTACTTTCCCCAAGGGAGCTCAAAAATAGTATCGAGCCAGGTGCGAATGTACCCAGCCTCTGGATTGTTGGGAGACATCTGCTCCAGTCGTCTGATTTCTTTTGCCAGGCGCTCTTTGGTTTCGGTATCGGCGCGCATGCGTTTGAGTTTTGCTTCGTAGTCCAGGACAACTTCCTCTTCATCCTCAAGCTCTCCGAGCTCCTTTTGAATCGTACGCAACCGTTCCCTGAGCACATTTTCGCGCATGTGCTTGTCAAAGTTGGCTTGGGTTTTGTGGACTACGTCTTTTTCAATCTTCATGACCTGCATCTCTTCTGAGAGGTGACGGATCACGAGCTTCATACGTTCTTTGACGGAAATGGTTTGGAGAATTTTTTGTTTTTGAAGTGTGTTGATGTTGAGTGTGCTCGCAATTTGGTCAACGAGCTCTCCATTAGTTACTCCTGCCATGAGCTTCATAAAATTCAGAAACTCCACTGGTTTGCCCATGTGGACGGCCTTGCGGAACTCTTTTTGCAGGTGTGACACGAGCGCATCGAGCTCTGCATCCTTTTCTTCGAGATCGAACAGTTGCACGGCAGTCACAATGATGTACGGCTTTTCTTGTTGAAATGACAGAATGTGAACACGAGCGATGCCGCGCACAAGTGCGTTGATGCTTTTATCGCCGTCGAGCGTTTTTTCAATAATGGCGAGCGTGCCGGTTTCGTACAGATCGCTCGGTGCAAACGAGTCCTTCTGCGCGTTCTTTTGGGTCAAGAGCACTACGTAGTTTGGAGTACCACTTGCAGCTTGGATTGCCTTGCGTGAAAGTGCTCTGCCAAACGTCAGAACAGACTCAGTGCTCGGGAATAACACGCCTTCTCGGATTGGGATAGCCGGCAGTGACAGAGGCAAGAGCTCTGCGGGCACTGGTGCGATGGTTTCTGGAGTGTTTTCTGCTGTTTCAGCCATGGGTTAGCATTCTATTAGCTAGACTGCTAAAAAGCAAGGTGGGGATGGTGGGTCGCCATGGATTCGAACCATGGACCTCAGTCTTATCAGGACTGCGCTCTAACCAACTGAGCTAGCGACCCGAAATTGTCAGGACAGTATTTTACCACGTCAGAGAGGCGTACGGGTTATGCAGCGCAACTATTGCTTTGTGTCGTACCAGTCCTGCGGGTCAACATTTGCGTAGGTGATATTTGCTTCCACAGAAATGACCACTGGCTTATGAGATGGGCAGTCGGCAGTTGAGCCACAGATGACAAAGTCGGAGTAATAGGCACGGTACGGGTCGTTTGGCAGACGCGCATATACGGTGTATTCGCCTGGTGGCACTTCTAGTTTATAGCCAAAACCATAGGCGTAGTCATCGCCTTTCAGAATTTCACCACTACAGATTTCCTCGAGTGATGCAGTATTTTCGGCGCAAACTTCAAGTGTATCGGGGATGCCGGAGCTGGGGAAGCTGAGCGAGCCTTCGAGGGTGCCCAATTTTTTGCCGGGCATGGCAGCAGCGCTTGCGGTTTCATCAGGGATAATTGCCTCTTCTTCACCTGGTGGTTGTACCGCAGCTTGGTTCGCGTCAGAGACCTGTGAGCGCAACTGCGCCTTCTCAGTTTCTGAGGAACGAATGTAGAGGCCGGTTAAAACAAAGAGGAGCAAGACAATGCTGACAAAAATAATTGTGAGTTTTTGCATTGGTGGTATTATGCCACATCCTTCTTGCTGATTTAAAGAATAGTACTGATCCAAACATGGTGGTAGATACACCGACCTAGGCAAAGATGTCCATAGGGTTTTTAGTGTATTTCATATCTCGATTAGGAGATATGGGAGAAGAGGTCGTGAGTCTCTTACCTTCAACTCCTTAGAAAGGAGGTGATCCATCCGCACCTTCCGGTACGGATACCTTGTTACGACTTAGTCCTCATCGCCAACCTCGCCGTAGAGGGGCCGATCTCTTGCGAGTTTCGGTCTCCCGCTTCGGGCGCTGCTGACTTTGCTGGCTTGACGGGCAGTGTGTACAAGGAGCGAGAACGTATTCACCGCAACCTGCTGATTTGCGATTACTACCGATTCCGACTTCATGCAGGCGAATTGCAGCCTGCAATCTGAACTGAGGGGCCGTTTGGAGGATTGGCTCGGGGTCACCCCGTTGCTACCTGTTGTCGGCTCCATTGTAGGATGTGTGTAGCCCCAGATGTAAGGGACATGCTGACTTGACGTCGTCCTCTCCTTCCTCCCCTGCAAAGCAGAGGCAGTCTCGTATGATACGTGTAACATACGATAAGGGTTGCGCTCGTTACCACACTTAAGTGGACGTCTCACGACACGAGCTGACGACAGCCATGCATCACCTGTGTACCACTCTCGAAGAAGGCCTAGTTTCTTAGGCCGTGCAGGTACATGTCAAATCTGGGTAAGGTTTTTCGCTTTGTATCGAATTAAACCACATGCTCCACCGGTTGTGCGCTCCCCCGTCAATTCCTTTGAGTTTTAACCTTGCGGTCGTACTCCCCAGGCGCCTTGCTTAACGCGTTAGCTTACGCCACCCATCTCGCCTTACACACCAAAAATGATGTGCATGGCGAGACAGGCAACTAGCAAGGAGCGTTTACAGCTTGGACTACACGGGTCTCTAATCCGCTTTGCTACCCAAGCTTTCGTCCCTGAGCGTCAGTACTGTCCTAGAAGTTTGCTTTCGCGCGTGGTGTTCCTCTTGATATCTACGGATTTCACCCCTCCACCAAGAATTCCGACTTCCTCGAACAGACTCTATCCTGACAGTTTTGCTTGCTTTACTGAAGTTGAGCCTCAGGCTTAAACAAGCAACTTATCAAGCCGCCGACGGACCCTTTACGCCCAGTAAATCCGGATAACGCTTGCACCCCACGTATTACCGAAGCTTCTGGCACGTGGTTAGCTGGTGCTTTCTAGCGAGGTACTGTCAAAATTCCTCCCTCGCCACAGTGGTTTACGATCCGAAGACCTTCATCCCACACGCGGTGTCGCTGCGTCAGGCTTTCGCCCATTGCGCAAAATTCCCGGTTGCTGCCATCCGTAGATGTAGGCTCCGTGTTTCAGTAGCCTTGTGGCCGATCATGCTCTCACATCGGCTAGCCGTCGTAGCCTTGGTGAGCTTTTACCTCACCAACTAGCTGATAGCGCGCAGGCTCCTCTAATAGCATCCCGCTAAAAGCGGGACTTTCCCCCGGAGGGTGTATGCGGTTTTACCTCCGCTTTCGCGAAGCTATCCCCCACTACTAGGTAGATTCCTACGTGTAACTCACCCGTCTGCCACTCGTCAGCATCTAGCAAGCTAGACCTGTTACCGTTCGACTTGCATGCATAAGGCACACCGCCAGCGTTCATCCTGAGCCAGGATCAAACTCTCAAATAAAACGTTATCTGTTTTTAATGTTGTAAAGAAATTGTACGGTTCACTGCTGTCACAAACATGTGCAGCAGATTACCGTAGTTTCTTACAGTGATCTACCACCATGCTTGGTTCAGTATAAAATTGTCTATTTTTCTTTAAAAAATCTTTGTTTATTAACGAGCAAATTTGTTGGAAGTGAGTATCTCGGGAACCGAGACTTAACCTCTTGAGAAGATGGATTGTATCACAGGGCGCGACGAAGCGTCAAAGGGGGAAAATTACTCCTCCGCCAAGACAAACAGAGCCCGTCTTTACCTCAGAATAAAACACTGCAGATTGTCCGGGCGCAATGCCTTGAGTTGGTTCTTCAAGAGTAACTATAATTCCATCCACATTTGGCTCTACCGAACAAGCGAGCAGCTTGCCAGTATGTCGTATACGAACAAACAGTTTTCCAACTGGATTTTGTAGCACTGTT
Source organism: bacterium (assembly GCA_027620445.1). Lineage (GTDB taxonomy): Bacteria > Patescibacteriota > Microgenomatia > UBA1400 > PJMF01 > UM-FILTER-42-14. The sequence goes on from JAQBYG010000009.1 coordinate 21,782, forward strand.
TTTTCTGGATCTATCCAATGTAAGTCGCGCACCATGAAGGAACTGGCATAGGTTTCTTTGCCGAAGCCGACAACGAGTCGATTTGTCTCGGGTTGTTTGGCTACGACATAAAATGGAGGTAGGTTCTCTTTCTCGAGTACTTCTCCACTCATGGTGGTGTGGAGTGATTTTTTGTTGATCGTAAAGCCGTGGCGCTGACCAATCGTATAAAACCACAATCCCTGGTGCGAGCCAATGACGTTGTCGTGGGTGTCGACCACCTCCCCCGGATTTTCTCCCAGCTCTTCTTTGAGGAATTTGTGGACATTGATATCGCCAATAAAGCAAATACCGACCGAGTCTTTTTTGTCACTGACCGCCAGCTTGCGTTTCTTCGCCTCTGCCCTCACCTCCGGTTTGGTCATATCAGCGAGTGGGAAAACAGTGTGTGTGAGCTGCTGTTTGGTTAGTTGATACAGGAAGTATGTTTGGTCCTTATGTGTGTCTTTGGGTATGAGCAATTGTGTATTCTTGATCGCTGCATAGTGTCCGGTGGCAACAAAGTCAAAACCATGTTCCATCGCCCAGTCATAGAACAAGCCAAACTTAATCTCTTTATTGCACGCGATATCGGGATTGGGGGTCAGGCCAGCTTTGTATTGGAAAAAAAACTCCGCTACCACTTTGTCGTAGTAGGCTTTTTTGAAGTCCAATACTTGAAAAGGTACGCCAAGATCCAGCGCTACCTTAAGCGCATCTGCTCTATCTTCGTCTGTTCTGCAGCCGGGTGCGCGCCAACACTCCAAAAATACGCCAGTCACATCGTAGCCTTGTGCTACAAGTAAATGGGCGCAGAGGGAGGAGTCAACTCCGCCGGACATGCCGAGGGCGATTTTTTTCATGTTTGTATGTTTTCAGAAAAGTATGATGAAAAAATTGCGTTAATTCCAGAATTTATCGAATTGAGCAGGATTTCTTTTGCATGTAAATCATTTTTTTTTGTAACTGAATTATGAATAATATTGAGATTATACTCGAGCAAAAACCCATGTATTTGTATATCAGAAAACTCTTTTTGTACAGACTCTACAAGCCAGCGAATTGTATGGCCCATGCTGTATATATCATTGATTTCTGCAGGATACCCAAAACTTTCTTTGAATGTTCGGGCAAATGTCTGCAAATATCCAGTTGGACACGATATGTTACCGCTGCCCTCCCCATTGCAAACTGTTAGCATCGGCATGTATCGCCCAGTTCTTCCTACAGGATGATCTCCAGCTGTGTTGTGGTGATCAATTACAAGAATTTTTTTGTGTCCTGCTGCCTGTAGTTCTCTTACTGCAGCAGTAATAGATTCTCTATACGGTTTTGCATACTTTTCTAGATAGTTAGCGAGCTCTTCTCGAGTTAGTGATTTTCCTGGCAAGTAGAGATTATTACCATAAAAATCTGTTTTCCTGCTCAGTCTCATTGGTGATTCGCCAAAGGATAAATCACAGCAAATTCTATTTATATTGCCAACAATGTGTGCAAAGCTGTTCGGATGCAAAGAGGTTTCTTCTGTAAATGGATCATTATATTTCCAGATCTCGTAGTCTGACAAAGCAATCTTTGTTCGCGCCTTCGAACTAATAGATACACACGCGTGAGGAGCACAGATTACGAGTGGAAGTTTTTTCATCAATGTTTACTGTGTTAGTACTTTTGCAAGTTGTTGTTTGAATTTTTTTGCTGACGGATACTTATTATTTGGAGATAGTCCAACCTGAGAATTAAGTTCAAAAAGTTTCACTCCATTTTTACTAAATCCAAAGTCGATACTGTATACCCTCTCACCGTATTGAGACATATTGGCATCTACATAGTTTACAGCCTCTATGATTGCATCTGGAAGTTTATCGAGTTGCACTTCGATTAGTGTTCCACCTTGCGCTAGATTGGAGAGCAGAGAACCGATTCGAGGGGTTCTAATATATGCAAACGATATTTTTCCATTAACAATGACGACTCTCAAGTCATGAGTTCCTTTGCATATGCCCAGAATCCCATCACTTGTATCAATAAACTCTTGCGCAAGTACTGGAAAGATGTGCTCTTGTTTGAGTAAGACGCTATCTGTATCAATGAAAACCCCGATACCGCCGGATCCGTCAATGGGTTTAACCACCTTTATTTTTTCTGGGAGAGAATTCAACGCTACCTCGAGTTCAGCTAGATTTTTCGCAAGTAATGTTTTTGGTGAAAATTGTTTGAATAATTTGTATGTTTCATATTTGTTGACATTGCATATGTAATCAAGTTTCTGATTATTGAGTGTCGGCACTGTGTTGTCAGAGATAAAGTGTCCTTTTATGTACAATTTATCCAATGTGATTGGGCCAGATTCTATGATTTTGTTTCGTTGAAATTGCCAACTTTTAGAGAAACGGCTGTTGCCAAGATAGGTATTATTTGAGCGAACAATATATAGCTCTGCATCAATTTTCCTCAGCTCTGTGTCGAGCTCCTGATAAGCCGTTTCGTAAGAACTGGTATCGAAGGGATAACCAATTGGATTTGGATCTCGGAAAAATACACCTATGTTTTTATGCACTAGCGTCCCTGTTTAGATACGAGACAACTGCAGTTACGACTGCGCCATTAAAATCCCAGTAGTATTCAGGGCCTTCTTTTTTTGCATGCATTACGCCAGGACGAGAGTTGATCTCGATTAATTTGAATTCTGATTGTTTTGTATAGACAAAGTCTGCGCGAAATAGCCTTGGTGAATACTTTGATACTTTTTTGTCAATTTCAAGTACCTTCTCCCAGAGATCGTCAGGAATTTGCTCCTGATGTATCCCCCGAACAGTTCCTGCCGATGCTCCTGCTGCGCTAGAAATAAGATTTTCTTTGAGTGGTTGTTTGATTCTAGCTCCAGCAAATTTACTATTAACTACCCAGATGTTGATTTCATGTAGGCCTACAACCAAACCTTGAATACCACATGAGGAATCGAGGAACTCTTGGACAATAATATTTTTCCACGAGTTGTATAAGTTTCTTGTAACTTCATTTTTTTTCAGAACATGCACGCCATAAGATCCCTCGCCAAACCTTGGCTTGAGAACTACAAGTTCAGTCTTGATTTTTAAAAGTGTATCTGCGAGAGATGCATACGCATGAATAAGAAATGTCGGTGCTGAAATGTTGGAAAACAGCTTGTACGATTTTAGTTTGTCGCGGCAAATATCATCAAATTCTTGATCATTTAGTATTGCGCAGTCGCTAATTTTTGGAATTGTGTTTTCTGAGTCTCTGTTCCAAATTAGGTCCACTAAAATTTTTCGGTTCACCATTTGATATTCAGATTTTTGTTTATTCCAAACTGTGTATTTGGAAAAGACTCCACTATTTAGATAGCTGTCTGCCCTCACAATAACTGCAGTCACCCCTTGATTCTCGAGTTCTTCAAGAATCTCTGCATACGCCTCGAAGTAGATCTGTTTGCTCAGGGGATAGTCCAAAACATTGGGTGGTGAGAAGTAAATAGCGACTGTTTTGTTCATATCAATGCTCCAAAAGTACAAATTTTATCTTATCGGTAGCAAATCGTTGTGATTCAAAATGAGCCTCACTACCATTCTTTCTACAGCCAACCATAACTAATTTGTTTTCCTGAAGTCCAAAGAATAAGACGGTTCCATTTTCCGAGAGGGGTACGCTGCTAGCATTTGGTATGCCTACAATGAGGGTTGGTGAAAAACCGAAACGAAGTTTGTAGTCGATGTACCCCAACTTATTAAGCACTCCAGCTGCATTACGAGCTCTGCCAGAACTAAGCTTTTTGTATCCATTCCTATACATCGTTCTCAAAAACAAAAAGTCAATGAGAGCGCCAATCGAAGCATTATCCTCATGAAACAAATCGATGGAGTCACTAGCCCTAAAGTGAGCAGTGGCTACGCTCTGATCTTTATTGACAGAGATAATGGTGCTACCGATGAGTATGCTTCTTTTATATAAGAAAATTCCCTCAATTTTGAAACCATCAGATATTTTTTCGTTGTACCAGTTTTTTGTCGCAAAAACTGAATAGTTTTGTGCTTCCATTTTTTCTGTGTAGTACGACAGCCAATCGAGATATTCTTGTAGTGAGACTACTTTGTGCTCCCATGTAACTCCCACTTGTTCTATAAGTATGTCTGATTTTCGTAAAAAAGCGCGCAGTGATTTGCTTATGATGGCTTGCAGCATTTCCTCTTCTGATTGTACTTTGGGAAAGAGCCATTCCAATTTTTCTGGTCGCTGTAGATTGTATGGAGTGAGGTCTAGATCGTGCATTTCTATAGTCTGTTGTATAAGTTGATTTCTTCAATATCGGTTTGGTAGGCTTTGCAATTGGCCATAAAAAAGCTGGGTAATCTTGGTACGAATGCCTGATTCATTTCACGCGCTTTTGTCGCATCTTCAGCTGCCAATTTCCCAAGATATAGATCAGTCAGATCGAAGTTGTTGGTCTCTAGCCATTTCGCCATCTTGATAGCGCCAGAAAAATAAAGCGTATCTTTTGTGAATAAGCCTGGCTGTGTGGTATCAGTGAGCCCTCGCTTTTGACGAACTGTCACCATCCACCTCTCTTCCTCTTCAGGAATAAGAGGGGTGAGGTAGGTCCAGAGTTCTGCGAATGAAAGTGTTTGTGCAAAGTGTACTGCAAGATATCGAATGGCACTCTTATACAAGGACTTGTTTTCCATTGGTAGTAATCCGTGCAGTGTTGCTAGCCCTTCCTCTGTTTCCAAGTAACTCCCAAATCCGTACTTTTTCTTTTTGCGATACCAAGGTTGTTGTTCGTAGTTTACGCGTCGCAACGCATGGGTGCCAATTTCATGAAACAACATCCCGGCTGTTTCTAGTTCGCGAAACTGCGACAGTGTCTTGAACTTCAGCGTGTCTTTGGTAATGGTTGCCCTGCTCACAAATGAAGCAGACCAAATAATAGCAATTTTATTTTCCAGTCCATGCATTTTTAAAAAGGCTTCCGCTTTTTGTGTCACTTCTGCTTGCGAAAGTAATCGACCGAGTTCTTTTTCGACATCTTTCGTGCGCCCTGTTTCCTTTGCCAGAATCTGTTTTGCCAGCGCTGTGAGCTCAGGTGTTGGTTTTGGATATTCTTCAAGACTGGCCTGTTCAACCGGCTCCGCATATACAAACTGTGGATTGTACGAATGATCAGCAAAAAACTCTTGCTTTTCTTCCTGTAAATTAAGTGGAGTTAATTGGTCGAGAAAACTCATTCTTCTTCGTCCATGTTTACCAGAAAGCCTTCGAGATCTCTTCTGCCCAGCTCTACTCTGTGTCTGCCTTTATTCAGTCGTTTGGTCACGAGCATAGCGGTCTGGATCTTGCGGTCTTCTACTCGAATCGTTACTTCTACCACTGGGAGCTTTCCTTCTACTACTTCCTGTTGTTGCCAGAGTAAATCGCCGTAGTCAACGAGCCCGAGGTCATTGGCAAGTTGTTCGCTAATGGCGGAGCGGAAACGTTTGGTGTCTACGAAAGCGAGCGTAGTGTGTGCCTGTTTCTCGTCATCAAAAACGCCAATATGCGGTCGATTGGAGATAATGCGCAACCCATCTTCGCTTTTGATTTTGTCCGCAAACCGTTCGGCAAAGAGAGCCTGACCGATTTTGACCCCATGGTCTGGATTGCGAACTTCAATCCCCTCTACTCTTTCGAGTCGACGCTTCAGGCCGGCACGGTTGCAGAGTTGAATTGACAGGCCAGGAAAGCCGTTCAGCTCCACAATCATTGGCCCTTTGTCGGGATGAATAAAGATATCAGCGCCCATAAACACAAAGCCAGCCGCCGCAGCCGCCTTGACGGCAATGGCGAGTACATTGTTCCAGAAAGGAATTTTGATGCCGTTCACTTTCTTCTTCGAATCTGGAAAGTGAGTGATTCGCTCACTTTTTCCATAGATCCCGTGCGTGGTAATTCCCGTGGCAATATCGATGCCGAGGCCAATTGCGCCTCGATCCAGATTGGCCTTGCCTTGAGATTCTTTGGTAGGTATGCGAGTCATCGCCATGATGGGAACAGAGTTAAACACGACGACGCGAATATCAGGCGTGCCGTGATAGGCGTACTTCGCCAGTGTGGGGTGAGAAACAATCATCTCTTCGACCAGTGCCTCGTTGCTGCTGCCCCAGGTAGTAAACTCACCGTCAAGAATGTTTGCGGTGTGCAGGTTGAGGTCTAGTTTACTCAGTAACTCTCCATCTTGATTGAGCCACAAGAGTTCACCTTCTTTCTTTTCTTTGATGATGACAACACCCTTGCCAGCGCTACCACTTACTGGTTTGATCACAAATGGGGTCGGAATTTGCTCCCAGATGACATGATCGAGATCACTGCGTGAAGTGAAGACGTGATACACCTTGGCAGTTGGAATGCCATTTTCCTCGAGGAGCTGTTTGGTTTTCAGTTTCGAAAAACCGTACTTTTTCGCAGAGCTCGGATTGAGTTTGGTATAAAAATTTCTCGAGTTCATCCCGAGTAGGTGTGAGGGCTTAATTGCCATACGGGAGACTCCTCGGAATTTACTCTTCCTCGATAATTGAGCGGAATCGCATGCGCTCTGAAAGGCGCAGGCCGACAAATTTGCCGATTATAATATTTAAGGCAGCGGTGCCCATAAACATGAGTTCTGGTTCGAGCAATACGAGTTTCTGGAGTGGTTCCCACTTGAGAATGAGCCCAGATACAAACGCAAGACCAAGTGTTTCAAGTGTCAGCGCGATCGCTTCGCTTTGTTTTGTCCTCGTTTGCGCATCGAGGAAGTTTTCTGCCAGGAGGACGAGGATTAAAATGGGGAAAATATTGACACTCATCAGAGAGGTGATGTTGAGTAGCGGTGCCAGAACGAGTGTGGCAAAAATGCCGAGTGAGATGGTCCAGAGCAGCAAACCTGTTCGTGGCAGATAAGACAGTTTGAGCTTTGCGATCAGTTTTTTTGCTACCAGCGCGGTAATAACGATGCCAACAAACATGATAATTCCCTCAAATATTCCGGTCGAAACGAGTGCGACCGAGAGCACGGCAGGAATATAAATGCCAAACC
>JAQBYG010000045.1 GCA_027620445.1 bacterium
GCTCCATCTTCATCCCTACCCTTGATTACGAGATCCCCAGTATCTATTGCGGCGATTTGTCCCGACATTAGATAGTAGGGTGTTCTGCCACCACCGTTTGGTTTTCCAAACTTGATGTATCCCAATTGCATATATTTATTGAACTTGGGAAGACTAAGAGACCACCTTCCATCATTTCCATCTTTAGAGATAGGCCAAAGTGCGGAAAGGCCTTTAGGCACCGTAACACTATTGATGTCTATTCCGTCAAGAATGGAGTCTCCGGCTCGTACGAACTTCAGTGTTTTTTTGTCAAAGTATAGTGGAAAAAAAAGGTTGAACCGCCCAGTAGTTTTGCCCGTCGAGGCAAGTCTAAGCAGGCTTTTCCAGCGTACTCCAGATTTTTTTTTATTGTCTTCGTTTAACATGTCCGACTGCCAGGGTACTACACTTGTTTCACCAAATCGTACGTAGAAAATATATTCTTCGCAGCGGGCAAACTCGCCTCGGCGAGCATTCCCCTTTCGATTAATGACAGTAGATACCATCTGTATTAGACCATCAGGGAACAATTGATGAAGTAGCAAACCAAGACGGAGGTATTCTTTTTCATCGATTGTAACAATTAATGTACTAGTGGCAGGATTAAGTAGTTCACGTGCAATCCTTAGTCGCCGTTCCATCATGGCGAGCCACTTGGAGTGTCGGTATAAATCTTCTGATTCAACGTAATCATTGTTATACTTCCAGTCTTTAGCTCCTGTATTGTAAGGTGGGTCAATATATATCGCATCAACCTTGCCGCGATGGGTATAAGTTAAAGCCTCTAGAGCATGAAAATTTTCTGCGTTTATTACAGTATGAAAAGGTTTGCCACCATCACGCACTACTTTACCGGTACTTACTAACCCAGGGTAAATATAATCTTTAAACTCTGCTACCGCAACTAAATCAAGTATTGCCACTTCTTGAATTTTTGACTCATCGATCCCTTGGAGTTCAATTTGTACCACTCTTTTTGTGCCTTTACCAGAAATTTTTAAAACTTTCCAAACTTTTCGATCACCTTTTCTGGGGTTTCCACGTTGAGGTAATACATGAACTTTATCACCCTTATGAACTAGTCTATTTGGTAACTCTACACTTTCAGGATGATGACGTTCAAAATTAAGACCAAACGAACGACGTGAAGAGAGTACTTTGAATTCACGCTCAAGTTCTTTTCCAAGTTCTAAATCTCGAGATTTTGCTTGTGTAATTAGATCTATTAGTCGTGACATAGTTTCTGCTTTAACGGGTGATTTTGATGTCCCATTTTAAACTATACATTTGAGATTTTCTTAGTGCCATTTTTTTTATTTACTTGTATCTTAACTCTTCCATTATAAACTGCAAAAAGATCGCTTCGTAATAGTGAGTGTTTGGGGTAAAATTTGGACACTATGACGGAAATTAGCAACCTTGAAAACGTCTACCAACGCGCCTTGCACTCGAGATCAGATAGTGTATTTTTCCAATCAATTTTTGATTATATCGAAGCATTTGATCAAGAACCGTATCTAGTTGAGATTAATAAACAAATAATTGCTCTAGCAGATCAAGATCTAAAAAAAGAGATTGATTTGGAGAAGAAAGTTCAGAAAGAAGTGTTAAAAACTCACAAAGAGGTTGAGACATATCTTAAAACTCATGAAACGGGTAGTCGTACTGTCGTGGAGCACATGCAAAAAGTCACTGACGCATGGAAGGGTGACCTAATTTCTAGTGCAGGCAAAACCAGACAAATGTATGACGATATAACTTATGCTTTGGTAATTCTTGCTAGAGTGGATGATAAAAAACATCTTCAATTCTGCAGAAAATACGGCAAAATACACGATAATGCTAGTGTTGCTAATTGGGCTAAGGTCTCAACTACTTATCCGGAATGGGAATCAGAAAGAGATAGGAATAAGCGTCTTTTGAGATTTAAGGTGTGGCATGCTTGGAATGAGATTGCCGAGTTTCATAATTGGTTCTCAGATTATGAAACTGAGCGCGACAAGCTAATCGATTCTAATATGTTTTGGGAACTTAGTTATGTAAGTAGTAAATTTAAAGCGATTCAAGCAGCTATCACTGGCGACACCCATGCCAAAACTCCTGGTATCGACATCCGAAGAGACGAATATCAGCGATACCTAGACATGATTCATCAACACATTAAGCAACAGCTCTCGCACCAAGCATCAGAATCGGAATCAAACAGACCATCATGTCAGTACAACTCAAAAACTGGCAAGTTTTCTATCGATGATACAACCATACGCTTTGCACCAAATAATGCCAGAGGTTTGATCCTCAAAATGTTTCTTCAAAATAAAAACTCACGCAAGAAGACCATGTATTGGGAAGATATCTTCGACAAGCTTGGAGAAAACACTGGGGCTTATGACTCAGAGAAGAAACGCCACAAAGTTTATTATGCTGTCATTGCAATTGCCACAAGGATCTCAAAAGAATATTTGGTCGAAGACTTTATGTCTTACATTGATGGCTATGTTTTTTTGAATCCTAAATTTCACCTCTAAAAATCGTATAGCTTTCGTATACCTCCGTACACCTCTGGACTGTCATGTACTGTACGGACATGGTTAGCGATATATCTTTGACAACTTTTCAAAATCTGTATAGAGCTGAGTATGGTGTGGAGTTGTCACCTAGAGAACTACTTGAATCAGCAACGAGCTTGGTCAATCTGTACCGCGCTGTGTATGTCAAAGATACCAGAAAAATAAGCCAAAACTATGAAACGAAATTACAACCTACGCAAAATTAAAACTAAGAAAAGTTACTCTACACAAGAGCTAGCTGTCTTATGTGGCATACATCCTCAGACGGTTAGAAGTTGGCGAAATGATGGTCTTCTGCCGATAGATGAAGATAGTCATTACTCGCTCTTTTTGGGTTCGGCAGTGAAAGAGTACCTACAGGAACAAACGAATCAAAGGCGAGTGAAGCTTGGCCAGGGAGAGTTCTACTGTCTGGGTTGTAAAGCAAAAACTACTTCTAGAAGCACCAAATTTGTCTCTCAAGACAAAAAAATCGGTGTGAACAAAATCTCAATTAGATACGAGGGCGAGTGTATAAAGTGTGGCAAATCAGTCAACAGATTTGGCTCACTGCAGTCAAATGAATTAGTTGCTGAGCAGGTCATTAATACAAGCCTCTCCCCTTCTTTGTAACACTCACTATTTATACGAAAGGATAAGGTTATGTCAAAGCAATCAAAAACCAAACTAAGCAACGAGAAGATCAAGCGTTCGTATTTGAGGTTTATGTCAGAAGCCCAGGGTTTTTCAAGCAAGTCGATTACTGCTATTGAGAAGGCGCTGTGGAAGTATGAGGAGTTTAGCGTAGACGAAAGTTATGCGCTTTTTTCGGATCGTCGAGCCGAACAGTTCAAAAAATTTCTCAGAACAAACGTCAACAAGAGGTCTGGCAGGGTCTTAGGTCTGACAAGCCAGTATCACCATCTTCGACATGTTCAAAAGTTCTTCATGTGGTTGTCGGGTCAGCCTGGCTATAAATCTCGAATATCACCAAGTGATGTGATGTACCTTCAGCTTAGTAAAAAAGAAAGACGTGAGGCTACGACATCCCAGGCACAAAAGTACCCTACGCTACAGCAAGTAAAAACACTGTGCAGTTTTGAAGTTAGCAGCGAGATAGATATGCGAGATCGAGCCTTGATTGCGTTTACTGCACTGACGGGCATGAGAGACCAAGCAGTAGTTACTCTGCCTCTTGGCTGTTTTGATATTGAGCATCAAGTAGTAGACCAAAATCCGAAGTATGGAGTCGAAACCAAGTTTAGCAAGTCAATAATAACCACGCTGTTTAAGGTCGATGAGGCTTTGACAAAATATGTCTCTGATTGGCATCACTATCTGACAGAAGAGAAAAAGTATGGAATAGATGACCCACTTTTTCCAGCAACTGAAGTCGGTCTGATATCAGAGAATCAACACGCTTTTGAAGCCAAAGGACTTAGTCGATCTTTTTGGGCGGATACGGGTCCGATGAGAAAAATCTTCAAGGCCAGAAGTAATGAAGTCGATGTACCTTACTTCACTCCGCACAAGTTTCGTCATTTTATAATTCAAGAGGTGAGAAAACATACTGTGTCAATGGAACAGCTAAAAGCTGTCAGTCAGAACTTGGGGCATGAAAATATCGCCACCACCTTTCATGGCTATGGAGCAATTGATACACATCGCGTTAATGAGCTGGTGAGTCAAATTGATTTTTCAGGTTTGCCAAGTAATAGAACTGAGGAAGTAAATGCTGAGCGAGTAGCGGAGCTAATTTTCAAGAAAATGCAGCAAAAATAGGCTATAATGAACACGTTGATCCAACATAGAATCTTGAGCAGAAAAAGACAGTTCTGCTAGCTTTTCTCACGATTAGTTGGATCCACCAGGACTGTCTTTTTGTATG
>JAQBYG010000046.1 GCA_027620445.1 bacterium
AATAGCACCCCAGAGCAGATAAATGAAAACCAACAAGGCAGCAAGAGTCATGGCAATAGAAAGTAATTGGCCAACGAGATTGCCGAGTCCAACCTCTGGCTTGGTGATATCTTCGATACGATTTCTACCTGGCAGCTGCTCTGATTTTGCTTGATTGAACAAGTCGATGGTAGCGTCTGCAAGTTGTATTTTTGCCATAGTTATTTGGTTGCCGATGGAAATACAAGTTGCAAGATTTGGAAATCACTGCCAAAGAACAATTTACTGATATATGCGATCAGAGTAAATGAACTCACGAGCACAAATAAACCAATTGAGCCTTGCACCATTCTATTTCTTGCTTTTTCTAGTTTGCCAGAGTCACCCCCAGAGGTAACCCACTCTATACCACCTTGTAAAAAGAGGACGACAACAGCCAGACCGCCGATGCTGATAAGTGCTTTCCAGAGGGAAATAAAGTAAATGGCAAAGGTGCTACCACTCGCTGCATTAGTAGCATCCGAACCGAGTGTGCCGATGGCGGGGTTAGTAACCTGCGCGAACGTATTCGAAGTAGAGAAGGCAAGAAATGTGAGGGTTGCAAATAAGCGTTTCATGGTGCGATTCTTTCAACTAGGGCACCAAGGCTTTCTTTTGGATTGAGTAAGTCCAACCCGACAATCGAGCCGACCACACCGATCACGGCATATGCAGCTACCAAGACGACTAGACCAATAACTCCTTGAATCATGCTGATGCGTGCTTTCTCAATCTTGCCAGTATCTCCTCCAGCGGTAATCCAGTTAATGCCGGCGATCAAAAAGGTTACGACAAAAAATAAACCTCCGAAAACGGTGAGGACACCAAAGGCGTGAGAGATGAGGAGTTCGAGGCTGGTAAGAGCGCCATCTCTAGTTCCAGCATCTTGAGTAAATTTATTGTCGACTGGAGGTTCAAAAGAGCCAAATTGTGCGAGTCTAGTGAGTTGAGCAATCATAGTATCTCGTTATTATACAACTTTTATGGCACCGTTGGCTTGTCGAGCGCAGAGGAAAGTTCGGGGGATAGGATAAAGCTCGCGTCTCCAAAGAAGAGCAACCCGACGATTGCCGCCAGTGTATATGCTCCGACTATAATCGCTAATCCTAGCGCGGTGTAGGTAAACTTTTCTTTTACCTTGGTCAGAACGTCACTGCTATCAGCATTCATGATGTAGTCGTAGGCAGCCATGACAACATTGGCAATGACAAACAACCCGACGACGATGGTGAGTAGTCGCAAGCCACGGGAGAGGAAGATGATGAGGCCGATTCCTGTAGAGCTACCACTACTTCGTATTCGAGCCAACATGTTGAGTTGCTTGATTGAGCTGGGCGGCGATACGCCGCCGATCACCGATTGTCCTGAACCAGAGCCACAAGACTCACTTCCTCTATAGAAAATGCTGGAATCTTGGACTTGAACGCAAACTTTGCCATCTACGCACTCGCCGGCTTTACTACAAGACGCTGCTTGTGCTGGAGATGCAGAAAATAGATAAAAAAAGCTGAAAACAATGAGGATTTTTAAAAGAAGTTTCATGATGGTTATGGTATCGGTTTCAACGTCGGATTCAAAATATACCCCGCATCGCCAAAGAAAATCAGGCCGATCACCGCGACGATAGTATACAGACTCATGAGCAGCACGAGCCCCATAACGGTATTGGTTATCTGCTGTGAGACTTTTTGGTACTGTCCTGCATCTCCTTTATTATTAAAAAATTGGTAAGCGGCCAACAAGATATTGAGCATTGCCCAAATACCAGCCACGATCATGGCAAACTTTACTAACATGGAGATAAACAGCATGATACCGATGGTGGCGCCAGAGCCCGCAGCCGCATCTTGGTACTTATCTACACCTGGTGGTACTGCGATTTTGCCGATGCCGAGGTTGGTTGCAAAAAGAGTCATAGGTTACAGTCCCACGTCTACTCCGGTGAGTAGTTGGATGATTTGTACGATCCAGTAGGCAGAAAACATAAGAATCAGCCCAATAAGAGCTGATTTGGCAATGTTTTTGGCTTCTTCCATGCCTTTTTTGCCTTGAGCGACAAACTTATAGCCAGCCAAAAAAATCATCAAAAACAAAATGACGCCACCGACGACAAACAGATTACGGACAATGAGATTTACCAAAAAAGCCGGCTCGGAGTAAACATCTTTGATAGCGGCATCATTACTCAGGCGCAAACAATTCCCCAAGTCAATGCCCTCAGTGCCTTCACCTGGTTTACAATCGGTTATCGCGTGGGCCACTGGTACAAGCCATGCAAACATATACAAGTAGTATACGATATACCTATGTCTAGTGAGAAGCAGCTGATCGAACAACTCAAGCGAGGTGAGTCGAGTGCCGTGCGGGCGTGGTTTGCTTTGTATCACGATCGGTTGCTGGCGTATGTTTCTTCGCGCGTTGGTGATTTGAGCGATTGCGAGGAACTGACCCAAGAGGTGTTTTTGCATGCGCTCAAGCAATTACCTTTGTTTCGTGGTTCTTCGACCCTATGGACGTGGATGATCTCGATCGCTCGCCACGAGGTCGCAGATTTCTACCGCAAGCGTTTTGCCAAAAAGGCATTGCAAACTCTGCCGCTGGCAGAGCAGTTATTTTCCTTGCCGCTCGAAGATTCGGACGAAGTTTCCCGAGTTGTTCTTTTGTGTCTATCTCGAATGCGCGCGTACTCGGCAGAGCTCTTGCGACTGAAGTACATCGATAAAAAGCGGGTGGCAGATATTGGGAGAGAGCTGGGAAAGTCGGTCAAGGCCATCGAGTCAGAGCTGTTTCGCGCACGTGGTGAGTTTCGTGAGTTATATGCAGTTGTTTTGAAAGAGTCGAGTCAATGAAGAGCCCAAGTGAGTTTCTGCAATTATTGGAACAGGAAGCGGCGCTGCAGGCAAAGCTGGAGGCAAAAAAACTGTTGCCAAGTCAGCTGGATGAGGTGACTGCGTTTATCGGGCGACATACTTGGCAAGTGCTGCTCATTGCTTCCGGAGTAACCGCTCTCTTTCTTGAAGGTTTAAAGATCTGGGCCGGAGGTGGGTTATGACGCAGTGGCAGTTCGTGACTTCCTTTGTATACGCTTGTGGCAAGATTACCGTTGGGTTGTTGCTACACCCGTATCAGACGATGCAGTCACTGGTGCGAGAGCGGGTATTTCTGTGGTTACTGCTCTTGCCTTCGGCTGTTTTTGTCATCGCGAAAGTAATCTGGTTTTTTGTGCTTGTGCCAACCGTACGCTTCATTTTTTCGTGTCACACAACACAGTTTTTTGGGTGTGATTTGATTCCGTTTGTGGCCAATTGGCTTGTACTGTTTTGTGTATATTGGCAGATTTTACTGCTGTACTTGACACTGCGCTTTGCGATTGCTTTTCGAGAGTAACGAGTATTTGCATGATTTTTACCCGTTTTTGCGACTAAGTAAGTGTGCCGTCCCACGAAAGCTCCGCTCGCCTACATAGAGTGAGGGGGTGGAGTCTGGGACTGCGGGCTATGGGAGATGCTGCTCCGAATGGAGTGTTGGTGTTTCTCAGACAACAAGAATGGAAAGTTAGCGAAAATGAATCAAGTTCACCAACACTTCGACCAAGTCACCCTTGTCGACAAGAACGACAAAGTACTGGGTGCAATGGACAAGCTCGAGGCACACCGCAACGGCGGGGTGCTGCACAGAGCCATTTCTGTGTTCCTATTTCGAAAAAAAAATGACAAAGTGGAACTACTTATCCAACAGCGCAGTGCGAAAAAAATAGTTGGTGCAGGGCAGTGGGCAAATACAGCGTGTGGTAATGTCCGACCAACCGAGAATTACCTCGAGTGTGCACAAAGGCGCTTGCGAGAGGAGCTCGGTATTATTGATCCTGAGCTAGTGTTACAACCTGGCGCCAAGTTTCAGTATCAAGTTGCCTGCAATCCGGAGTTTAGTGAGAATGAACTCGATCAAGTGTTTGTAGGCTGGTATGACGGCGAGGTTCGACAAAATCCTGAAGAAGTTGCGAACACAGACTGGGTGCTTTGGCAGAAACTACAGGATGGTAAGTTTGAGCAACTTGACTATGATTGGGCGCCGTGGTTTGAGATTATGCTGAAGCGAAAAGAAGTAGTGTGCAGTATCTTTGAGGTGGTGTATGGGAAATAGATATGAGGCTGC